>NZ_DAMCLZ010000001.1:0-319198 GCF_032109125.1 Chishuiella sp.
GCTTATAATTTACGTAATATGTACAATGTACAAAGTATTCGGGGTTGTTAAGTTTTTAAGTTTTTCAGTTCTTCGGTTATTAGTCATTAAACGTATTACCTAAAACTAATAACTCACAACTCACAACTTAAAACTTCTAGTTTCTAAATTCAGACTTTTTAATTCACAATAGGAATTGTAGTGTAAATTCTTTGCAAACGATTCTATTAAATTTAAAAACTTATTTTACTTGTTTGCAAACATTGAAAGTAAAGCGTTCCAAAAAGATTGCTCAAATAAGAAATATTTAACATATTTTAAGAAATATAAAGGTATTTGAATTGTAAAAATATATATTTGCGCTACAATTTAAAAAACTATATGAAATCAACAATTACTATTTTTTTACTTCTAATTTCAACCTTATCTTTTAGTCAGAAAAATGATTTTAAATTTGGAAAACCCTCCGAGGATAATATTAGCTTAATAAGTGTTCCTTTTGATAAAAATGCTGATGCTGTTATACTTTATGAAGAAGGTACAATGGATCTTTTACCTGCTAATTATAGATTAGAAGTAAAAAGAAGAATAAAAATTTTAACTGAAGAAGGAGTAAAGCAATCAATTATTAAACTTAATTATTACAGTAAAAACAAAGATGAATCTATTTCTGGAATTAAAGGAAATACAATAAATAATGTTAATGGGGAAATGGTGATTACACCAATTGATAGTAAAGAAGTTTTTGATGTTAATATAAATGAATTATATTCAGCAAAGACATTTACTTTTCCTAATGTAAAAGTAGGTTCAATAATTGAATATACATATGTAAAAAATAGTCAGCATAATTTTTCTATTGATGCTTGGAATTTTCAGCATGATATTCCTACAATATTTAGTGAATTTAATTTGAATAATTCTACTTACGGAGGTTATTCTATTATTACAATTGGAGATGATTTGAATACAAAATATAGATCTAAAAAAGATAATACATCAAAATGGATATTAAATAATATTAAGAGTTTTAATGACTTGAAATATGTTTATAATCCTGAAGATCAAAGTGAGAGAATAAAATTACAAGCAGATAATTACCATACAGATGGTGGAACTAAAAATACATTTGAAGCATGGAAAAAATTAATTA
This sequence comes from Chishuiella sp., assembly GCF_032109125.1. NCBI lineage: Bacteria > Pseudomonadati > Bacteroidota > Flavobacteriia > Flavobacteriales > Weeksellaceae > Chishuiella > Chishuiella sp. Next base: position 1,133 of record NZ_DAMCLZ010000001.1, read on the forward strand.
ATGATTTAAATAACGAATATATTTCAAATAGAAATAATTCCTTTGTAAAGGATATTGCAAAATCAATTCCTGATGGTAAAGACGAAGAAGAAACTTTGAAAAATATTATTAATTATGTGGATAGTAATGTAAAATGGAATCATTTTTATTCTATAGTTCCTAGACTAACTAACAGAACATTAGTAAGCGAAAAATTAGGTAATACTGCTGATTTAAATTTATTATTAAATGAACTTTTATTAGCTAAAGGATTTAAATCTCATCTTGTATTGTACAGTACAAGAGACCATGGACAGTTGAGAATTGGTTATCCATTTATTAATCAGTTTAATTCTGTTATGACTGTAGTAGAATTAAAAAATGGATTACCAATTATATTAGATGCTTCTAAGTTGAATAGAGAGCAAATAAATTATGGGCCATTAGAAGCTTTTAATTATTATGGAGTTATTTTAAAAAAGGGAGATGCAAACTTTGTGAAATTAGCTCAAAGATTATCTAATTATGAATCTGTTATGAATTATCAATTTCTTAAAGATAAAATTATTTTAAATAGACAAGATAGTTTTAATGGTTATTTTTACAATAAGAATGCACAAGATGAAGATGTATTGAAATATTATTTAACAGAATCATTAGATACACAATTTGATATTGATGATCAAACAAAGCTTACATATAAATCAGATAAATATGTAAAAAGTTATAAATCTGAAAATAAAATAGTAAATGCACCATTTTATACATTTATAAGTCCTTTAAGAGAATTTTTGAAACAGTATACTTTTGATGATAAGAATAGAGAACGAAATATTGAGTTTAACTTCCCTTATCTATTTAACATAAATACTAAATTTAAAATTCCTGAAGGTTATGAAATAGTTTTAGATGATAAATTTAAAGCACATCATAAATCTGATTTAGGATTAGAATATTATCAAGATGTAAAATTGAAAGATAATCAAGTTACAATTATTTATCAATTTATTTTACCTGAAGGAGTTTTTGAAGTAAATAAGTATGGTAAATTAAAATCTTTTTTTGATCAAATAAGAGTTGAGTCAAATAAAGAAGTTTTAATGAAAAAAAAGTAAATATTTTATTGACTTGAATTAATAAATAAATCTTTAAATTTTGAAAAATTTTTATTTATAGATACATTTGTATATATAGAAATAATTATAATAAAAATACATATTATGCAAGATTTAAAAGGGAAAAAAGCATTAGTTACTGGAGGAAGTAGAGGACTTGGTAAGGCAATAGCTTTATCATTAGCTAAAGAAGGTGTTGATGTAGCAATTACAGGAAGAAATAAAAATACATTAGAAGAAACAATTAAAGAAATAGAAAAATTTGGTGTTAAATCATCTTATTCGGTTTTTGATGTTTCTGATAAATCAGAGGTTAAATCAGAATTGAATAAATTAGTTGAATCTTTTGGAGCATTTGATATTTTAATTAATAATGCAGGAATTGCAGCTTTTGGAGGTTTCTTGGAAATGGAAGAAGTTGAGTGGGAAGATATTGTGAAAACAAATTTATTTGGACCTTATTATGTATCTAAAGCAGTTCTTCCTTCTATGATTGAGTTAGGAAGTGGTGATATAATTAATGTTTCTTCTACTGCGGGTCTTAAAGGAAATGCTGTAACATCAGCTTATTCAGCTTCGAAAGCGGGGTTAATTGGTTTATCAGAATCATTAATGTTTGAATTAAGAAAGAAGAATATTCGTGTTACTACATTAACTCCAAGTACAATAGCTTCAGAAATGTCTAAAGATGTATTGAAAATTACTGATGGTAATGTAGATAAAGTGCTTCAACCAGAAGATTTCGCAGAATTTATAGTAGATATATTAAAATTAGAAAGAAGAGCTATGTTAGCTTCAGGTTCTTTATGGTCAACTAATCCTTAATTAAAAGAAATTCATAAAAATTATAAAAATCCAGTTTAGTATTAAACTGGATTTTTTTTCATTTATTTGCCTAAGTTTTAGAATAAATATCAATACTCGATTACTATTTCATGAAAAATAAAAAATTATTACATATTTTCACTTTAGGCTTTGCATTATTTACAATGATTTTTGGTGCAGGAAATTTATTAATTCCACCACTTTTAGGCTTACAAACTGGAGCTAATTTTTCAACAGCTATTTTTGCATTTGTATTAACAGCAGTATTATTACCTTTTTTGGTTGTTTTAGCTATTGCAATATCGGGTAATGATTTTAATGATTTAGGAAATAGAGTCAATAAAAAAGTTACTATAGTTTTAGGTACTATTATTATGATTTGTATTGGTCCTTGTATTGCTATTCCAAGAACAGCATCTACAACTTTTGAAACTGGATTAAAACCATTTTTTCCTGAAATGAAACCATATTGGGGTTCTATTATATTTTTTGTTATTACCTTTATTTTTTCTTATAAACCTTCTAAAGTAGTAGATTTACTCGGAAAATTTATGACTCCAATACTTTTATTTCTTTTAATTTTATTAATTGTTTGTGGAGTTATAAATCCTACTACTACAATAATTCCTGATAAAATGACAATGACAGATTCTTTTGTTAAAGCATTTTTAGAAGGTTATCAAACTTTGGATGTTTTAGCAGCTGTAGCTTTTTCAGGACTTATAATCACTGCAGCAAAAAAAATGGGATATACTGATATAAAAAGTAAGACTAAAATAGTAATTACTTCAGGAATTCTTACAATTTGTTGTTTATTATTTTTTTATGGAGGATTAATTTTTCTTGGTGCTAGTTCTGGAATTACGAATAATGAAATTCAACGATCAGAATTATTAATTAAGATTTCAGAAAATGTATTAGGAGAATATGGGCTTTTAGCTATAGCACTTTGTATGTCCTTTGCTTGTCTTACAACTGCCATAGCACTTACTGTAGCTGTAGGTACATTTTTTTCGAAAATGACAAGAGGTAAATTAAGTTACCTTTTACTAATTATACTTTGCACAATAATTTCTTTTATTTTATCTATTGCTGGGGTAGATAAAATTATAAAATTTGCATATCCAGCATTAGCATTTGTATATCCTATAACAATTACCTTAGTTATTTATATCGTTATATTTGGTAAAAAAATAAAAAATCAATTGCCTTATAAACTTGCAATGCTTGCAACAGCAGTAATAGCATTTTTAGATGTTTTAAAACTTTTAAATTTATTAGATAATAGTACTTTAAATTATTTAAATGTAATTCCTTTCTTTTCGTACGATTTAGGATGGATTTTCCCTTCGTGTGTAGCTTTTTTAATTGGTTTATTATATTCTAAAATTAATGCTAAAAATAAAATCATATAAATATGATTCTATGAATAAAAATTGTGAACGATGTAAAAAAGAATTTACTTGTAATACAAATGATATAAAGAATTGTGATTGTACTAAAATTGTATTAAAGGATGAAACTAAAAAATTTCTATCTAATACTTTTTATAATTGTTTATGTAATGATTGTTTAAATCAGTTAAATGATTTTTCATCACTTGCTTAGAAGTATAAATTTCCAGAATTAACTAATGAATATATAGTTAATGTCCATTATTATATAGAAAATGAATTTTGGGTTTTTACAGAATTTTTTCATTTTCAAAAAGGAAACTGTTGTAAAAATAATTGTAGACATTGTGCCTACGGATATACAAAATAAAAAAATGGTTCAAGAAAGTCTTGAACCATTTTTTAACCAACCTAAAAATACTATAAAAAACTATACATATTGCTATATGAGAATAAATCATCATCATAATCTACTTCCATATTCTCTTAACAACTATGAATAAATTACTTACATTGCAAATATAGGGTGATTATGTAAATATTTCTATAAAATACTATTTATTTTTTTATAGTTGAAATAAATTTTATTGATATTTATCATAAAAAAATATTAAAGCTCTTTTTAAGACTTGCGTACATAGATTATCAATAACGTATTAAAGAGTCGTAATGTATTAAAAAAACTTTACTATTTTATTTTTTATGTTGCTAGCTTCAACATCATTTCCAACATTTTCTAATGTTTCTACATAATCTAACAAAAATGATTTAATTTCATCTTTGCTTGACTCATCAAAATTTGAAAGATATTCTTCAAATTCAAACTTATTTAAAATCTTATCAAAGTATTCATTTGCTTTCTTATAATCTTTCAATTTAACTAAGAGAGAAGCAATAGTATGATCAATATAAAATTTATTTACTGCAGCTTGCTCTAAATTTTCATCTTTTTGGAAATAAGAAGAACTCAAATAATTATTATATTCTTCAATAGCTTTTTCATAATCTTCCAAAACCTCATAGCATCTAGCTTTAAAGAATTTTATTTCATAAAATTCTTTTTCATCAATTTTGTTAAAAAATGTAATACTTTCTTTTGGGTTTGTATAAAACTTTCTATAACCAATAATAAAATCCTCTACAAAATCCACATCAGTTTGGTCGATAGCAAAATTTAATAATTTTTTTGATTGATCTTCTGTTAATTGTCCAATGAAAGCTTCCCAATAATTAACCAAAGTATTAAAATCGTATGCTAAATCTTCCACAAAAATTTGCGCAGCAATTCGTAAAAACTTATCACCCAATTGATCTATTAAGTCATGATCTTCATCTGTTAATTCAGTTGGATTATAAAGTAGTGCTTCTATTATTTCAGAAGAATTTTCTTCATTATAATCTTTGTTAAGCTCTTTTAAACTATTTGTAATATTGAATTCCATTCAATTTTATTTTTAAGATTAGAAATTGTCGTAAAGATACTTCATTTAAAGTAAGTAAAAGCCCAATATCACCATAACATTTATAAACAGTAATGATATCTATAAAATTATATTCATTATAATTTGGGCGTTCCCTTCGGTCGGGTTTTTCGTTCCAATCTTTTCTAATTGGCCATTGAGCATAAGTCGTAATACATTCAATAAGCAAAGGATTTCCACTACAACCCCTAACGCAGATATAAACATGGTAATTAGATAGTTTTATCAGTTGAAAAAATGAAACTATATTTGAAAGAAATGAATATTAGTTTAGTGATAACTTTTGAATAAAATAGTTTAAAATGAAAGTTTATAAATATAGAAGTGATGATAAAAAATATTTAAAAAGAGATCTTCAAACCTTTTCTAAAAATCAATTTTTTGCATCTAATTTTGAAAATCTGAATGATGTTTTTGAAGCAAATTTTGATGAAATAATTTCCCAAGAATTGATGGAAATTGGGAAGGTATTTAATATAAATACTTCAAACATAAATGAAACTTATAAAAAAATAGAAAAATATAAAGAAGTTCTAGGTATATTTTCTCTTTCTAAAATATGGAATAGTCATCCGTTATGGTCTTACTATGCAAATGATAATAAAGGTTATTGTATTGAATATGATTATGAAAAATTGAAAGATAAATCATTGAATGAAGATTTATCCTATAGTATTGAAGTCGATTATACAAATAAAAAACCGCTAGTTGCTATTTCTGATATAAGAGAAAATATTATTAAGAAAATGTTTGCTACAAAATCATCAGACTGGAAACATGAAAAAGAAATAAGATTAATATTTGAAAAATCATCTCTTAAAACACATCATGAATCTTTTATAACTGCAATATATTTTGGTTGTAAAGCAAGTGAAGAATTAATAGAATTATTTAAGAAAAAATTTAAAAATAGAGATATAATTTTTTATAAATTATATGTAGATAAAACGAAAAATATATTTCAAAGAAAAAAAATATGGTCTGATAAGAAAAAACTTAAATATGACCTATCGAAATATAATTATGAGACTTTGAAAGAAGTAAATTATTTTGAAACAATTAACTATTATATTCTTCTCAAAGAAAATTATAGTTCGAAACAATTAACTAATTTAGCTTTGGGAATTAGCGAAAAATATTCATATAAATTTTCTGTTATTTATTTTCTAAATGATAAAAATTTTATTGATATTGCTATAAAATATCCTTTATCAGATGAGGAGTATTTAAAATATGCAGATGTCTTAGTTGCAGAATTTTCGTATACGGATAAAATTATCTATGAATTTCCTAATAAAAAATCGAGATATAGAGAAATAAAGAAAAATATTAAAGAAAAATATTAAAGAAAAAAAATAGGTTTAGATAATAAGAAATTTTTACATAAAAATTAAAAACAATATTGAGATTATTTATTGCGGAAAATTAAATATAAAAATAAAATAATTGGTCTCAAAGTTTACTATTATTTGGTTTTGGATATTTCCAATGCCTATTTTTTCAACTAAAGGAACTTGGGAATTAGAACTAATTTAATATATTTTTCAAAACCCAAATCTGCGTTAGGGATTGCAGTGGAAATCCTTTTGTTACCGGAAACTGAGGTTCTCGAAGTTTCCGGTAACAAAAGATTGCAACAAAAAGCCCGACCTGTAAGGTAACGCCCAGAAAGAATATAAAATTATTGTACAATATCTTCAAAATGAGCATCAATAAGATTACATAAATCATTTGGTTCTATAATGATTTGTAATCCTTTTTTTCCGCCACTTATACATATTTTATCTTGTAAAGTTGCTAATTCTTCGATATAAGTGGGAAATAATTTTTTCATACCAATAGGAGAGCATCCACCACGAACATAACCCGTTAAATTAAGTAATTCTTTTAACGGTAATAGTTCACAACTTTTATACCCAGAAACTTTTGCAATTTTCTTCAAATCCAGATGTGTATCAGCCGGAATAACAGCAACCAAATACGAATTAGTATTTGTTTTAAGAACCAAAGTTTTAAAAATTCCTTCAGGATTTACACCCAAAGAATTGGCAACGTGAAGTGCATCTAAATGTTCTTCATCTACTTCGTATTCTCGTAAGGTATAAGCGATATTGTTAGTATCTAATAATCTTACCGCATTTGTTTTTGCAGTTTTATTGCTCATATTAATTGGCTATTAAATGAACCAAGAATAGGTTATTTATAAATCTATTCTTGGTTTATTGTTGTTTATTTTTTTCTGTCAATTCGAGTATTTTCATAGAAAAATGTATAGAGAATTAAGGTAGAAAATAGTATAATCTATTTATTTTATTGTTGAAAAATAGCCTCTAAGAATACTATCGTTCGCACAATTTTTTGTGTCAATTTCTATAATTTTAGGTCGTTCACTTTCATTATAAAACTCTTTGTAAGAATTTTCTAAATCAGTTAAGTTGGAAACAACTTGATAATCGAAATCAAACATTTTTGCTAAATGCTCCGCTGTATGATGGTGTTTTGTTACAAAATAATCTTCAACAACATCTGTTTCCGATGGTCCAGGAATAAACTTGAAAATGTTTCCACCACCATTATTAATTAATATAATTCTGAAGTTTTTTGGCATATTTACATTCCAAAGTGCATTAGAATCATAGAAAAAAGAAATATCTCCAGTAATTAAAACAGTATTTTGTTCTGATGCGATGCAAGCACCAATTGCAGTAGAAGTAGAACCGTCAATCCCGCTTGTTCCACGGTTACAAAAAACAGCATTTGAATTTTTATGGTCAAATAATAGTCCATATCTTATTACTGTTGAATTACCATATTGTATTTGCCAATTTTCTGGATAATTACGAATAATAGAGTCAAAAGCTTTTAAGTCAGAAAACGGAATCATATTGATGTATTCTCTATGTTTTCTCTCATTCGCTTCTCGTATTGTATTCCAAAGTGAATAATAATTTGATTCTTTTTGGTTGACAAATGGTACAAATTGTTCTAAGAAAATCTCTGGTTTTGTTTCTATTTTATCTGTTAATGCTTGGAAAGTATCAGGTTGCCAATATTCGTCTAAATGCCAATGTTGTGTAGGCTTATGTTCTCTTAAGAAACGTTTTATTTTTTTTGAAACAACATTTTGACCAATTGTCAATAAAATATCTGGTTTTAGTGCTTCTAATTCTTCTTCTGTGTAAGGGAAGATAACTTGATCTATTTTATTGAAAAATTTAGAAGAATGTGTATTTGATGTAACTTCTGTAAGAACGACCACAGATTCATCTTCGGCTAGCTGAGATAGATAATGATTAAATTCTTCATTTGGATGATGTAATCCGACTAAAATCATTTTTCTAGCAGATGAATTCCATCGACGCATATAATCAATCACATCAATTTCTGGATAAACTTTATGGTCTATCGTAATGTTATCAATCTGAATTGATGATTCTGAAACTGATTCATACAAAGGTTCAGAAAAAGGCATATTAATATGAATAGGAGCAGATTTGTTTACACAGTCGATTAATGCATATTTTGTTAAAAGCATATTTCTAGTCAAATCATCTGTTTCTTCACTTTCAGAAAGTTGAACATTATGTACAGAATGTTTTTCGAACAGATTATGTTGACGAATAGTTTGTCCATCAAAATTATCAACCAAATGTTCTGGTCGATCAGCAGATAAAACAATTAATGGAATATTCTGAAAAAAAGCTTCTGTTACAGCAGGATAATAATTAGCTGTTGCAGAACCTGAAGTACAACAAACAACAACAGGTTTTTGTAGTTGTTGTGCCATTCCCAAGGCTACAAATCCAGCTGAACGTTCGTCTACAACACTGTAGGTTTTGAAACGTTCGTCGTTGGTAAATTGCATTGTTAAAGCCCCGTTTCTAGAGCCAGGAGATAATACTATATGGTCAATTCCAAAAGCCAATAATGTTTCGGTAATCAATTGAACATTTAATTTATTTGATATTTTTCTCAATGGAATTGTATTAAATTAAAAAAAGGTTTTGTTTAGCAAATTTACTAAAACAAAACCTTTTAATGTATATGATATTTTATAGAATTAAGTATGTAAACCTCCGTCTACGCTTAAAACTTGTCCTGTTACATAACTTGATAAATCAGAAGCTAAATATAAACATGCATTTGCAATATCTTCTGGTTTTCCTCCACGTTTCAATGGAATACCAGCACGCCATTCGTCAACTACCTTAGGATCCAATACTTCTGTCATTTCAGTTTCGATAAATCCTGGAGCAATTGCATTACAACGGATGTTACGAGAACCTAATTCTAAAGCAACAGATTTAGAGAAACCAATTAATCCCGCTTTAGAAGCAGCATAATTTGCTTGACCAGCATTTCCTTTAATTCCAACAATAGAAGACATGTTAACAATAGAACCAGAACGTTGTTTCATCATTGGTTTAATAACAGCCTTAGTTAAGTTGAATGCAGAATTTAAGTTTGTTTGAATTACATTTTCGAAATCTTCTACAGACATTCTCATTAATAAGTTGTCTTTTGTAATTCCTGCATTATTAATTACAACATCAATTTGACCAAATTCAGCTAAAACATCTTCAACTAATTTTTGAGCAGCTTCAAAATTAGAAGCATCTGATTGATATCCTTTTACTTTTCCGAATTGACTTAATTCTTCTTCTAAAGCTTTTGCTTTTTCTACAGAAGAAGCATAAGTAAAGGCAACGTTAGCGCCATTTTTTACAAAAACTTCAGCAATACTTTTTCCAATACCGCGAGTTGCGCCAGTTACGATTGCTGTTTTACCTTGCAATAAATTCATGTTTATTGGTATTTATTTTGGTCAAAAATACGATTTTTTATGAAAGTGAAAAATGGAATAGAATATATCGTATTAAATTGATAAATGAATAGAATTAAATATTCGTCTTTAGGGTAACATCCAAAACATCTAAATATTTTGGATGTTATTTTTTATAAAATACCTAATAATTCTACTTCGAAAATCATGGTAGAATTAGGTCCTAATTCTTTTGATATTTCTTGGTTTTTGTATCCTAGCTCGGGTTTTATTACAAATTTGAATTTACTACCAACAGGCATTAGTTGTAAACCTTCTGTCCAACCTTTTATAACTTTTTCTAATGGAAATGCTGCAGGTTTTTTTCTTTGTACAGAACTGTCAAAAACTTCACCATTTATGTTAATACCATGATAATGGCAAAGAACAGTGTCAGATAAGGCAGGTTTAATACCATCCCCCATCGTAATAACTTCGTATAATAAACCCGATTCAGTTTCTTGTACATTAACATTTTTCTTATATTCTTCACGAAATGCAAGACCATCATTTTGGTTTTTTTCTGCTAATTCTTTCTTGCGTTTCAATAATAATTCTGCAACACCCATAATTATATTATTTTTTTAATTGATTATATTTTGCAAATTTAATTATAGTAAATCTATTTTATTCTGAATTTATCTAAAGTTTTTTTTATCAATTTATATATTAAGATCAATTCATTATTAAAAATGTTTTTAAAACTGATTTAAAATTTGTTATTTTTACATTAAAGCATATATAATTTGACACCAAAAGAAGTACTTTCTAAATATTGGAATTATAATTCATTTAAAAATCCACAAGAAGATATTATTTCTAGTGTTTTAAATGAAAATGATACATTAGCAATTCTCCCTACAGGTGGAGGAAAATCATTGTGTTATCAAATTCCTGCAATAATACTTGATGGCTTAACATTAGTAATTTCTCCGTTGATTGCACTAATGAAAGACCAAGTTCAAAATTTACAATCAAAAGGAATTTCAACATCATATATTACGAATGAATTAGATCAAAATGTAATTGGAAAAATATTAGATGATTGTCAAAGTCATAAAATAAAGTTATTGTATGTTTCTCCTGAAAGACTTCAAAGTAAATTATTTATAGAACGTTTATCTATGGTTGATATTGCTTTGATTGCCGTTGATGAGGCACATTGTGTTTCTGAATGGGGACATGATTTTAGACCAGCTTATCATCGTATTTCTAGAATTAGACATTTATTTCCTAAGGTAAAAATTTTAGCTTTAACTGCTACTGCAACAGAAAAAATTCAAAACGAAATTGTAGAAAAGCTAGATTTGAAAGAACCTTCAATTTTTAAATCATCTTTAAAAAGAGAGAATTTATCGTATAATGTCTTTTTATCTTCTGATAAAAAAAGTGATTTAATTTATTTTTTTAAAAAATATCCTGGTTCTAGTATTGTATTTGTACGAAATAGAAAATTGACATATGAAATTTCTAATTTTTTAATTGATAATGGATTTGATGCAGATTATTTTCATGCAAAATTAACTAAGGAAGAAAAGGAAAAAAAGCAATATGAATGGACACAAAGTAATTCTAGAATTATAGTTTCTACAAATGCTTTTGGAATGGGAATAGATAAACCGAACGTACGATCTGTTTTTCATATAGATTTACCAAATGGTATCGAAGCATATTATCAAGAAGTTGGTAGGGCCGGACGAGATAATAAAGAATCTGTTGGTATATACCTTTTTAATCCAGAAGACAGAATACAAGCAGAAAGTATTTTTAAAGCTAATTTACCTTCAGAAAATGATTTTATAAAAATATCGAATTGTTTATTTAGTCAATTACAAATTGCTGAAGGTGAATTAACAGAAATTAATTATCAACTTGATTTACCAAAATTTGCTGAAAAATTTGGACTTAATCTAAAAATGGTTGTACAATTTATCGATTTTTTAAATATAAAAGAAATTATACAACAGAAAAATTACTCTCAAAATAGTACAATAAGAATAAAAGTTTCACCACATTCTGCAAGTCTAGAAAATAATAGAATATTAGAATATTTACAAAGGCATTATCCCGGAATATTTATACAGAATAGAGAAGTAAGTGAAAGTAAAATGGCTTTCGATTTACATCTTAGTATTGGTGATATAAGAAATGCTTTGCATGATTATTTTAATACAGATTTAATCGATTACTCAGATCGATTTTTAATGAGGTTTCGATTCTTAGTTCCAAGAAATTCAACTGCATTTACAAAGAAACTTTGGAAAGATTTCGAGTCGATACAAATTAATAATTGGAAAAGATTACAGGCAATGGCTTATTATGCAGAACAGAATGCAATTTGTAGAGAACGTTTACTATTTGGATATTTTAATCAAAAAACTGATGAAAATTGTGGAAAATGTGATGTGTGTATTTCAAAACAAAAAACAGTAGATTTTAGCTCAATAGAATTAATAGATTATTTAAAAGAACAACCAAGAACACAAAACGAAATTCTTTTAAAATTCTTAAATTCGCCAAAAGAAAAAATTCTAGCTGAATTACAATTTTTAATTGATGAGTTAAAAATTCAGCCAATAGGATTAGATTCTTATAAACTAATAGAATAAAACATGCGAGTAGTCTTTATGGGAACGCCAGAATTTGCGGCGACATCTTTACACGAAATAAATACAAATAGTGATCACGAAGTAGTAGGAGTAGTAACTGTTCCAGATAAACCATCTGGAAGAGGTCAAAAAATGAATATTTCTGATGTTAAAAAATATGCATTAGAACATGATTTACATTTACTACAACCAGAAAAATTGAGAGATGAAGATTTTATTGAAAATTTAAAATCTTTGAATGCTGATGTTTTTGTTGTTGTTGCCTTTCGTATGTTACCACAAGTAGTGTGGTCTATTCCTGCAAAAGGGACATTTAATTTACATGGTTCTCTTTTACCTCAATACCGAGGTGCAGCTCCAATTAATTGGGCAGTAATGAATGGAGATAAAGAAACAGGTGTAACAACTTTTTTAATTGATGAAAAAATTGATACAGGTAATATTTTAATTTCTGATAAGGTTACTATTGGAGAAGATGATAATGTAGGTAAAATTCATGATGAGCTTATGCAAATAGGAGCAAAGTTAGTAGTGAAAACATTAGATGGTTTAGAAAATGATTCTTTAAAACCCCATCCTCAAGATGAAACATTAGAATTGAAACATGCCCCTAAAATTTTTAAAGAAGATTGTAAAATCGATTGGAATAATTCAATAGATACTATTCATAATAAAATACGTGGATTATCTCCTTATCCATGTGCTTGGACTACGTATGGAAATGATGAGACATATAAGACCTTGAAAATTTATGCTGGTGTAAAGACTGATTTAGTATTAGAAGCTGATAATTTTCAATTGGTACTACAGAAAAATAATTTATATGTAAAGTTACCTTCAGGTAGTTATGAAATTTTGGAACTTCAGCCCGAAGGTAAGCGAAAAATGTTAGCTAAGGATTTTATCAATGGACATCAAAATGAAGCGTTATTATTTGTTAAATAATTTAATTTTTTCTGATATTTGACACTTTTTTTAAAAAAATCATTAAAAAAGTTGAAATTTTTTGTCTTGAAACTTGCACAAATAAAGGGAAAGAGTATATTTGTGTATAAATTAATTTAAAAATTTACAACTATGAACAAATCAGAACTTATTGACGCAATTGCAGCAGACGCTGGAATTTCTAAAGAAGCTGCTAAAAAAGCCTTAAATTCATTTACTGAAAATGTAACAAAAGCTTTAGCAAAAGGAGATAAAGTTGCTTTAGTAGGATTTGGTACTTTCTCAACATCAGAGAGAGCTGCTAGAACAGGTATCAACCCACAAACTAAAAAAGAAATCAAAATTGCTGCTAAAACTGTAGCTAAATTTAAAGCTGGATCTGAATTATCAGGAGCAGTTGATACTAAAAAGAAAAAATAATTTTTTCTTATAAAATATAAAAAAGCCTTGGGAAACCAAGGCTTTTTTTGTTATATAATAAAATTATTATTGTTAAGAAATACACTATAACAAATAAACTGTATAATATTTATTAACTTTGTAGAAAATAATAGTTCTACTGTCTATGCTAAAAAATAAAAGATATATAATAATTATATTAAGTGTCTTATTATATGTAGTAACATCATGTTCTACAAATAAAACTTCTAAGAAAATTGTTTATAAAAGAGTTGAGAATAAAGTTACAAAACCAGTTCAACCTATAAAAGAAGAAAAACCAACTGTAACAACAGCTATAGTAAAAAAAGCAGAAGTTTTTAAAGTTGATTTACCTCAAATAAATAGAGAATTTAGGGCTGCTTGGGTTGCTACAGTGGCAAATATAAATTGGCCATCCAAAAAAGATTTAACAACTGAACAACAAAAAGAAGAGGTTATAAAAATGTTAGATATGTTGGAGGCTAATAATTTTAATGCTGTTATTTTTCAAGCAAGACCATCGGCTGATGCATTATATAAAAGTAACTATGAACCTTGGTCATATTTTTTAACTGGTCAAGAGGGTAAAAGTCCATTACCTTATTATGACCCTTTGAAATTTTGGATAGATGAAGCTCATAAAAGAGGTATTGAATTACATGTTTGGATAAATCCTTATAGAGCTCATCATAGTAGTGGAGGTCCCGTAACAAGTGAATCTATGGTTAAAAAATCTCCATCAAATATTGTTCGTTTAAAAAATGGAATGTATTGGTTTGATCCAGCTGATAAAAGAACCCAAAATCATGTATCTGAAGTTGTAAAAGATATAGTAACAAGATATGATGTAGATGGAATTCATTTTGATGATTATTTTTATCCATATGCTTCTTATAATGGAGGTGCAGATTTTCCTGATAATACAACTTGGAATGAATATAAAAGAACTGGAGGAACTTTATCTAGAGCAGATTGGCGTCGTGAGAATGTTAATACAATTATAGAAAGAATTTACAAAGAAATAAAATCAGAAAAACCATATGTAAAATTTGGTATTAGCCCTTTTGGAATATGGAAACCAGGTTATCCTTCTGGAATTACAGGCTCTTCGCAATATGATGAGTTATATGCAGATGCAAAATTATGGTTAAATAAAGGTTGGGTAGATTATTTTTCTCCTCAATTATATTGGCCTATTAATTCAACAGGGCAAAGTTTCCCTAAATTATTAGAATGGTGGAAATCAGAAAATACTCAAAACCGTCATCTTTGGCCAGGTTTAAATACTGTTGAGGTTAAGGTTTCTGATAGAACAGCTGAAATAACAAATCAAGTAAAAATGGCTGCTCAAATATTACAAAATAATGTTGGTGTTGTTCATTGGTCTGTTGCTGGTTTAACAAAAAATCCATCTATGCTTAATTATTTAAAAGAAGGACCTTATAAGGAAAAGGCGTTGATCCCTAGTATGACATGGATAAAATCAACTCCATTAGAAAAACCAAATTTATATATCAATTCAAAACCAAGTGCTCTTACAATGAATTGGAATGATAGTAAACCATCTAATAATATTTCTAAATGGGTTGTGTATTCTCGATATAATAATGATTGGGAGACAACAATTGTAGATGGATTAATAACAAGTGAAACAATGCCTAAATTAAAGAACGGTAAAAAGTTAACAGCAGTAGCCATTAAAGGTGTAGATCGTTTAGGAAATGAAAGTGATTATACAGCCGTAAAAATTGATTAATACAATAAAAAAATATATATTTAAAAAAGGCAGAATTAAGTATTAACTTAATTCTGCCTTTTTTGAAATAACTAATATATTTCTATAATAAAATGTAACATTTTGTTGTCAATGATTACTAATAAAAGACTAACAATAATTATAAAAAAAATTATAGATGAAGAAATTACTTATGTCAATTTTATTTGTAGGATCAATTACTTTTGGTCAGCAAATAAAATTTGATGAATATACACTTCCAAATGGATTACATGTAATCTTACATCAGGATAACACAGCACCTGTTATTACTACTGGAGTTATGTACCATGTTGGTTCTAAAGATGAACAAGTTGGAAAAACTGGTTTTGCACATTTTTTTGAACATCTATTATTTGAAGGAACTGAGAATATAAAAAGAGGAGATTGGTTTAAAATTGTTTCTGCTCATGGAGGTTCAAATAATGCTAATACAACAACAGATAGAACATATTATTATGAAACTTTTCCATCAAATAATTTAGAATTAGGATTATGGATGGAATCTGATCGATTAAGACAGCCAATAATTAATCAAATTGGAGTTGATACACAAAAAGAAGTTGTAAAAGAGGAAAAACGTTCTCGTTTGGATAATCAGCCTTATGGTAAATTTTCCTATGGAGAAGCCGTAAATCCTCATGTTTTTAAGAAAAGTGGATATCGCTGGAGTGTGATTGGGTCTTTTGAGGATTTAAGTAAAGCTAAATTAGAGGATTTTAAACATTTTAGTCAACAGTATTATGTTCCTAATAATGCAGTTTTAGTTGTAGCAGGAGATTTTAAAACTGATGAAGCAAAAAAATTAATAGAAAAATATTTTGGAGTTATTCCTCGAGGGAAAGATGTTGTAAAAACTGTTATTCAAGAAGATCCAATTACAGAAGAAATTCGCGCTACAGAATATGATGCAAATATTCAAATTCCATTATTAGCTATTAATTATAGAACACCAGGTAATAAATCAAAAGATGCATATGCATTAGAAATGTTGTCTAGTTATCTTACCGGAGGTAAATCATCTATACTTTATAAGAAATATGTAGATGAAAAGAAAGAAGCTTTACAGATTTTTGCTTTTAATCGTCAAATGGAAGATTATGGAATTTATTCAATAGGTATATTACCACAAGGCAATATTTCTTTAGATAAATTAGAAAATGATTTACAACAAGATATAGAACAAGTACAACAAAATTTAATTTCTGAGGAAGATTATCAACAAATTTTAAATGGAGTTGAAAATGATTTTGTTTCATCAAAATCAGGCGTTGAAAATTTAGCACATGCTTTAGCTGATGCTTATATGTTGGGTGGAAATACAAATAATATCAACGAAGAATTAAAAATATATCAATCTATAACAAGAGAAGATATAAGAAATGTTGCTAAGAAATATTTGAATAAGAACCAACGTGTAATTATTAATTATTTACCAGAATCTAAAAAAGCTGTAAAATAAACGACTGAAAATTATGAAAACAAAGATATTATCACTTACAATAGCATTTATGGCTATTAGTCTTAGTGCACAAGTTACAGTTCCAATGCCTAAATCTGGACCAGCTCCAACAATAAATTTAGGAAAACCGAATGAATTTAAATTAAAAAACGGATTAACAGTTCTTGTTGTTGAAAATCATAAATTACCAAGAGTTTCTGCTACATTAACAATTGATAATCCTCCATTTGCATTAGGTACTAAAAAAGGAGCAGAATCTCTTTTAAGTGAAATGTTGGGAACTGGTACAACAACAAAATCAAAAGATGCATTTAATAAACGTATAGATTTTTTAGGTGCTAATGTTAATTTTTGGGATGAAGGAGCTTCTGCAAGTTCATTAACTAAATATTTTAATGAAATTTTTAGTTATATGGCTGATGGGGCTATTAATCCAAATTTTACAGAGGCAGAATTTGCAGATGTTAAAAAACGATATATAGAAGGATTAAAATCGAATGAAAAATCTGTTGAAAGAGCAGCATCTAGAGTTTCTAATGTTTTGGTTTATGGAAAAAATAACCCATTTTCTGAATTTGACACACCAGAACAAATAGAAAAAATTACACTACAAGACGTTAAAGATTACTATAATACCTACTACAAACCAAATAATGCATATTTAATTGTTGTTGGAGATATTTCGACAAAAGAAGTAAAAGCATTAGCAGAGAAGAATTTTAAATCTTGGCAAGCAGGAAAATTAGATATTCCAGCTTTCCCAAAAGTTGATGAGGTTAAAAAAACGGAGTTAGATGCGATTAATATGCCTAATGCTGTACAGTCTGTTGTTTCTGTTTCTTATCCAGTAAATTTAACCAAAAAGGATCCTGATTATTATGCAGTACTTATTGCTTCTACAATTTTAGGTGGAGATTTCAATTCTAAATTGAATATGAATTTACGTGAAGCTCACGGTTGGACATACGGAGCTAGAGGAGGAGTTTCAGATTCTCGTTTTATTGGTCGTTTTAGTACAAATGCAACAGTTCGTAATGAGGTTACTGATTCTGCTGTAATTGAAACGATGAAAGAGATTAAAGGAATGACAGTAAATAAAATTGACCAAAAAACATTGGAAGATGTAAAAGCTAAATTCTTAGGTAATTTTATTTTGACTTTAGAACGTCCTCAAACAATAGCAAACCAAGCTTTAACAAAGAAAACAAACCAATTATCAGATAGTTTTTATGCAGATTATATTAAAAATATAAATGCTGTAACAGTTGATGATGTGTTACGTGTTTCTAAGAAATATTTTCGTCCTGATGAAGCGAAAATTATAGTTACTGGTAAATTAGAACAAATAGCGCCTTCTTTAGAGAAATTAGGTTATCCAGTAAATTACTATGACTCGTATGGTAATAAAACTGATAAGCCAACATCTGGAGTAAAAACGACAAATGTTACTGTAGCCCAAATAACAGATAATTATTTTAAGGCAATTGGAGGAGCTGATAAAGTAAAAGCAGTGAAATCGATTTTTCAAAAAGGAAAAATTGAAACAATGGGAATGAATGGTGAGTATATTAAAAAAGACTTAGCACCAAATAAAACTATTACTATAATGAATATTGGAGGAATGACAGTAAAACAGGTTTTTGACGGTGAAAAAGGATTTTATGATATGGGGCAAAAAGTTGATTTACCTGCTGATATGATTGCTTCTTTAAAAAAGACAAATACATTATTTATTCCATTATCTGATGTTTATAAGAAAGCAAAAGTAGACGGAATTGTTACTGAAAATGGTAAAGATTATTATAAGGTAATTATTTCTGAACTAAACCGTACAGATTATTATGATATAAAATCAGGTTTGTTAGTGAAAACAGAACAAGTTCAGAAAACACCACAAGGAGATGTTGTAGCTTCAACAATAAATAGCTCTTATAATACATTTGAAGGGATTTTATTTCCTACTGATATTGTGACAGAATCTGGTGCACAAAAAGTAGAAATTACGATAAAAAGTATAGAAGTAAATAAAAATGTATCAGATAAAGATTTTAAATAATTCTTTTTAAATATTTTCAATTAAAAGGGCAATCTTAGAATAAATAAGATTGCCTTTTTATATTATTCCTTAATGGGTTTTTAATCAATAAATCTTATTTTTGATAAAATTTTAAAAAAATAAAAATACATATAATGACAAATATAAATTGGCAAACTGTAAAAGAATACGAAGATATTACATTCAAGAAATGTGATGGAGTAATGCGTATAGCTTTTAATCGTCCTGAAGTTCGTAATGCATTCCGTCCAAAAACTGTTTTCGAATTATTAGATGCTTTTCAATTAGCGGAAGAAGATAGAGAAGTAGGTGTAATTTTGTTAACTGGAGAAGGACCTTCACCTAAAGATGGAGGATGGGCTTTTTGTTCTGGAGGAGATCAACGTGTTCGTGGTGCAAAAGGGTACGAAGGTCAAGACGGTGTTGGACGCTTAAATATATTAGAAGTACAACGTTTAATTCGTTTTTCTACGAAAGTTGTTGTAGCAGTTGTAAATGGTTGGGCTGTAGGAGGAGGACATTCTCTACATGTAGTATGTGATATGACGTTAGCCTCTAAAGAACATGCTATTTTCAAACAAACTGATGCAGATGTTGCTTCATTTGATGGAGGTTATGGCTCAGCTTATTTAGCAAAACAAGTAGGTCAAAAACGTGCACGTGAAATATTCTTTTTAGGATTAAATTATTCTGCTCAAGAAGCCTATGACATGGGAATGGTTAATTTAGTTGTTCCTCATGATGAATTGGAACAAGTAGCTTTTGATTGGTCACAAGAAATCTTAACGAAATCTCCAACAGCAATTAAAATGTTGAAATATGCATTTAATTTAGTTGATGATGGTCTAGTTGGACAACAAATTTTTGCAGGAGAAACAACACGTTTTGCTTATGGAACTGAAGAGGCAGTGGAAGGAAGAAATGCATTCTTAGAAAAACGTCCAAGAGACTTTTCTAAATTCAGATAATAAATTTGTTAAAGTTTATTGATGTAATTAAGGTAATAAATTTCATAACGCATAAGGCAAAGTAATTTGGGAGAAGAACTAAAAAGAATTCTTTTGTTTATTGTTTATATTGTAGGATTTATAAAATTATATCCTAAAGGAACAAAAGTAGAGAAAAGAGCACTAATTATAACAACAGTAATATTGGTTATAGTGACCATATTATTTTACTATGGTTAGTAAAGATTTTTTTTTAATTTTTTAAAATTATGTTTATTCTTTTGGACAATTGCTCCGCATCGTGCTTTCTGCTATATCTTTTTAGATTGGACATTGAGCGGATGTCGAAATGTATCCAATCTAAAAAGGATGCCGCGTCAATCACTATTGTAAATTAGTGATTAGAATTAATTCTTTTAAACAATTTCAATATAATAAAGCGGTACCAAAAGTATCGCTTATTTTCTTATTTGACTTGGTAAAATACCATATTTTCTTTTAAAAGCAGCTGAAAAACTTCGTTGATTCTGATATCCCATTTGATACGATATATCACCTATGTTTAGCTGATTATCAATTAATAATGCTTTGGCTTTTTCCATCTTCAAATCGTTCCAAAAACTAAAAACAGTTGTTTCAAATAATTCTTTAAATCCTTTTTTCAACATAAATTCATTTGTACCTACTAAATGAGCCAAATCAATTAAAGAATATGTCGAATCAATATGATTAATTATATACTCTCTAACTGCGTGTATTTTATCTATATCTTTTTTCTTTAAAGTACTTGTAGTAAAACTTTCATTGTAAGTAAATTGTTCTAATTGAAGCATTAATAATTCTATAACTTTTGATTCTAGAAACATTCGCTTAAAAATACCCTCACGTTTACAATTTGTTATATCATGTATAATCTGATGCATTTGTAATGTAATTTGATAATGTTGAGTATTCAATAAATTAGAATTTTGTTGTTCTATTGTATTTCTAAAAGAATCATAAATTTTATGATTTTCAGGAAGAAAACGTTTAAAGAAATGCGGAGCTAAATTTATTTCACATAATTGAAAAATATCTTCTTCCCATTTCATTTCTCCACAAAGACCATTCGCATAAATGATATTATGTCGATACGAATCAAAACTTATACTTTTACCAAATTTTTCTGCAATTGCACTACTTTTACCTTTTAGAGCAAAATGCATTTCTATTGTTTCAAAATCTGTTTCAAAACCTAAATTAACTTCTCTTGCTAATTTTGCATTTCCATAACCTATGTGTATTCCTTCAAAAAAAATCTCTTTATAATAACCATTTGCACCAAAATGATCTAAGTGTGTTATTGTTTCTGTTAATGAATTGTCATGTGTGATAGGGTTAGGATATGCCTTTTCCATTAAGGTGTATCCCATTGTTTTATCATATAGTCTCAAGTTCATAGATTAAATTTTAATTTATCCTTTATTCATACATTTTTATCCGTTTCACTGACTTCTTAGGATTTCTGAAACTTTAACTTTGCCAAAGATATAAGTTATTTAGAATAATTCTTAATAAATATGAAGGAAAAAGTAAATAAGAAAAAAGGAATTGTTAGACTATTAGAAATTGCTGGAGCTAGAAAAATAACATTATTTTTTTCAGGTTTATTAGCAATATTACATGCTTTTCTTAGCTTGATTCCATATGTTATAGTATTTTATATTATAAAGGAATTAACAAAACAAGATATAAATTTTACATTAACAAAAACATATATAATTTATGCTATTATTGCAGCTATTTTAAGTATGTTTCTACTCTTTTTATCAGGAATATTATCTCATATAGCAGCATATAATATACTATTTGAACTTCGAAAATATATTGCAGATAAAGTAGGTAATTTACCAATGGGATATCTATCAAACTACAATTCGGGTGCTTTAAAAAAAATATTAGCAGACGATGTAGAAAGAATAGAAAATTTCATAGCACATCAAATTCCAGATTTTGTAAAAGGTGTTAGTTTACCCATACTTACTATTATATTCTTATTTACTCAGGATTGGAGGCTTGCTCTTATTAGTTTTCTTCCCTTAGTTGTTTTAGTGGTATTACTTCCGAAAATGTATGGAGGAAAAAATAAAAAATTAATACAGGATTATCATCAATCTTTGGAAGATATGAATGCAGGTATTGTAGAATATGTGAGAGCAATGCCTGTTATGAAAATTTTTGGTCAGTCTGCAGAAACATTTGATAAATATGGAAATACAGTAAAAAAGTTTAATGGTTTTGTGGGAGAATGGATTAAGAAAAGTACTCCAAGTTTTGCAATATTTATGAGCTTTACAAGTAATGCTATGTTACCTGTTCTAGTTTTAGGATTATATCTTTATTTTAATAATGGACTTTCTTTATCAACTTTTCTTCTTTTTTTGATTTTAGGAACAGGCTACATAAAACCTCTTTTTGTATTAAGCAATATGGGAATGCAGATTTCAATAATAAATAGAGGAGTTGAACAAATAGATAGTTTATTAAGTAAAAATGAATTAAAGAATAATTCTGTAAAACTATCTCCTAATAATTATAATGTAATCTTTCGTGATGTTTCTTTTGCTTACGATGAAAAAAATCTGGTTTTAAATAATATAAACTTTGAATTGAAAGAGAATACTATTACAGCTATAGTAGGACCTTCTGGAGCAGGAAAAACAACTTTAGGACAATTGTTATCTCGTTTTTGGGATGTTCTTGATGGAACAATAGAAATAGGAGAAATAGATATAAAAAAATATCCTATAGAACAATTAATGGAAATGGTATCCTTTGTTTTTCAAGAGAGTTTTATGTTTCAACAAAGTATGTATGATAACATAAAAATGGATATGAATAAAACTAGAAAGGAAGTCGAAAACGCAGCAAAAGCAGCTCAAATACATGATTTAATAGTTAGTCTTCCTAATGGTTATGAAACAATGTTTGGTCAATCTGGAGTCCATTTAAGTGGAGGAGAGCAACAACGTTTTCAATTAGCGAGAGCAATATTGAAAAATGCACCAATTTTAATTTTAGACGAAGCAACAGCTTTTGCAGATCCAGAAAATGAATATAAAATTCAGATTGCATTCAATGAATTAATAAAAAATAAATCAGTTCTTATCGTAGCTCATAGATTAAGTACAATTACAAATGCAGATCAAATTATTGTTTTGGATAAAGGAAAAATTGTATCAGAAGGAAAACATGACCAATTGTTAGAAAAAAGTAGTGTTTATAATAGAATGTGGAATGCACATATAAGAGCTAAAGATTTTGTGATGTAAAAAATGAAGAAGAGAAAATAATGCAAAAAGAAAATATACAACTTAGTCATGTATTATATCGTGTAAATGATTTACATGAATCTGTATTTAAACTTCAAAAAGAAGGTTTTGTAGTAGAATATGGAACAGATCCAGAAAAAGCTTATAATGCAATTATATGGTTTGAAGAAGGAATATTTGTTGAAATTTATACTAATTCAGGATTATCATTACCAATAAGATGTATGATAAAACTATTTGGTTATCAATCTGTTTTAGGTAGAATAAATAAATGGGGAAATATAGAGAATGGCTGGTGTGAATGGTCATTAGAATCAAGAATAAAAAAATTAGATATAGCAAGAGAATTTTTTAAAAATGAAAAAGAACCTTTCAAATTTCATAAGGCAAAAAGAAGAGATATTAATAATCAAATCTTGAAATGGGAATTACTAATGCCTAATGATATTTATTTTCCTTTTATAATGTCAGCGTATACTCCAAATCCAAGACCTCGTAAAATTGAACATCCTAATGGAATACAGTCTGTATCTAAAATAATTATAGGTAAAGACAATTTAAACATTTCACTTTTAGATAATCTTCTTCTGGATAAGACAGGTTTACAATTAGTAAAAGATAAGATTGGTTTACAGTCTGTAGAATTTGAAAATAGTACATTAAAAATCGAACATATTTTAATTTAATAAAATAATATACAATACAATGAATAATCAATTAAAAATAAAATTAGCCTTTTTATCATCTATTATAGCTTCAATTTGTTGGGTAGTAGGAGACATGTTTGTTGCAGGATTTGAAGTTAATCCATCAGATTATCCTCTTTTTTCTGAAACTTACGCAGATCAGGTCGATGTTGTTTTAGCAACTCTTATGTTAGAAGGATCAACAAATAGGTTAATGTTCGGAGCTTTAATTGCAGCTATGACTGCTGTACTTTTTTTACCTGGAATCTGGTTATCTTATCAATTTGTAAATAATCAATTTAAAACAAAATGGATTGCTTGGTCAAATTATTATTTACTTATTCTTAGTGTTTTATTAATGCCACTTGGACATGCGGTTTATTATTATGTAGGAGAAATATTCAAAGCAATTTATTTTACAGATAAAATTGCTCATCCTTATCTTTTAAAGATAGCATCAGGATTTACAACGAGTTTATATATTACTTGGGGAACAGCTATTATTGTTATGTTTATAGGTTGGATTATCTATGCTATTTTTATATTTTTAGGTAAAACTTCATTACCAAAATGGTTTGGTTTTATAACACCGTTTTTTTTAACCTTATATCAACAGCCTATAATACATTTCATGCCTTCTTCAGAATTAAAAGGTTGGATAGGATCTGCTGGATTTAATATTTCCTATCTAATCTTTTTTATTCTACTTTTCATTTTATACAGAGATAAACTTTTAATCAAAACAGAAAATCATGATTAAGAATCTAAAATACGTTACTTCTTATAATCGGAAAGAAACCTATAAAGTAATTTTTTGGGAAGTTTTGCATAGTATATTTATTGCGGCTCCTTCTGGAATCTTACTAGTTGTAATTTGGGAATTATTTTCTGATAAACCTAATTTATCAAAAATTTGGATAGTGACAGTTCTAATGGGAATGATGCTGATTATTCAATTCTTTATAGCATCTCAATCTATGATTAAATCGAACCTTTTGGTTTATGATCTTTCTAAAAAATTGAGAATTAATTTAGGGAATAGGATACAGAAATTTTCACTTGGATTTTTTAAACAAAAAGATCCTGGAGAAATAGCTTCTATTATTTTACAAGATGTCGCAAATTTTGAAGGTATTTTTGGACATAGTATAGGAAACTTGGCTTCGGCTATATTTGGAACAACTGTTTTATCTATTTTTTTATTTATTTATGATTGGCGTTTAGCATTATGTTTGTTATTAGCATTACCTCTGATTTACCCATTTTTGGCTTTAGCTAATTATCTTGTTTCAAGATTAGGACGTAAACAAATAGAAGCAAGAAATAATATGGGAGCTAAATTTTTAGAATATGTTCAGGGAATACAACATCTAAAATCATATGGGATAATTGGACAAAAACATAAAGTTCTAGAAGAATCTTTTGAAGATATTCGAAAAAAAAGTATTAAGCTAGAAGCTATACCTGGACCTTTCATTGTAACTGCAGCAATTGTGTTTGAGATTTGCTTTTTGATTATGGTTGCTTTAGGGTTATATTTTCTGAGTGGTAATTCAATCACTATTCCTGTATTAATTACTTTTTTGATTATGGGATATAATCTTTATAATCCTTTAAAAATTATAATGGTAGATTATATAATGCTTCGTTATATGAATGAAAGTCTTCAAAGAATTATAAACGTTTTAGAAGCTCCAACAATGGAAACTTCTAAAAGTGAATTTCCATCACATTATGATATAAATTTTGAGAATGTCAATTTTGGTTATCAAGAAAAACAAATTTTACATAATATTAGTTTTAGTGTTCCAGAGAAATCAATGCTGGCTTTAGTTGGTCATTCAGGTTCAGGAAAAACAACGATAGCTTCTCTCATAGCTCGTTTTTGGGATATAGATTCAGGAAGTATAAAAATAGGGGGAATAGATATTCGCTATATCAATCAAGCATCTTTCTATGAATTAATTAGCGAGGTTTTTCAAGAAGTTTATTTATTTGATGATACAATTTATAATAATATAAAAATTGGTAAACCAACAGCAACAAAAAAAGAAATTATGGAAGCCGCTGAAAAAGCAGAGGTTTTAAGTTTTACTTTTGATTTTCCTGAAGGATTAGAAACTAAAGTAGGTGAGGGGGGAAATAAAATTTCTGGAGGTCAAAAACAACGTATAAGTATAGCAAGAGCTTTATTAAAAGATGCACCAATTATTTTATTAGATGAAGCAACAGCAAGTTTAGATACTGAAAATGAGATTTATATTCAACAAGCTATACAAGAATTAGTGAAATCGAAGACAGTTATTGTTATTGCTCATAAATTAGCAACAATAAAAAATGCAAATCAAATTTTGGTTTTAGAAAAAGGTCATATTGCAGAAATAGGAACACATAATCAATTACTAGAAAATGGTTCTATTTATAAAAAAATGTGGGACATTCAGCAAAAATCTGGAGGTTGGAAAATTTAAAAAAGTAAAGCCCAATTTATATTGGGCTTTACTTTTTTAAATTTATCATTTTATTTTACCTAAATTCTCAGCTATAGTTTCTATAAAAGAAGTTAGAGGTTTTTTAGCCATCATTTCTATCATCATATTAAAATTACCTTCAAAATCAAGAGCAACTTCAGAAGAATTTTCATCTATAGCATCTATATCTATTGTTAGCGTATATTCAAAAGCTGGAGCAGGAGATTCAAAAACAATTTTAGATGGTTCTATAGACTCTTTCAAACGCATTCCAACTTTAGGTAAAGCACCAACACCAACAGTAAAACCATTCCCAGTTTCATGAACTTCAAATGATTTTGTATCTTCAGGCATTAATTGCTCATAATTTTTCATATCTAATAAGAAATTATAAGCTTCTTGTTGATTTTTAGCAAAGCGTACTTTATTTGTATTTACCTTCATATCCTTGTGAGTTTTTTATAAATTTGTAACAAATCACCCAAATGTACAAAGTTTTTTTTAATGAAAGTTTGTTAACTTTCTGTAACCAATCAAGAAAAGAGGCAAAAAATGTTTTGTTTCAAAATGAATCACAATTTGATGAGGCATTTCATTTATTATCATCAAAATCATCTACAGATGTCAATATATATAGCGATAAAATAGATGAAGTTTGGTCAAAATTTTTAAAGTATTATAAATTAATTCAAGCAGCAGGAGGAATTGTACGTAATACTAACGACGATTTTTTATTTATTTTCCGATTAGGTAAATGGGATTTACCAAAAGGAAAAATGGAAAAAGGAGAAACAAAAGAAGAATCTGCAATTAGAGAAATAGAAGAAGAATGTAGTATAACAGGGCTTAAATTAGAACGTTTTTTGATGCCAACCTATCATATTTATTTTCTTGAAGAATATATTATTAAAGAAACTTTTTGGTTTGAGGTAGCTTATAACGGTACAGAAAGACCAATACCACAAACCGAGGAAGGTATTGAAGCTGTAGAATGGAAAAGTAAAGATGAAATTCCTCATTTATTGAAAAATTCTTATCCAAATATTAAATTACTTACAGAATATTATTTAGATTTGTTATAAATAATTAATCATGAGAAAAACTATATTCGCTTCTTTAATACTATTAACTTTTACATTATCAGTCAATGCACAAACAAATAAAGTAGAAAAAGCAAAGACAGAAAAAATTTCAAAATCACAGTCTAAAATTATAAATAATGGAACTGCAAAAATTGAAAATTTAAATGATTATGACGTTTTTGGAGAATCTTTTGATATTAAAAATACACTTACAAAGAACGAATTAGGAAATCTATATGATAACATGAAAAACGGAGATGTTGTCAATAATATACAATTTGTATCTACAATAGAATCTGTTTGTAAAAAGAAAGGATGTTGGATGAGAGTTGATCTTGGTAAAGGAGAAGAACAATCTTTTGTACGTTTCAAAGATTATGCGTTTTTTATGCCTTTAGATGGAGAAAAATCTAATGTTGTAGTTCATGGTAAAGCATTTGTAAGTGAATTATCTGTAGCTAAATTACGTCATTATGCAGAAGATGAAGGTAAATCTAAAGAGGAAATTGCAAAAATAACAAAACCTCAATTACTTTATAATTTCGAAGCAGATGGTGTTTATTTAAAACAAAATTAAGAATAAGAATAACAATTATTCTTTGGGTAATTCCTTCGGATCCCGCTATTCATTACAATCTTTTATAAACGGATATTTTCAAGATTTTCAATATCCGTTTATAAAAGTATTTTTATTACTATCGGTATTGTATTTTAAATATTCAATTTTGTAATTCTATTCGTTTTTTATAAAATGACAAATAACTTTAATTACTTGTAAATTAAATATTTATGTCTAATTTTTTTAAAATTAGTTAAGTCTTTTTGCCAAGTTTCTTTTATTTTATCTTCTGTCAAACCTTGCTCTATTTGTTTGCGTAATTCGTCTGTACCTACTAACTGATCAATCCATAATTTATTTCCATTTTTAGTCCAAAAAGGTTGTTTTGTATTGCTTTTGTAGGCCTTAATTAACCAACTTAAATTAATAGAATTTTGTAGTGGAACATTCGACAAATCTTCTCCGAAACAAACTTCATTCTTGAACTTAGGATTTGTTGCTCCATCTCGAGAAGTTGGTGTATAAGAAAAAGGCATATTTTTAAGAAATGGAGAACCATAAACCTGAAATTGAATTGTAGTTCCTCGACCTTCATTTACATTTGTACCTTCAAAAAGACATGTACTAGGATATAAATTGATAGCATGTGCATTCGGTAGGTTAGGAGATGGTTTTATAGGTAAATCGTAAGTTGTTTGATGTGTATAATTTAATAATGGTATAACTTCTAAATCTGTTTTTATACCATTTGCTAACCATTTTTCTCCATTAATCATCTTTGCATATTCACCAATTGTCATTCCATATACAATAGGTACATTATGCATTCCTACAAAAGATTTGTATTCATCTTTCATTACAGGACCATCTACATAATGTGCATTAGGATTTGGTCTGTCCATTACAATAATCTTTTTATTATTTTCTGCTGCTGCTTCCATGACATAATGTAAAGTAGAAATGTAAGTGTAAAATCTAACACCAACATCTTGCATGTCAAAAATTAATATATCGATATCTTTTAGTTGATCTGCTTTTGGTTTTTTATTATCTCCATAAAGAGAAATGATCGGTAAACCAGTTTTTGTATCTGTTCCAGATTTCACTTTTGCTCCAGCATCAGCATCACCACGAAAACCATGTTCAGGAGAATAAAGTTTAACAACATCTATTTCATTATTCAATAAAAAATCAAGAATATGTGTAGTCTTATTATTAATTGTTACAATTCCTGTTTGGTTGGATACTAATCCAACTTTTTTTCCTTTAAGTTCAGGTAAATATGCTTTATAATTTTCTGCACCAACAACAATATTTGTATTATGAACTGTAGTGTTATTATTTTTATTTTGTGCAGATAAATTTATTGGAAGGCTAAAAAAAATAGCAGAGCTAAGTAAAGCAATTGATGTATATTTGAACAAGTTTTTCATTTCATTTTAGTATTTGAAAAATTATGGCATTAAATCATTCATT
This sequence comes from Chishuiella sp., assembly GCF_032109125.1. Lineage (NCBI taxonomy): Bacteria > Pseudomonadati > Bacteroidota > Flavobacteriia > Flavobacteriales > Weeksellaceae > Chishuiella > Chishuiella sp. The sequence continues at coordinate 30,547 of NZ_DAMCLZ010000001.1, forward strand.
TTAAACTTATAAAAATTAAAAATAAATTGAACTTTTCTTGGTGGTTTTCAAAAAAAATTGCGCTTGGTAAAAATAGTAAAAATAACTTATCAAGTATTATAATTAGAATCTCTCAAATTTCTGTAGCATTGGGATTAATTGTTTCATTGGTTACAATTTCTACGGGGGTTGGAGCAAGAAAAGCAATAAAGGAGAAGTTAGCTGATTTTAATGGACATATAATCATAAAAAATTACAATAGTAATACATCTCTTAATTCAGATTCATTATCAATTCATCAAAAGTTTTATCCGAAATTTCCTCAGGTTCCAGAAATTGTTCATGTACAAGCGATAGCTAATAAAAGTGGTGTTATACGAACAAAAGAAAATTTTAGTGGAGTTATTTTTAAAGGAGTAGGTACAGATTATGATTCAATTCGTTTCCAAAAATTTATGATAAAAGGGAGTTTTCCCAAGGTAAATAAAGATTCTATTGTTGATGAAGTTTTGCTTTCTAAAAAAATTGCTGATGAAATGAAACTTGATGTTGATAGTTCATTTGTGATGTATTTTATCCAACAAGAAGATATGAAACCAATTTATAGACGTTTTAAAATTTCTGGTTTATTTAAAACGGATATCAAAAATTTTGATGACCAAATTATGTTGGGCGATATAAAACATGTTCAGCACCTTAATAGATGGGATAGCTCAACTGTTGGTAATTTTGAATTATTTGTAAATGATGTAGAAAAAATAGATCCTATTACAGATAAAGTACAACGTAATATACCATATAATCTTTTTGCAGAATCAGCTACAGCTACATTTGCTCAAATTAATGATTGGATTTCTATCTTCGATAAAAACATAGTAATTATTGTTTTTATTATGTTATTTGTTGTTGTAATTAATATGGTCATGGTTTTATTAATATTAATTTTAGAAAGAACACATTCTATTGGAATATTAAAAGCGTTTGGAGCAACAAATTGGCGAATTAGAAAATTATTCATTAATTATGCTTTATTTATAATGTTACCAGGATTAATTGCTGGTAATGTGATAGGTTTGGGAATATTATTCATACAAAAATATTTCGGAATAGTTAAACTTCCTGCCGAAAACTACTATTTATCTATAGCACCAGTATACTTTGATATAAATTCTATAATTTTATTGAACGTTTGGGCTTTATTAGTTTCCGCAATTGTATTACTTTTGCCCTCGTATATGATTTCTAAAATTACACCTGCGAAAGCAATTAATTTTAGATAATAATTCATTATTTTAATAAAAAAACAGAAAAAAATGAAATACGCTAATAATATTTTAGAAACAATAGGAAATACACCATTGGTTAAAATCAATAAAATTACAAAGGATTTACCTTGTAATGTACTTGCAAAAGTTGAGTATTTTAATCCAGGACATTCTTGCAAGGATAGAATGGCTCTTAAGATGGTAGAAGATGCTGAAAAAGATGGTAGACTAGTTCCCGGAGGTACAATTATAGAAGGTACTTCAGGTAATACAGGAATGGGATTGGCATTGGCGGCTATTGTAAAAGGATACAAATTAATTTGTGTGATTACAGATAAACAGTCAAAAGAAAAAATGGATATCTTACGCGCTGTGGGAGCAAAAGTAGTTGTTTGTCCTACAGATGTAGAACCAGATGATGCACGTTCTTATTATTCTGTTTCTAAAAGATTAGCTGAAGAAACACCAAATGGATGGTATGTAAATCAATATGATAATCCATCGAATGCACAAGCAAATTATGAGCAAACTGGACCAGAAATTTGGGAACAAACAGAAGGAAAAATAACTCATTTTGTAGTTGGTGTTGGTACAGGAGGAACAATATCAGGTGTTGCAAAATACTTAAAAGAAAAAAATCCAAATATAAAAATTTGGGGAGTTGATACGTACGGATCAGTTTTCAAAAAATATAAAGAAACTGGTATTTTCGATGAAAATGAAGTCTATTCTTATGTAACAGAAGGAATAGGTGAAGATATCTTACCTAAAAATGTAAATTTTGATTTGATTGATGGTTTTACAAAAGTAACTGATAAAGATGCTGCAGTTTATACTCGTAGATTAGCTTTAGAGGAAGGTTTATTTGTAGGAATGTCTTCTGGTTCAGCAATTAAAGGATTATTACAAATGAAAGATGAATTTGGTCCTGATGATATTGTTGTAGTTCTATTTCATGACTCAGGTTCTCGTTACATAGGAAAAATATTCAATGATGATTGGATGAGAGACCGTGGTTACTTAGACGAAGAAGTAAAAACTGCATTAGACTTAATTGAAGAACATGTAGAAAAACCTTTGTTAACTGTTCGTACAGAAGAATTAGCTTCTCATGCAATTGATCGTATGCGTCGTTATAAAATTTCACAAATTCCAGTAATGGATATCAATGGTTTTGTTGGATCTTTAGATGAATCAGATTTATTCCAAGCTTTTTTAGAAGATAGAAATGTTGCAGATAAACCTATTCGTGAAATCATGGGGAAACCTTTTCCTATTGTAAAATCAGGTACATCGATTGATAAAGTTTCTAAGTTAATTACAAAAGATAATCAAGCTGTTTTAATTGAATTAGAAAATGGAAAACATCATATTATAACAAAATATGATATTATTAACTCAATTAAATAACAAAAATCTTATCTTTGAACCAATATGGGAATGGTATTAAGAGGACAGAATTTAATAAAAGACTACGGTAAAAAACACGTAGTTAAAGATGTATCTTTTCAAGTAGAACAAGGAGAGATTATTGGTTTACTTGGTCCAAACGGGGCTGGTAAAACGACTTCCTTCTATATGATTGTTGGTTTAGTAAAAGCAACACAAGGGAAAGTTTTTTTAGATAAACAAGATATTACAAGTGATGCAATGTATAGACGTGCTCAAAAAGGTATCGGTTATTTAGCACAAGAAGCTTCTGTATTTAGAAAACTTTCTGTAGAAGATAATGTAAAATCTGTTTTGCAATTCACAAAATATTCAAAGAAAGAACAACAAATGCGAACAGATGCTTTAATTGAAGAATTTTCTTTAGAGCATGTTCGTAAAAATAGAGGAGATTTGTTATCAGGTGGTGAACGTAGACGATGTGAAATAGCTCGTTGTTTAGCAACAGAACCTAATTTTATTTTATTAGATGAACCTTTTGCTGGAGTTGATCCTATTGCAGTAGAAGATATACAAAAAATTGTACGTTCATTAAAAGATAAGAATATTGGAATTTTGATTACTGACCACAACGTATCACAAACTTTAGCAATTACCGATAAAACATATATTATGTTTGAAGGTAAAATATTAAAAGAAGGTTCACCAGAAGAATTAGCAAATGACGAAGATGTTCGTCGTGTTTATCTTGGTGAAAACTTTATGTATCAGCAGATATAAAATTATTTTAATTTAAATAATAAAGGTCAATTACATTTTTTGTAATTGACCTTTTTTTATAAACTAACAAAAAGTAAATTTCCTTTTGTATTTGTAGTCTCCTTGAAGTGTAAATAGACATCTTGTATATCAAAACGTCTAAAACTTATAGTTTGAACACCATCATCGTTTGGTAATTGATATGTCATTTCAAAATTTAGCATACTACCATATCCTGAACTTTCTATTTTTTTGACTACAACACCCAAAGCCTCTAACCGTTCTATTAAACGATTTATTTCCAAATCATTATGCTTCATCTTTACCTAACCTAAATCTATAACCGATGGGCAAAACTATAACATTATTCTTTAAAAATAAAGTCAATGTAAAAAAAATAATACATTTTACGTCTATATTTTGGTATTTCTAATAGATTAAATAAAGAAGAATTTAAGTTGTAAAATAAATATGTTTTACAGATATTTACTTGTATTAGCGTAAAGAAATTTAATAGATAAAATGAAGCATATATTTTTTTGTATAATTACGGTTTTATTCATTTTTCAAGTCAATGCTCAAAATAAAGAAAAATGTGAAAGTCTTGCTGCAAAATTACTTTCAGAAAATTCTTATGTAGAACAAATTACAAAAGATTGGGATAAAAAAATAAAAGAAAATGGAGGAACCGGTTATGGAATTCAATTTTATGGAACAGAAAAAAATATTTATCAATTAGTTTTAGTACAGCATTATCCAGATAGGGATTATAATTCTAATTGGTTTACTATTGATGTTAAAAATAAAAGTGCCTATGAAGAAAATATGGCAGATCCACTTTATAATAAACCTTTAATAATAAATGATAAAGATTGGAATAAATTAAAAAAATGTAATCAATAAAAAAGCTGAAAATCATTATTGATTTTCAGCTCAAAAAATTGTTTTTATCCTTTTTTAGATGACGATTTTGTTTCTACAACTTCATCTTCGTAATAATATTTTTTACGAGGACGTTTTACTCCATAAGAACCGTTAACAATTTTTCCTCTTCTCGATTTTTTATCTCCTTTTCCCATTAGTAATGTTTTAAATTAATAAATTCGATTATTCAATTACAATTTAGTAATTTCTAATTAAGAAGACAAAAGATTGACATTTTTTTAAGAAATAACTTAGCTTTGCAAAAAGATTTAAATAGCCAAAATGAGTAGAAATACAGAAGCAAATAAGAAAAGAGTAAAAGCTAAAAAAGCTCAACAAAGAAAAAAGGTTAAAGATGCAGAAGCTGGACGTAAAGCTCGTTTAAAAGAGATTATTCAACAAATGAATCAGAAAGAAAACTCTACTGAAAAAGATAATTAATACATGAAAATTCTACACACAGCAGATTGGCACTTAGGTAAAAGATTAGATAATTTTTCTAGATTAGAGGAACAAATTCTTGTTATGCAAGAGATTGTTGAAATAGCAAACCACGAACAAGTAGATTTAATTGTTGTTGCAGGTGATTTGTTCGATAATTTCAACCCAAGTGTAGAAGCTGTAGAATTATTTTATAAAACATTAAAACGTCTTTCTGCTGATGGAAAAAGACCTGTGATTGCGATTGCAGGAAATCACGATTCTCCAAATCTTATCGATGCACCAGATCCATTGGCTCGCGAATGTGGAATATTACTTATTGGTTATCCCAATGCAATTGTACAACCAATACAATTACCAAATTGGGAGATTATAAACTCTAATGAAGGTTTTCTAGAAATACAATTCAAAGCATATTCTTATCCTATAAGAATTTTACATACTCCGTATGCCAACGAAATTCGACTAAAACAATATCTTGGTGAAAATAAAGAAGATGCTTTAAATAAAGTTTTAGCAGAGAATTGGAAAATTATTTCTGACCAGTTTTGTGATACAAGAGGAGTTAATCTTTTAACGACTCATTTGTATATGAATCAGCGTGGAAAAGAACTTATAGAGGAACCAGAGGGAGAGAAGCCAATCAAAATTGGTAATGCAGACATGATTTATTCAGATGCTATTCCTTCTCAAATACAATATACAGCATTAGGACATATCCACGGTCACAAGAATATAGGGACAGAAGAAAAACCAGTTATCTATAGTTCGTCGCCATTATGCTACAGTTTCAGCGAAGCAGGGCAAACAAAATATGTAACTATTGTAGATTTAGAACCAAATAAAGAAGCTAGTTACAAAAAAATAGCTTTAGAAAATGGTAAACCTTTGATCCGAAAAACCTTTGATAATATAGATAATGCAGTTGCTTGGCTTAGCGAAAATAAAAACGCTTTGGTTGAATTAACGCTAGAAAGTGAAAGTTTTTTAACTGCCGACGAGCGCAAATTAATTTATCAAACTCATCAAGGAATCATTTATCTTATTCCAAAAGTAAAAAATACAGGGATTGTAGCCTCAAATTCGACAGAAATTAATTTAGATCAAAATATTCACGATTTATTCCACGATTATTTCAAATCCAAAAATGCAAATCAAGAACCCAACGATGATTTAAAAAACTTATTCAACGAAATTCTAAACGAATAATATTTTTTTATTTGGGCAAAACCTTCGGTACACGCTTTTTGTTACAATCTTTTATAAAAACAAACAATAATAGTTGTTTCAAGAATGTTGTTTGTTTTTATAAAAGGATTTACACGTCAATCGTTTTTGCGAATTAAATTATTGAATAATATTTCTATTATTATTTTCCATTTTGTCAATCTTAAACAAAATTAATTCACGCATAATTTTAGCTCTATTTTTAGCTTCATTTGCAATATCTCCTTTAAAAAGATTATCTACAATACCAAACCACAATTCAATCCAATGATCAAAGTGATGAGGTAATAGTTTTTCTTTCTGATGAAGAACAAGATGTGTTCTCATCGGCCAGCCTTCGAAAGTAGATTTACCTAACAATACAGTTTCCCAAAACTGAATCATATGTGGTAAATGTTCATCCCAATTTACTTTTGCTACATCCGAAAAAAAATGCCCAATAACATCATCATGTTGTACTTTATCATAAAAAGTATTTACCAATAATGCAACGTCCTCAGAAGTTTCGATGTCTTTTTTCATAGTTACAAATTTACAAAGAACTTAATTCAAACAAGGAATGTTTTTAATCACAAAAAAATGCAGTAATTTTACGGCTGAATAAAAAGAATTAAATTGGATAGTAATAGACAACAAAAAGTAAGTAAATTATTTCAAGAAGAATTAGCAGAAGCTTTCAGAAAATGGGCAATTTCAGAATTTCCAGGTAACATCATTAGTGTTACAGAAGTTAAGGTAACGCCAGATTTAGGAGTTTCTAAAATATATGTAAGTATTTTTCCTAATAACAGAAAAGAGGAAATATTTAAAGAAATCAAAAAAAATATTCCATTTTTTAGAGGGATTTTATCAAATGGAGCTTCTAAAAAAATGCGTATTACACCAGAATTAATTTTCATTTTAGATAATTCTTTAGATGAAATGGACAAAATTGATAAAGCATTAAAAGGAGAAGGTAACAATCCAATCTTATAATGAAGAATATTTCACTTTACATTGCTAAACGCTATATTTTTTCGAAAACGAACACAAATGCAGTAAATATTATTGCATTTATCGCGGTATGTGCAATTTTGGTTGCAACAGCAGCTTTATTCATTATTTTATCTGTTTTTTCAGGTTTAGAAAAAATGAATTTAAAGTATTACAGCAATGTAAACCCTGAATTGAAAATTTCTCCAGCAAAAGGTAAAACATTAGACAGCTTAACTTATGTTGTAGACGTTTTACAAAAGCAAAAAGATATCAAAGCTTTTTCTAAAGTTATAGAAGAAAAAGTATACATCGATTATAAAGGAAAACAAGATATTGCTTATCTGAAAGGGATTGATGAAAATTTTACTAAAGTTACTCGTTTGGATACAGTAATTTATGGAGGAGAATTTTTGGATTTTAAACGTAATGATAATTTTATTGTTTCCAGTGGAATAGCAGATCGTTTACAATTGTATATAGATGTTATAACTCCTGCTGATTTGCTAATGCCAAAAGCAGGAACGGGACTTCTGAAACAAGAAAGTGATGCTTTTACTAAAAAAGAAGCTTATAGTGTGGGTGTTTTTATGTTGAATGACCAATATGATAAATACATATTTACTACATTAGGTTTAGCCCAAGAGTTATTACAATTTGATACGAATGAGTGTTATGCAATCGAAATAAAAACCGACGGTAAAAAATCATTTAATGCAATAAAAAATGAACTACAAAATTCTCTTGGTTCTAATTATAAAATAGAAACAAGACAAGATTTAGATTCAGCTTTTCTGAAAGTAATGAATATAGAAAACTTAATAAGTTACTTAATTTTTACTTTAGTTATCATTATAGCATGTTTTAATTTAGCTGGAACAATTGTTATTTTAATCTTAGATAAAAAGAAAGAAATACAAACAATGACAAGTTTTGGAATGTCAAGAAAAAGTATTCGAAATATATTTTTCAATACAGGTTTCATAATTACATTTATTGCTATGTTTATGGGATTATTAATTGCATCAATTATAGGTTTATTACAAATTAATTTTGGTTTGATAATGGCATCTGTAACAGTACCATTTCCATTTATATTTTCTGTACAGAATTTTGCTGCAGTAATTGTTACTGTTTTAGGATTAGGAAGTTTTGTTTCTTGGATAGTTTCTAGACAGGTTAAATAAAGTTTTTGATAAAATAGAGTAGTGGAAATTAAAGTTTTGCGTTAGGGATTGTAGAGGAAATCCTTTTCTAATTGGGTGCATTTATATTTCAATTCAATGAGCAATTAGAAAAGATTGAAACGGAAAGCCTGCTCGAACGCCCAAATAATTAATAAAATACTTAAAAATACAAAAAGTGGAGCTCTAAATTGAGCTCCACTTTTTGTATTTTATAAACTAAGATGATTAATTTAATTCTTTTGCGTCTTTTACTTTTTGATCAGTAATAGCAATATCAAGAACTTCTTTCATTTCTTTTACAAAATGGAAAGTGATTCCTTTTATATAATCAGCTTTTATTTCTTCAATGTCTTTTCTGTTATCTTCACAAAGAATAATTTCTTTAATATTTGCACGTTTTGCAGCTAATATTTTTTCTTTTATTCCACCAACAGGCAATACTTTCCCACGTAATGTGATTTCTCCTGTCATTGCTAATTTAGCTTTTACTTTACGTTGTGTAAATGTAGAAACTAAAGAAGTCAGCATTGTAATTCCGGCAGAAGGACCATCTTTTGGTGTTGCACCTTCAGGAACGTGAATATGAACCTTGTAATTATCAAATACTTCTTGATTTATACCTAATTCATCTGCATGAGATTTTATGTATTCTAATGCTATAGTTGCAGATTCTTTCATAACAGTACCTAAATTTCCTGTGATTGAAAGTCCTCCATTTTTTGATTTAGATAATATAGATTCTATGAATAAAATATCACCACCAACGCTTGTCCAAGCTAATCCAACAACTACACCAGGAACTTCGTTATTCTCATATTGGTCTGAAGTAATTGAAGGTCCTAAAATTTTAGAAATATCAGTAATAGAATATTTTGCATTAAATTCTTCTTCAAGAGCTATATGTTTAGCTGCTGAACGAACTAATTTAGCTATTTTTTGATTAAGATTTCTAACACCAGCTTCTCTTGTGTAGCCAGTAATTAAAAATTCAATTTCTTTTTTACCTAAAACAATATCTTTTTCTTTTAATCCATGTTCAGATAATTGTTTAGGAAGTAAATGACGTTTTACGATTTCTGCTTTTTCTTCAATTGTATATCCAGCAATATTAATCATTTCCATACGATCTCTCAATGGACTTGGAATATCACTTACATTGTTAGCTGTCGCAATAAAAAATACTTTGGATAAATCATATCCTATTTCTAAGAAATTATCATAGAAAGTAGAATTTTGTTCAGGATCAAGTACTTCTAACATTGCTGATGAAGGATCTCCGTGTGCGCTAGCAGTCATTTTATCTATTTCATCTAATACAAAAACAGGATTAGAAGATTCTGATTTTTTTATAGATTGTAAAAGTCGACCTGGCATTGCACCTATGTAGGTTTTTCTATGTCCTCTAATTTCAGATTCGTCATGTAATCCACCCAAAGACATACGAACGTATTTACGACCAATTGCTTCTGAAATAGATTTTCCTAATGATGTTTTACCAACACCAGGAGGGCCGTATAAACAAAGAATTGGTGAACGCATATTTCCTTTTAATTTTAGAACAGCTAAATGTTCAAGAATACGTTCTTTTACATCTTCTAAACCATAATGATCATGATCTAAAACCTTTTTAGCATGTTTGATATCAAAATTATCTTTTGTTGTATCGTTCCAAGGTAAATCTAGCATTAATTCTAAGTAATTACGTTGAATGTTATGCTCTGGCATCTGAGGATTAAGACGAGAAAGACGATTGATTTCTTTTTCGAAATGATTTGCTACTTCTTCGCTCCAATTTTTCTTCAGTGCTTTTTTTCGCATTTCATTTATTTCTTCCTCAGTAGAATTTCCTCCTAGTTCTTCTTGAATAGATTTTATTTGCTGATTTAGAAAGTATTCTTTTTGTTGTTGATCTAATTCTTTACGAACTTTGTTCTGAATTGTATTTTTTAATTCAAGTTTCTTTAACTCAAGATTCATAAAACGCATTACTTCTATTGCTCGAAGTTTTATATCAGAAACTTCAAGAAGTAATTGTTTTTCATGAATATCCAAGGTTAAATTAGAAGCAACAAAATTGATTAAAAATGTGTTACTTTCTATACTTTTTATTGCTCCAGCAGCTTCAGATGGTAGCATAGGATTTTCTTCCACGATTTGAAAAGCTAAATCGCGTATAGAATCTATAATAATAGGATATTCTTTGTTGCGAGATGTAGGAACTTTTTCTGTTAAAATTTCAACTTCTGCTTTGTAAAAAGGATCTTCTGTAATAAATTCTTTTATTTTAAAGCGTTTCATTCCTTGTAAAATCACTGTAATGTTTCCATCAGGTAATTTTATCATTCGCATAATTTTGGCTACTGTACCAACTTTATATAATTCTTCAGGTTTTGGATCTTCATTAGAGATATCTTTTTGAGATAATACTCCAATCACACGATCCTCTTTATATGCTTGTGTTAAAAGTTTTATAGATTTATCTCTTCCCGCTGTAATTGGAGCAACTACGCCAGGAAATAAGACAGTATTTCTTAATGATAAAATAGGTAAAACAGAAGATATTTCTTGTTTATTTAACTTGTTTTCCTCGTCTTTACTCATCAAAGGAATTAATTCGATTTCTTCTTCCATTACTTGTGCTAATGACAAATTGTCTATATTCATAATTTTACTAAACGTTCAAAGTGTCAGTAATAAAAATAGTACTGACTATTTATTATAGAAATAAAGTGCGTAGGCACTTTATTTTATTTATCTTTTTCATTTCTAATAAAGACAGATTTAATAAGTCAAACCGTATGCCAATAAAAATAAATGGCAGAATTACTACTATTTTATACTTATTTTAAATTTACTATTATTGATAAAAAATACAACATTTTATATTGTTTTATACGAGTTGTTATTCCAAAGTATCCAACAAACATAACTTTTAAAAGTTATGTTTGTTGGATAATCAGTTCTCTATGAAGCATTTTTTTATAGAGTTGAACGATTTTTATTACTTATAATGAATTTGCAATAACGATTGACGTGGAAATCCTTTTTAGATTGGATGAATTTATTTATTCATTTAATGAACCAATCTAAAAAGATTGTAACAAAAAGCGTGGTACGAAGTGATTGCCAAAAAAAATGTTCTAATAAAAATTAATCTATTAGAACATTCATTATATATTTTTTAAAATAATTATTTTAAAATATCATTGGCAAGTTGATTTGTTCCATCAATTTTACCTTGAATTTGTAATCCAAGTAATTTTGCTAGCATTGGATAAACTTCTGTATTAGAGAAAGCTTTTATTTCTTTTCCTGATTTAAAACTTGGTCCCCAAGCATAAAATGTTGCTTTCATTTCTGGTGTTTCTTCAGTAAAAAATCCGTGAGAACCTTTTGGAGGTTTATTGTTAGAGAAATAATTTGGAGCATGAGCAATTAATATGATGTCACCTATGCGGTTATGATAATCATCTTTTTTACTGAATTTGTATTTTGCAGGAACATCAGTTGCTTTAAAAACATCATATTTATCTGTTTTTGTAGCTTTTATTTCTTTATAGATTGTATTGATATCTTTTCCATTTTCTACAAAAAGACTGACATAAGATCCATTAGAAACAACTTTTACTTTATTGTCATCTATTTTAATAGGAAGCTTTAAAGGATTTTTATCATCAATTCTTATCATTCCATGATCAGATACGAATACAAAGTTTACATTAAGACCAGTTTTAGCAACAGCATCATTTAATTTTTTTACAGATTCATCAACAAAATGTACAGCTTCTTCTGTTTCTTTTGCATCAGGTCCAAATGAATGTCCAGCATGATCTACTTCAGGAAAATAAAAAGTGATTAAATGTGGGCGTTTTTCAGCTGGTAGTTCTAACCAATCAACAACTTGTTGAATACGAAAATCTATTGGAGATTTTTCTGAATATGCATAAGAATAAGTAGGGTAGATGTTATTGATTGGAGCTTCTGATCCTGGCCAATAGTAACATGCTGATAACATTTTGTTTTCTTCTGCCAAATTCCAGATAGGAATACCACCATACCAACTAGGATTAGATACAGCTTTTTTATTTCCAAGAGAATATCTTTCACCAGTTTCTCTATTATACATACTATTTCCTACTAAACCATGATGTGGTGGAGTAAGCCCGGTAACTAATGTGTAATGATTAGGAAATGTAATAGAAGGAAATGAAGGTATCATTGCTTCTGATGTAATTCCTGAAGCTGATAGAGCTAATAAATTTTTAGCAGCATATTTTTTAGCATAATCATTTCTGAATCCATCAGCTGAAATAAGAATAACATATGGTTTATCTTGTTGTTTAACATCATTTGTGCGATTTTCTACAACAATTTGTTTTTCTGTTTCTTGTGCACTTGTAGTAACTGAAGTTGATAGAGCAACAACAGAAAGTATACTTAGAATTATTTTTTTCATGTTTTCCAAAGTTATAAAGTTTTACTATAATTTGAGATTAAATAATTGTCAAGAAAATAATTTAGGTTAGTATAATAAAACCGATTATTTTTATAATCGGTTTTCTAATTAGTTATATTTTTGGTTCTTGCTGACTTAGGCAATGAAATGATCCTAATCCCCAAATAATATCTGTAGAATCTATTCCAACAACTTTTCTGTCAGGAAAGCATTTTTGTATAATATCTAATGCAATAGCATCTTTTGCACAACGATATGTAGGTACAATTACAGCATGATTTGCAATATAAAAATTAGCATACGAAGCTGGTAAACGTTCTCCTTCGCAATAAACAGCATCAGGCATTGGTAATTCTATAATATTTAATGAACGACCATCTAGTAAACGCATCTTTTTTAATTGTTGAAGGTTTACTTGTAATAATTCGTAATTATCATCATCTTCGTCTGTTTCTACAACAGTTATTACAGTATCTTCATTTACAAATCGGATAGTATCATCTACATGTCCATCTGTATCGTCACCAACAATACCGTCTTCTACCCAAAGAATTTGAGAAACACCATAATAGTTTTTCAAAAATTGCTCAATTTCTTCCTGAGAATATTGTGGATTTCTGTTTTCGTTTAATAAACAAGATTTAGAAGTAAGTAATGTATTTTTTCCATTAAAATCTACAGAACCACCTTCCATAATAATGTTTGGATAAAAAACAGGAAGATGAAAAGCTTCAGCGATTTTAGTTGGGATAACATCATCATTTTCAAACGGTGGATATTTACCTCCCCAAGCATTAAATCCCCAATCTACGATAACTTTAGGGTTCTCTTTGTTGTCTTTATTAATTAAGAATGCTGGTCCATGATCTCTACACCAAGCATCATTAGTTTCATGAAAAAAGAATTCAATTTGAGATAAATCAGCATCAGTTTTTTCTATATGAGATAAAGCAAATGCTTTCATTTCCTCATTTTTAACGTTGATACGTACTTTTTCTCCTTTTGATAATTCTGCTATGAATTGAGAATATGAAGGATAAATTAAATGTATTCTATCTGGCCAAGATTCTTCTTTATGTGGCCAAGATAACCATGTTGCTTCGTGTTTTTCCCACTCGGCAGGAAATCTATAACCTAAATCTTTCGGGAATTTAGATGTATCTATTGTTTTCAATTTAATTTTTATTTAAAAGTTTAGTTGTATTTTCTAAATGACCATTCAAATTCCAATTATCATGACCAGGAACAACTTGTATAATCTTAGAATGCTTTTCTCTTAATTTATTTATAGTAATTGGCCATGCTTCAACGTTTGCATCTGCAATATTACCTAAATTTTTAGCTTCAGCACTTTTAACTAAGCATCCACCATCAAGAATTTTATATTTAGGGAACCAAACGACAGTATTATCTATAGTATGTCCTTCTCCAAAATATTCTACAATGAATTTTTCTCCTCCAAAACGATATGTTTTTCCTAATACAATTTCATTGGTAGAAGTCGCTTGATTATTTTTTCTTAAAATTTCATTCGTTTGCTTAGTAGCATAGGTAGGTATTCCCATTTGATTATAATAATCAAATCCTCCTGAACGATCTTCATGAGAATGAGTTGCAAAAACGGCAATCACAGGTAAATGATGACGTTCTTGAATCGTATCTAGTATTGTTTGATATTGAGTTTTATCCCATGGTGTATCAAAAAGAATAACACCATCTTTTGTTATTAAATACATTCCATTGGCTGAAAAATTTTTTCCATTGAAAATGTTATATGTTGTATGAACATAAAGATGAGGATTTACTTCTTGAATAATTAAAGGTTTTTCTTGAGCCATTAAAACAGTTCCTGAAAATAAAGAAAAACCAATAGTAATTTTTTTTAGATATTGATTAATCTTCATCTATAAAACGCTTTGTAATTGGTTGGTAAGAATCAATTCTACGGTCACGTAAAAAAGGCCAATGTTTTCTGAAATAGTCAGATTCGTTAAGATCTAATTCTATAACTTCAGTTTCTTCATTTTCATGTGAAGCTAAATACAAAAGGCGACCTTGTGCATTTGTTGCAAAAGAACCTCCCCAAAATTTCATAGCACCATCTTGTTCGAAACCACAACGATTTACAGATACAACAGGAACACCATTTGCAACAGCATGAGAACGTTGTATAGTTTGCCAAGCATTGTATTGGTCTTTGTTTGTTTCTTCATCTTGTGTTGTGTCCCAACCAATGGCTGTAGGATAAAATAAAATATCAGCACCCATTAATGCTGTGATACGAGAAGCTTCAGGATACCATTGATCCCAACAAATTAAAACACCAATTTTTCCAAATTTAGTTTCAAAAACTTTATAACCTAAATCTCCTGGAGTGAAATAAAATTTTTCATAAAAAGCTGGATCATCAGGAATATGCATTTTACGGTATTTCCCTAAATAAGTTCCATCTGCATCTAAAATAGCAGTTGTATTATGGTATAAACCTTGAGTTCTTTTTTCAAACAATGATGCGATAATTACAACTCCTAATTCTTTTGCTACTTCAGATAAAATATCCGTAGATGGACCAGGAATAGCTTCTGCTAAATCAAAATTATCATAGTCTTCTACATCACAAAAATAAAGAGATGTAAATAATTCTTGTAAACATACGATCTGTGCACCTTTAGCAGCAGCAATTTTTACTTGCTCTATTGCTTTATTCAAATTTTCTTGTTTGTCTTTTGTACAAGTCATTTGTACTAAACCAACTTTTACTTTTGCCATTTAATATATAGTATCAATAAATATAAAGTACAAAAATAAGGAATAAAAACAAGATGATGGAATGTAAGAAACGGTTTTGTAATATTTTTAGAAATGAGTTTGTTATTTTCATTTATTATAAAAAGCACTAAAATGCTACATTATTTACATGTTAAATTTGTTTTTTAAGAAAATTTTAAACATTTTTATATAAATATTATATATTTTAACAACTTCTTATCAAATCGTATCTTTTACTTTTGTGATGTAGTAAATATTTATTAAATGAAAAAATTAATTGCACTTTCTTGTTTTTGTTGCGGAATATTTGTGTCAGCACAAAGCCAAGAAAGTTATCTTTTAGCTGAAAATGAAGCTAGTTCTTCGTCAGCAGTTGTAGCAAAAAGTGTTACATATAGCGATCATTTAATCGCAGCAAAATCTTTTGAAATGCCTCCAGTGGAAAATTTTGATGAAATAGAAGGTTTTGTTATTATGAAAAAATTAATCGCAGTACCTGAAGAAGGAAATGGTTATAAAATTGATAAATTAACACATAGTAAGGCTTTTTTAAATCCTAAAGCTAAATCTATTTTAGAAAAAATTTCAAAAAAGTTTTTAGAAGAAAATAATGCAACAATTACAGTAACTTCATTAACTCGATCAGAAGAAAGTCAATCTAGTTTACGTCGTGTTAATAGTAATGCAGCAAAAGGTGATAGTGCTCATAATTATGGGGCAGCTTTTGATTTATCTTATACTAAATTTAATGATAAGTATACGTACAGTAAAACAAATCGAGATAACTTAGAAGTTATACTGAAAAAAATGCAAGATAATGGTGAAATTTATTATATAAAAGAATATAGACAGCATTGTTTTCATGTAACAGTTCGTAATCCTAATCAATCAAGCTCTACAACAATGTAAGAATTAATAAATCTTTTTCTATTTTTGTAGAGAATATATAGTTTATGAGGTTTATTATTGGTTTATTTTTATTTAGTTTTTCATTTAGTGTTTTAGCGCAAAAGCGGGTTGTTATAGAACCTTCTAAAGAGTATATTCAACATCTCAATGCGGCTAAATCTCATAAAATTGAATTAATAAGAACTGATAAACAACTTAATAGATATGTTAGTAAAGGAAATCTAGTGAAAATACAACAGCGTGGTTATGGTTGGAGATTAGGAAATTTAACACATAGTCACTCTTATCTTGTACCAAAAGGTAGAGATGTATTAAGAAATATAGCTAGAGATTTTGTTAAATCAACAGGACAAAATTTTTTTGTAGTTACTTCTTTAACTCGTACTTTGCATGATCAGAACAGGTTAAGAGGAATTAATTCTAACGCTTCATCAAATGATAGTTCTCACAATTTTGGTTCAGCATTTGATATTTCTTATGTTCGTTTTAATCATAAAATAAGACCAGATGCTAAATTGGAAAAGGCTTTAGAAAAAGTTTTACAGACTTATGTTAAAACTGGTAAAATATATTATGTAAAAGAATCTAAAATAAGATGTTTTCATATAGTCGTTCGAAATTATTAATAATTTCGAACGTTTTTTTTGTGTTATATAGTAATTTGTATATTTGATATAAACAATAAAGTTTATGAAGTATAATTGTTTATGTTTTTTCTAGAACGGGTATTATACCAGATTATAATGTTTTTCAATCTTACAATGATTATATAAATCAGAAAGATACTCAGTTAAATTTTACGTTACATTTGATTCAACATCAATAATATAAACTAAAAATGCTCATTTAAAAAATTAAATGAGCGTTTTTAGTTTTATTTACTTTTCTTAAAATTTAAATTTGAAAGAATAATAGCAAATATTATAATTGCTATACCAGTCCATTGTATTGGTAGCACTTTTTCTTGTAATACAATAAATGCCATTGTTACAGAAACAGGTAACTCTAATGATGAAACGATACTTCCTAAACCTAAACCTGTGTGAGGAAATCCTTTATTTAATAAAATAGGAGGTAACACAGTTCCAAAAACTGCTAAAAATATACCCCAATTAGTAAAAATACTAAAATTAAATGGATGAATACTTGCGGTATCATTGGATACATTTTTATAAAAATTTAATAAATTTTCTGAATAGTATGGACCAATTTGACTAAATATTAAAAATATAACGATTACAAAAGATCCACCATAAAGCATCCATAAACTTTTTTTGTAAGGAGGTAAATAATTCGCCATACTATTTGATGTAAACATTGTAGTTGTAAAGGAACATGCAGCTAGAAATCCCCAAAAAATTCCTTTAGGATTTAATTCAACTTCTTGATTCACTAAGTTTGTTGCTAAAATGGTTCCAAATAAAACTAAAATAACAGCAATTATTTTTTTTGCAGATGGAAATTGTTTAGCTAATATAGCTTCTACAAGAATACTGATCCAAACAGTTTGCATTAGTAATACTATTGCAATAGAGACATTTATATATTGTACAGATAAGTAGTAAAATAAACTAGTGAAACCTAATGATGTTCCAGCAATCATTAATTTTCTTTTATCTTTTTTTTCTACTTTCGGTAATGTCATTTGACTTTTCATAATAAGATTTACAATTCCAAGAATTATAATTCCTAAAACAAATTGAGACGTTGTAACTTCTGCTGTTGTATAACCTTGTTCGTAGGCTACTTTAACAAAAGTGGCTAACATTCCATAGAAGCTTGCACCCATTGCAACAAATAAAACTCCCTTTAAAATATTTTTATTTTCCATAATTTTTTTCAAAAAAATGGCTTGATTCGAAAAAATCAAGCCCTATAACGTACTATATTTTTCAATTAAAAAAGACCATTGATTTCACCTTCAATTTTATCAAAAATAAAACCTAAATCTTCTTTATTTTCTACAAAATCTAAGTTATCTACATCAATAACTAATACTTTTCCTTCTTTATAATTAGAGATCCATTTATCATATTTTTCATTTAATCGACTTAAATAATCAATACTGATAGAGTTTTCATAATCTCTTCCTCTTTTTTGTATTTGAGCAACTAAAGTAGGAATAGAAGCTTTTAAGTAAATTAATAAATCTGGAGATTCTACAAAACCAGTCATTAAATTAAAAACACGAAGATAGTTGTTGTAATCACGTGTAGATAATAATCCCATATCATTTAAATTACTAGCGAAAATATGAGCATCTTCATATATGGTACGATCTTGAATAATATCTTTACCACTTTCTCTAATTTCTTTTACTTGATTAAAACGACTCCCTAAAAAATATATTTGAAGATTGAAAGCCCATTTTTCCATATCATTATAGAAATCATCCAAATAAGGGTTCATTTCTACATCTTCAAATTGAGCTGTCCAATTATATTGTTTTGCTAAAAGCTTTGTTAGAGTGGTTTTTCCTGCTCCAATATTTCCTGCTATGGCGATATGCATTTTACAATTTTTTTAACGTTTGCAAATATACTAAACCTAAAATCTGAAAACAAAATCTCTTGAGTAAACTCATAGAAAAATCTTTTTTTACAAAAAAATAATTACTTAATATTTCTTAAATTTTTCAGAATAAAAAACTAATTTTTATTTATTTGAGTTTATTTTTTTTATTACAAGATTTAGTTTTGTTTGATTAAAAATGTTTTTTTAAGGATATTTAATTGAATAAATATTAAGAACTGAACCGTTAAAATGATAAAAATTACTTTCATTAAAAGCAATACTTTTGGTATTTTTTACATCTAAATAAGATGTAGAAACTTTTGTGGTAATATTTTTATTAATTAATCGATTGTTATCAATATAAAAAATAGAGTCTTTATAAAAATAATAAGGATTGTTATTGGTATTTAGTTCTACAGCATATTTAAAGTTTGCATAATCGTCGTAAACATAGATTGTATTTTGACTTTTTAGATAGATAAGATTTCGATAACTATGAATTTTCTCAATCGATTGGTCATCATTTTTAAGATAAATTTGTTTGGACGTTAAAATAGGTTTTTGCATCTGATAATTATATTGTACCAGTTTATTTTCGATCATATCATAAAACCAACAAAATTGATTGTCTACAACTCGTAGGGCAATTGGTAAATAATCACTTGTATTAAATTTGATAGGATCTTGTATTGGGCTTAAGTTTTCATCAAGAATATTTAATCGATTGAAATTTGTATACGCATATAAACGCAATGGATTACTTGTGTCTACTGTCAACAGAATATTTTTAAGATCTACAATTCTATTTTGTTTATCAGTTGTAAATCTTTTTTCTATTTTAGAATCAGATATAAGGTAAATAGAATTATTTAAATCAGTATCTACTGTTTTTACAGTTTGATTATTAATGATAATAGAATCTTTTAACTCAAAATTTTGTGAAAAACAAATTGAGTATATCGATAAAAATAGAATGGTATATATAACTCTCATCTAATTGAAAATAACTTCGTAACCAAATCTACAAATAGATAATAGGATAACCAAGATAAAGATGATACGAATAAATTTATTTCCTTTATTTATTGCTAGTTTTGCACCAACAAATCCTCCTAAGGCGTTACAAATAGCCATTGGTAATGCTATCTTCCATATAATTTGTCCTTTTATTAAAAATAAACAAATAGAACCAAAATTGGTAGCAAGGTTTATTAATTTGGCATTTGTACTTGCTTTTAGAAAATCCATTCCTAACAATGTGATAAATCCTAAAATAAAAAATGTTCCAGTCCCAGGACCGATAAAACCATCATAAAATCCAACAATTATACTAACGATACAACCATTTATTATGACTGTTTTTGGAGATAGTTTACGTTCTTTTGCTTGACCAAAATCTTTTTTGAATATCGTGTAAATAGCTAATAATATCAAAATTACAAGAAGTAAAGGTTTTATGAAATCATTGCTAACCACAGTTAGTAATTGAGAACCCAAGAAAGCCGAAATAAATGAAAAGAAAGCCATATAACAAAATAACTTCCAATCTATTTTTACCTTCTTTAAGTATTGAATTGTTGCTGTTGCTGTTCCACTAAATGCCGGAATTTTTAAAGTACCTATAACTGTTGAAGCAGGTAAATTTGGTAAAAAAGCAAGAGATAAAGGTGTTTGTATCAATCCGCCTCCACCAACAATAGAATCTATAAAACCAGCAAAAAAAGCTGCTGTACATAGGTAAAATAAAATTTCTATTTCCAATTCATAAAATTTCAGTAAATGTATAAATCAAAAATGGTATTTATAAATCAAGTTATCTAAACTTTTTAAAAATTATGTTTATTTTTTGAGCAATTGCTTCGCACCGTGCTTTCTGCTATATCTTTTTTGATTGGTCATTGAGCAAAGTCGAAATGCAATGACCAATCAAAAAAGGATGCCGCGTCAATCACTATTGCAAATTCGAGAAAAAAATAGTTTGAACAATTACAATTGATATAGTTAAATATTTTCTAGTATTACAAGATATTTTTACTTCATTTATCATTTAATAACTAAATATCATTTCCTAAATTTGGGATATGAAAGCAAGTTTTGAACAATATAGATTAAAATTTAAAAATCCAAGTGGAACTTCACGAGGAATATTAACTGAAAAATTGACCTATTTATTAACAATAGAAGAGGAGGGAAAAGAATATTTAGGAGAATGTGGTTTGTTTGAAGGTCTTAGTTTTGATGATAGACCAGAATATGAACAAAAATTACAATGGGCTTGTGAAAATATTGATTTAGGAATTGAACTTTTATGGAATCAATTACGTGAATGGCCTTCTATTCAGTTTGGTTTAGAACAAGCATTCCAAAGCATGTCTATCAATCGTTATAATGATGATTATACAGATAAATTTAATCCAAATTTATACGAATCAGCTTTTTCTACCGGAGATAAAGGAATTCAAACCAATGGATTAATCTGGATGGGTTCTATAGATTTTATGAGAGAACAAATTCAAGATAAATTAGCCAAAGGTTTTAAATGTATTAAGATAAAAATTGGAGTTGATTGGGAAAATGAACATAAAATATTACAACAACTACGACAAGAATTTTCTGCAAAAGAATTAGAATTACGTGTTGATGCTAATGGAGGCTTTTCTTTTGAAGAAGCAAAAGTTGTTTTACAACAATTGGCTGATTTGGAAATTCATTCTATCGAACAACCAATAAAAGCTGGTCAAATAGAAGAAATTTCAGAATTATGTGCTGCTACACCAACACCAATTGCTCTGGACGAAGAATTAATTGGTATTGTACACGAAGAAGATAAATTTAAACTTTTAGAAAAAATTAAACCTCAATATATTATTCTAAAACCAAGCTTGGTTGGAGGAATTAGAGGTTCATTGGAATGGATAAATGCAGCAGATACTTACGAAATACCTTTTTGGATTACTTCTGCTTTGGAAAGTAATGTTGGATTGAATGCGATTGCACAATGGACTGCTATTTTATATCCAGAAATGCCACAAGGTTTGGGAACAGGCGGTTTATTTACAAATAATTTCCTAAGTCGTTTAGAATTAAAAGGAGAGTTTTTATATAGAAATAAAGCATAATGAATAAATTATTTTATCTTATTTTGACAACAATTACTTTATTTAGTTGTCAGTCAGCAAAACATTTATCAAATAAAGATGATATAGAAAAATATCAAACAGAATTAGCAGAATCATATACTAATCCTGATACAACACCATTGGTAGATGAAGAAAGAACAAACTTTCATGGAATCACATTTTTTCCAATCAATGATAAATATACAGTCAAAGCTAAATTTACTCCAATTAAAGACGGAAAAGTAATTCCATTTCCTACATCTGCAAAAAAAATAAAGCACTACAAGGAATATGGAACTGTAGATTTTGTAATTGATGGTCAGCCACAAAAGTTAACTGTCTATCAATCTTCTCCAATTATGGAAAAATATAAAGAAAGTTTATTTTTACCTTTTATGGACGAAACAAATGGAGTAACATCCTATGGAGGAGGACGATATTTAGATTTGAGTACAAAAGATTTAGGTAAAAAATCAACTGAAATTATTTTAGATTTTAATAGAGTATATAATCCATATTGTGCTTACAGTAAACATTACAATTGTCCAATCCCTCCAGCTAATAATGTTCTAGATATAGAAATTAATGCTGGTGTAAGTTATCATAAATAAAATGTTGTATTTAGATTTTTCTCAAACTATTTTCAATCCACAAACTATTATTCCTAAAAATGATTTCGAAGAATCCGTAAAAGTATTTTTAATGGATTGGTTTTCAGATTCAGAAGTAATGATAGCCCATACTTCAGGGTCAACAGGAACACCAAAAGAAATAATTCTTACCAAAGAAAATATGCGTAAAAGTGCAAATATGACAGCAAAATATTTACACTTACAAAAAGGAAATACAGCGCTGCTTGCTATGCCTGTAACTTATATCGCAGGAAAATTGATGTTAGTTCGTGCAGTAGAAGTAGGATTAAAACTAATTTGTATAGAACCAACTTCTCATATATTCTTAGATCTTATCAATAAAGGAATTAATGAGAATTTGTCTATAATTGATTTTGTAGCTTTAACTCCAATGCAAGTCGAAAAATCATTAGACTTTGTTTCAAAATGTAACAAACTAATTATTGGAGGAGCTCCACTTTCTGACAAAGTGAAACAAGAATTATCATTGTATGAGAATCAGATTTATGAAACTTATGCAATGACAGAAACAATTACTCATATCGCATTCAAACAAGTTAAAAACAAACGTTATACAAATGTTGAAAATGTTTTTGAAGCATTTGATGAGGTTAAAATTTCTCAAGATGAACGAGGTTGTTTAGTCATCAATACTCCTTATGACAATCTACAAGTTGTTACCAATGATATTGTTGAAATAATTGATACTAAAAAATTCAATTGGATTGGTCGTGCTGATAATGTCATAAATTCTGGGGGAATAAAGTTATTTCCAGAGCAAATAGAAGGAAAATTAAAACCTTTTATAACAACAGATTTTTATGTAACATCAAAGAAAGATGAATTATTAGGAGAAAAATTAATTCTTGTAATAGAAGGTGAGGAGAGAAGTATGAATTTTTCAGATGTTGATTTATCAAAATACCAACTACCAAAAGAAATTCTATTTATAAAAGAATTTACAAGAACTGAAAGTGGAAAAATTAAAAGACAACAATTTAATTAAATATAATTTTTAATTAGAAATTTTTTAAATAAAATTATAAATTTAGGTCACTATGTAACGATATATAATTATCTTACATAGTGACCAATTTTATATCTATGAAAAAAGTTTTATACATTATTCTGACCTCTATTTTTTTATTTTCTTGTGTTTCTCAAAAAAAGATGAATACAGAAAAAAATATATTAATCCTAAAAGATAGCTATTGTAAACCACCTGAAAATTATAATTACGAACAATTAAAGATTTCATATAATTCTGATTCAATTATTAATTCAAATACTGATTTGAAAAATTATTTTTCAGATCAGAGTGTTTTAATTTTAAATGCTTTAGATGCTACTTCTGAAGTTGATAATATGATTAAAATAAAAAATGATACAACAATTAATTCAAGATTAAGAATTTTAGAATTAAAGAATATCATAAATAATAAAATAACAATGATTTCTACAGAATTAAATGCTGTTGCTGCGGAATATGATTGTGAAGGAGAACGTGTAGATCAGATGGCTAATTATGTTCAAAATATTAATGATAAAAAAAATAATTTTTTGGTGATGTCTTCTATTATTACGGGTGCAGCAACAAGTATTGCAGGAGGAATTATAAAAAATAACGATTGGCAAAATACTGTTGGTATTGGAGGAGGAATTTTAGGAGCAGGACTTGGATTAGCGACTTTTAATCCTAAAGGAAAAAAAATAGAATTTGAGCACGAAAGAAATTTATTAAGAGATATTTGGAATGAAAAATTAGAAACTCCAAATTTTCCTCCTTTTGTATGGTATATGTTTACAGAGAAAAAGTTTGCTAATAATGAACATGGTTTTTCTATTTTGCAAAATACAAAACAAAGATGGTTAAAATTAAATTTCAACGATGATCTTAATGAAGCAAACTCTTCTGTTGTTTTTTCTAATGGAGGAAAATATACAGCATCAGATTTAAGAAATAGAGCAATTATGCTAAATCAAATGCAATCTGTTGTAAGAACTATTTTTCAAAATATTAATTACTTGTTATTAGATTTAGACAAATTAGTACTGAAAAAATAAGTTTATAATTTATTAATTGTTAAAAATTGAGGAGATTGTTCATTAGATATTTTACCATTTCTAGCAAAATCAGCCCATATTTTTCTCATTAACTTCCCATTTTCGAAAATATAATTCCATGAAATATCTTTTATCATTTCTGCATTTTTCCATGCTTTTTCGTTAGCAAAAATCAATGGTAAATCAATACAATGTCCTGCAGCTAAGTCAGCTCCTTTTATTAATGGAGAAATTGTATAATAATAAATATTTCCGCCAGCTTTACTATAATCATTTGCGAATTTTCTACAAGGATTTTTGTAAATGGAATTTGTTATTCCATTAATCAACTTATCAGTTATAAAATTATTGATTATATTATTCTTATATTTTAAATAAAAATTGGTAGTTTTTAGGAAAAAGGATGCTTCTTCGGTATTATTACCTATTAAAACATCATATTTATTTGCATTTTTATCCCAGGCCTGCTGCATTTCATCCTCATTTGGTAAAGGATTAAAACCGTACTCTAAGCCAAAAGGCATAAATGCTTTTAAACCAAATCGAAGAAGTGGAGGTCGATTATTATTTTGTGTATTTAATAGTTTTGAAAGATCAGAATCATTTTGAACATTAGCAGTTTCTTTTGAAAAATATTTATTTAGTTTTTCTTTTTGTGTTCTTAGAGAAAGTGGGGCACTATGTATAATAGCTCTTTTAAATAAATTATTAGCTTTTTCTATTCCTAACAAATGTGTTACAGCATCCCCACCAGCAGATTGTCCCATAATAGTTATATTATTTTGATCTCCTCCAAAAGCTGCTATATTTTCTTTAACCCATTTCAATCCTTCAATAATGTCTAATAAACCTAAATTAGCTTTTCGTTTATCATAACCACCAAGAAATCCAAAAATTCCAAGTCTAAAAGTAAGTGAAACTACAATAATATTTTGTTCGTCTACCCAAACTGAAGGATCTGAGGTTCCAATAGAACCAGCTCCATATTCATAAGAACCACCATGAATCCACACAACAACAGGTAAATTATTATTGTTCTGAGAATTATCTGGGATTGTTATTGTTAAATATTGAGGAGATTCATCAAAATGGCAATCATTTATATCAATTTTTTCTAGATATTTATCTGTTAATTCACTTGGGTTTTGAGGACACATAACAATTTTATCAGAAATAAATTGTTCATTTTGTACAGGAATAGGGTTATGATATCTTTCTGATTTTGCGTAGCGAATATTTTTAATAAAAGTGACATTATTTTCTTTTATTCTAGAAAAATCTCCAACAGAAGTAGGATAAATAATTGAATTAGACATAGGTTTTTATTATCTATAATAATTGGGTTAATTGTTTTATAAAGATATAAAATCATTTAATAAAAGAATCCATCTTAGGTACATAAGATGGATTGAAATTTAATATATTGTTATTTTTAATTATACAAATATCACTCTGAACTGTGAAATTTCTAAAAAATATTATTCGAGAGAATTAAAATGAAATAAATTAATAAAAGAATTAGTTTAAATAATTTTAATAGATTAATAAAGATTTTATTATTTCTTTAGAATAATCCCTTGGCTTTTATCTCTAAATATTTATTAATAATTCCAATAGTTAATTCTTTAGGTTCGCAATAAATGGTTAAAATTCCGAATTGATTTAATCTGTTAATGATTAATTCTTTGTCATAATTAAATTTTTCAGCGATTACATTATTATAAATATCTGTTGTCGTTTTTGCTTTTTGATGAGCTAATTTTTTTAACTCCGTATTTTTAAATAAAATCAATACAACAACATGAGATTTTTTAATTAATTTTAGGTAAGGCATTTGTCGCTCTAAAGCATCTAATGTCTCAAAATTTGTATAAATAAATAGAAGAGAACGTTGAGTAAGTTTTCGTTTCATAAAAACATACAATTGCCCAAAATCAGTTTCAAGAAAATTTGTATCAACATTGTACAATTTTTCTAAAATCATAGGCATTTGATAATTTTTTCTATCAGCAACAACAAAATCCTTAATTGAATTATTAAAAGTAATTAAACCTGCTTTCTCATTTTTTTGAAGTGATATATTGGCTAAAACTAGACTAGAATTAATTGAATAATCCAATAATTTTAATCCATCAAAAGGCATTCGCATAGTTCTTCCCAAATCAATTACAGAATAGACTGGTTGTGATTTTTCTTCTTGAAATTGATTTACCATTAATTTATTCGCTTTTGCTGTAGCTTTCCAATTGATTAATCTATATTCATCACCAATGTTATAATTTCTTATATTTTCAAATTCTGTATTTGTTCCAATTTTTCGGATTCTTTTCATTCCAAATTGATTCTGTAATTTAGCCGTTGAATATAATTGGAATTGTTTTAGTTGTAAATATGATGGATAGGATGGAATAGATAAATTTTCATTACTTTGAATTCTCTTTTCGATTAGTCCAAAAACTGAAATAAAAACATTTGTTTTTCCAAAATCATAAGATCCTCTTTCTGTCGGTTTTACAGTATATAAAAATTGTGTTGCTTCTTTTTTAGCAAGATGTTTTTTAAATTCTAAATTTCTTATTTGTAATTGAATAGGAAGTTCTTCTATAATCCTTAGATATAAGGGAAATAGATAATTACTTTTTACATGTAATTTCAAATCATTTTTGTCTCCATTAGATAGACGTTCAGGATATTCTCGTATAATTTCTATTGAATTTTTCACTAAAAAAATAAATAGAATATCCATTAAAATGATTATTACAAGGATGAATGCAATAGCATTTGTTATATAGAAAAATATAGGTACAAAAAAACTAATCACATAACAAAATGCAATAAAAAATCCTATGTAGAACAAACGATTTGTGAGAAAAATACTTCTAAAAACATTCATTAACGTGGAATTTCTACGCGATCAATAATTTGTTGTATAATTTGTTGTGTTGTTATTCCTTCCATTTCTTTTTCAGGAACTAAGACAACACGATGACCTAAAATTGCATGTGCAACCTGTTTTATATCTTCAGGAATTACGAAATCTCTTCCATTAATAGCAGCATTAGATTTAGAAGCATCTAATATAGCTATAGAAGCACGGGGTGAAGCACCGATATACAAAGATTGATCAATACGAGTTTGATGCACAACTGTTGCAATATAATTTAATAATGATTCGTGTATAAAGATTGATTTTATTCGCTCTTGAAATTCATTAATATCATTACCATTAATTACCTTATGAACTAAAGTAGTTTTATCTATATTTTTACGGTCTTGTTGCTCTTTTAATAATTCTATTTCATTTTCTAAGGATGGATAATTTACAAAAATTTTAAACATGAAACGATCTAATTGGGCTTCTGGTAAACGATAAGTACCTTCTTGTTCAATAGGGTTTTGTGTTGCCAAAACTAAAAATGGAGGTTGTAAAGGATAAGTATTTCCATCAACTGTAACTTGTTGCTCGGACATACACTCGAACAAAGCTGCTTGTGTTTTAGCAGGAGATCGGTTAATTTCATCAATTAAAATAATATTTGCGAAAATTGGACCTTTTTTAAATTCGAATTCATTAATTTTTGAATTCAAAATAGAAGTTCCTATTACATCAGAAGGCATTAAATCTGGTGTAAATTGAATACGATTAAATTCAGCATTGATTGTTTTAGCTAATAATTTTGCCATCATTGTTTTCGCAACACCAGGTAAACCTTCTATAAGTGAATGACCGTCTGATAATAAAGTAAGAATTAATTGATCTATAACATCATCTTGTCCAACAATTACTTTTTTTAATTCCTTTTTTACAGCTTGCATTTTTTCTTGTACATCTGTAAAATCGATTCTATTTTCTATTTGTATTGGTTGATATGTATTTTCGTTCATGAGATATTTGCTTTCTGTTTGTAGTTTTCTATAATTTGATATACATTTTTTAAATCATGTATAGTTGGATGTTGTTTTTCGTAACTATTTTTTATTATAAGAAAATCATTTAGACATTCTTCTTGTGAAATATTTGCTTTTTGAGCAACAAGTTCTATAAATTTTTTATTCATGAGATCATCAGTTTCAATCATAAAACTTTTTCTCAATTGATAGAGAAAATAATCAATTTTCTTATTTATGATATCTTTTGTTTCACCATTTTCTTGATAAAGTGAAGATATTGTTTTAGCAAACTCTAAACTATGATTTTCTTCTTTTTCTATAATTGGTATAATTCGTTGTTCTCTTTTACTTTTAAAAATTAAAAATAAGAAAAGAAGAATCAACAAACTTATCCATGAATATTTTAAAGCAGGTTGGGACATTATAAATCTCATAACAGATGTATTTGCTGCTCCTGCATAAGTTTTTTCTGTATTATACCATAGAATGGTTTTCCCTTTCAAAGATTGAAAAACAGTTTTAGAATAAAAATAACTATCTTGATTAAGAAGATAATAATTTGAAAAATAAATAGGTTCTGTGTGATATAAAAAGTATCCTTTCGCTTTATTTGGTTGATATTTTATAAAGTTAGGATATGATTTATTGTTAATATTAATTGTTCCAAGAACTTCATGATTTCTAGCATTATATTTTTCTATATAATGATGTTGAATATCTTTCTTATTACTGATTAGATACTTATCTTTTAACGACAATTCAAAATTCCCTTTAATATCTTTATATGCTGTATATATAGTATCGTCTGTATTATCTTGATAATCTGAAATAAATACAATTCCTCCATTTTTTACTAAATCAGAAATGTACTTTTTTGAAATAGAATCTAAAAAAACTTCTTTTCCTATAATAACAAGAGCGTAATCGCTTGCCTTAGTTTTATCAATATTCAATTCAGATATTTTCTCTAAATCTTTTATTTTTCCTTTTGAAAGATTCCCTATTTCTTTATGTGCAATATATAAACCGTAAGGATCTTTACTATTTTGATCAAGAGTGATTTCCCATGATTTTGGTAAAGAAAAATTTAGTTTAGAATAACCAAAGAGCATTAAAAAAATTAGAACAAAAATTCCAATTATAATAACTAAATTATTTTTCATGCAATTATTGTTTCATTAAATTGGTTAAACATAACTTTAAGATTTTTATAATCATCTTCATTAATAACAAATTCACCAAACCAAACTTGATTAAAAATTCTTGTATTTTCTTGAAAATCTAGTTTATTCTTTTCATTTTTTATTTGATTAATAAATTGTTGATTTGTTTTTTTTGGATTCCATTCAATTATACCATACTTATCCAAATTTTGTAAGTTTTGGTAATGTAAATAACGTATTGCTAAAGGATAATTATTATTGTTTTCAGCTTTAGAAATCAATTCATTTAAATTAATATTATTTAAATTTTGTTCGATGTAATTAAAATCAGTTTCTTCACTTATTTTGCGTGCATTTTGTTTTAATAAGCCACCATTTTTATAAATGCGATAACCAACGAATAAAATAAATAGAATAACAATAGTATAAAAGATAAATACCCAAGGTAATTTTGCTAAAAATGATAAAATATAATTTAATATATTAGATAAAAAGTTAGATTTTTCTTTAGGAGGTTGTACATCATTATAATCAAATGTTTTTGATGAATATTTATGTTTAAACGCTTCGAATTCTTCTTTTTTATCTTGAGCAAAAAGAATAAATTGGGTAAATAATAATATAATAGTCCAGAATGTTTTATTCTTCCTCATTCGTGTTCGATAAAATAGGATTAGACATAGAATGATTTTTTCTATTTTTTTTGATAGGATAAATAACGTAATACCATACAATCAAAACAATGGATAATAGGATTACAGCTAGACTTAAAAATAGATTAATATCATACAAACGAGTAATAAATCCCTCGATAAACCCTGCAAGCATAAAAAATGGAATTGTACTAACTAATATCATTACAGCTTCTTTACTTTTTAAGATTAAAGATTTTTTACGTGAATAAGTTTTTGGAAACATAAAACTATTACCAAGCATTAGCCCACAAGCTCCAGCAATTATAATAACAGATATTTCTATAGTACCATGCATCCAAATTGCTGTCATGGCTTTTCCTAAAACCCCTTCTTTAAAAAACATATAATGGAATGCACCTAACATAATTCCATTGTTAAATAAGATATATCCAGCTCCAATACTAAAAAATAAACCTAATGTAAATGCATAAAATGCAACTTTTATATTGTTGACAGTAATTGCAAGTGTAGAACCAGTTTGACTTCCAGATTTATAAATAGCAGCAGGATCACCATTTTTAATGTTAACTAATGTTTCTTCTACATAATCTCTTCCTAAGATAAGACTTGTGAAATCTTGATCGTAATGAGAAGATATTATTCCTATGAGAACGGCAAAAGAAAAAATCAAAAAAGAATACAATAGCATTTTATGATTTTTGTAGATAACATTAGGAACGTCATTTTTAAAGAATTGAATGAATTGATTACTCGAATTTCTTTGGTCTTTATATATGGATTGATGAGCAAATAATGCTAGCTCATTTAAGTATTCTTTTGTTTTACTTTTTGGATAAAATGTTTGAGCAAAAGCCAAATCATTCGTAATTTCGATGTAGTTTTTAGACAGAATATCTGGATGAACATTAATTTTATTTTTCAAATTATGTTCAATATCAGACCATTTCGCCTTATTTTTATCAATAAAATGAGCTTCTCTCATTGTAGAGGGGTTAATTAGTAATTCAAATATATGAATAAACTTTTAGTCAATACACCTCAAAATGTGCAAATTGAATACAATATAGCTTCTGTAGGTAAACGTATATTAGCTTATATTATAGATATTATTATTCGTATCTTTTTGGTGATTGCACTTTATTACTTTTCAACTCTTATTCCCATAAAAGATAAATGGTTTACCTATGGTATTTTTAGTTTACTTGGATTCATTTTCTTATTATATCCTTTGGTTTTAGAAATTTTAATGAATGGACAAACTTTTGGAAAATGGTTGATGAAAATTAGGGTATTAAGAATTGATGGGAATAGAGCAAATAATTTTGATTATTTTTTACGATGGGTAATTGGACTTGTAGAATTATATTTATTTACAGGAATAATCGCATTAATAACAATCATTATTAATAAAAAACATCAACGTTTAGGAGATATTGTAGCTAATACTTGTTTAATTGATCTTAATCCTAAATTGGATTTATCTCAAACGATATTTGAAAATATTTCTGATACATATAAAATTCGTTTTCCTGAAGTTTACAAGTTGTCTGATAGAGATATAAATATTGTAAAGGATAATTTTAATATTGCAATGAAAAAGAATGACTATGATATTCTTTTAAAACTAACAAGAAAATTAGAAGAAATTATGGATGTAAAGAGTGATGGTTTAGGTAATATAGATTTTATTCAAATTATTATTCAGGACCATTACCATTATCATAAAGATAAATAGAAAAAACTCAAGATTAAGATTAATTAATTCTTGAGCTTTGTTTTTTAGTTATTTACTTTTATTTTGATTGATTTACTAGTTTTTATTCCGTTAATAGGGGTTTGAATATAGTTTATAATATACGTTCCTGCATTTTCAATTTTATAACTTTTATTGATGGAAAATTTTATACTCTCGCTAGTTCCAGGTTCTAATGTATGATATGAATTACTTGGAGGAGGAGTAATTCTCTTAACCATAGGGCCAATGTATTTAATATCATTACCTTTAGTGTCTTTTATTGTTAAAAAATCACTTATCATTCCTTCAAATGGAGTATGATATTGAGTAAATTTTATAACTTTTGAAGTTGGATTTGTTACCGTAAACTCTAAAGTAATAGTATCTTTTATATTATAATTGTTTTGTGTAGCTTTTAAAGAAGAAATTAATTTACTAGATGAAATAGAATTTTCTGTTTGCTCGTGATTATTTATTTTATTAGAGTTACATGATATCATTGTAAATGATAAAATAGACCCTAAAACGATTGTTATTGTTTTTAAATTCATTTGTAGTTAAAATGTGTGATTTGATATTTAGTTTATTGTAATATTAGCTCTATATTTTTATGAGATTTAAAGATTTCGATAATGATTTCAAAATACGTTTTACCTTTATTTTCTTGTAATTCTTTTAAATCTATTTTAATTTTTTTTACATTATATTTTTCTGGTTGAGAAATTTTACTTTCATAATAAATTTTGGTTGTTTCATAACCTAATGATTTTTTACTTTCTTCTGAGTTTTTCCATAGTATAGTAATTTTGTCTAACCCAAATAAATCTCCATATCCACCATAAAGTAAATCATCTAAGGCATCTAAACTTTCTCCTAAATTCCAATTTTCATTTTTCATGAACAATCGATTTATTTCTTGATAAAAATCTGAAATTGAGTGAATTTTGTTTCCTTTAATTTTATATGTTTTATGGTTCATGTAATACAATTAAAAAATCTAGATTAAGATACAATATTATTGATGAACTGAGTGATGTAAAAAATATTTTCTTTTTATTTTGAGTATCTTTACCACAAAAAAATGGAATGTCCTTGTTGTTCAGGAAAAGAATATAAAGATTGTTGCGAACCTTATCATAAAGATGAGTTTTTACCTAAAACACCAGAAGTTTTGATGCGTTCTCGTTATTCAGCTTTCTCACTTCATTTGGTAGATTATTTAGTAGAAACTACACATCCTAGTAAAAGGCCGTATCATTCTAAAAATGAAATAGATCAATGGTCAAAACAAAATACTTGGTTAAAATTGATTGTTGTAAAAGCTTGGGATAGTTATGTTCATTTTAAAGCCTACTACCAAGATCATTTAGGTGATTTTTATGAGCATGAAGAATTATCTGCTTTTCAAAAGGAGGGAAGTAAATGGTATTATGTTGATGGAAAATTTGACTTATAATTTTAATATTTACTTCTTATTACAAGTTTTGCAATAGTTATAGAATAAAATCCTTACAAAAACCTAACATCATAAAAATAGGATGGTTAATTTTAACCATCCTATTTTTATTTAAGCTCTAACTTTAGTTTTTAGATTAATTCGTTGTCCAACTTTTGGTTGAGTTCCAGAATCCATTCTATTGTATTTATAAAGTTTACTAACTTTTACACCAAATTTTTGAGAGATAGAATACATATCATCTCCTGGTTGAACTTTATAAGAATAATCTGATCCTTTAGATTTTTTGTTTCCGAAAAATACAATTTGGCCATCTCTTAATTTTGTTCCCATTTCAATTTCATTGTAATTGGCAATGGCAGAAGGAACGATGTTGTATGTTTTTGAAATAGAAGATATTGTTTCACCAGCTTGTGCTACAATATATGGTATATTGTTTTTGTGTCTTTTGATACGTAAAGATGGATTTTGAGGTCTTGTCTCGTAAACAATTGTCTTGGTATTTTCGGTAATTGTTTCTTTGGTTGGAGTAAGTTCTTCTATTGTAGAATTCTTAGCAACAAGAACCTCATCTTTTTTATGATGTTTTTTAGTTTCGAGAGGTTTTTTAGCATTATTAGCTAATAAAATATCATCTTGATTATTATAAAGAGTATATAATTTAGCATATACTTCTTTGGAATCTATATTGTCAAATTGATCAAGATTATATTTTTCTATTCTCGAAATTAATTTTGAAGGATATTTAGGGTCTGTTGCATAACCAGCTCTTTTTAATCCATTTGCCCAAGCTTTGTAATCTGTAGGATTTAGGGTAAATAATGATTTGTAATAAGGTCGAAGTGCAAGGAATTTTGAATGATCTCTGTAACTTTCTTCAGTTGAATTGTATTTACGGAAACATTCTCCTTTTGCATCATCATCATGATAAACTCTTGGTTTGTCTAATGGCCATTCTTCAGGTCCCTTACATTTTATTCCGAAATGGTTATTCGCCTGGTCTGCTAAACGACTTTGTCCTCCACCAGTTTCTAATAAGCCTTGAGCTAGAGTAATACTAGCAGGGATTTTATACATTTCCATTTCTTGTACCGCTAAAATAGCATGTGTGCGAATGTAAGTTATGTCTTTACTTTCTTGTGCTTTGGATACAATAAAAGTTAGTAAACCAAAAACATATAGTAACTTTTTCATTCTATGATATTTTTATTCTTTTTTCTTAAAAAATTGTTCATTCCTTCAATTCCTTGTAACCCTCCAGTATGAACGAGTAGGATAGAGGAATTGTTTTTAAAATAGTTTTTCTTGATTAAATCAGCTATTCCAAACAACATTTTTCCCGTATAGATAGGATCTAACTGAATTCTATTTAAATGTTTAAAACCATTTATAAAGTTAATTAATTCTTCGTTAACTTTTCCATATCCACCAAAATGATAATCATTAAAAATAGTGAAATTATTTTTTGATGTAAGTTCTTGAATATCTTTAGTTATAAAATCTCCTTTCAAACTAGGAAAACCAAGAATAGTTTGGTGATCAGCAGAACTTTCAATCAAACCAGTTATTGTTCCGCATGTTCCTATTGCAGATCCTAAATAATCATAATTAAAACATTCATTATACAAAATTTCTTTACAACCTTTTATAGCTAAATCATTGGTTCCTCCTTCTGGAACAATGTAAGCATTTGGAAATTTTGATTTTAATTGTTCTAGAAAACTTAATTCATGCTTAGTTCTATATTCTTCTCGAGAAATAAAATAAAGTTGCATTCCATATTGTTTAGCAAAACGAAGTGTAGCATTTTCGTTGATTTTATTTTCTAACTCTTCTCCTCTAATTATTCCAATTGTTTCAAAACCATATAATTTTCCTGCAGCAGCAGTTGCAGCAATATGATTAGAAAATGCACCTCCAAAAGTTAATAATTTTTTGAAGCCTAGTTTTTCAGCTTCAATTAAATTATATTTTAATTTTCGGTATTTATTACCTGAAATTTCAGAATGAATTAAATCTTCTCTTAAAATAGATAACTTAACATTTAAATCAGCTATTTTAGGTAGTTTTATTTCTTGTATTTCTGCTTTATAATCTTTCCAAATCATTTACAAATAGTTTAAGAAGCTATATAATTTACGATTTTTTAAATACAATAAATTACTTTCATTATCGTAAGCTTCTCTTTCAAAACTTATGTTTTTATAAGCTTCATATTTATTTTTGTAATGTATCAACCGAATAAAATACTCAATTAAATACCACGTATAAAAAAATATAACAAACATTTCTAATTGCTGTTTGATATGAATTTTTTCATGATTAACCAATGTTTTATTTAGTTTTAAACTTTTGTCTTTTAAGAATATGAATGGAAATAATGTTATTCCAATGAAATTCTTTCTGAATAAGTTTTTGCAAACAATAATAAACATTTCTTATAATCAATAATTTACAAAATTATTAAATAATTGAGGATAATCAATCTTTTCTCAGTATTTTTAATGCTTGTTTGATAATGAAGTTGAATTGATAATGGAAATTCAGAGCAATAATAATTTGTTCTGATGCAAATGGAGAAGAAATATGAAACAGTTTTTGGAAGGAGATTATTATTTATCTCCTGCGGGATATAGAATCTTTACAGAACAATATTTGAAAAGGAGAGGATATTGTTGTAAAAGTGGATGTAAACATTGTCCTTATGGTTATGATAAAAACACCGATAAAATAAATAAAAAAATAAAATGAAAATTACCTCAGCATTTTTAGCCTTAGTCGTTAGTTCTTGTGCTTTTGCTCAAATGAAATTTCCAGCTGTAAGTTCGCATGCAGAAATAGAACAAAAAGTTGGATTAACAGATTTTGAAATTGTATATAATCGTCCAAATGTTAACAATAGAGAAATTTTTGGAAAACTTGTCCCTGATGGAGAAGTATGGAGAACTGGAGCTAATGAGAATACTACAATTAGTTTTGATCAGCCAATAAAAGTTAACGGAAAAGAGTTAGCTGCTGGTAAATATGGATTATTTACTATTCCAAACAAAAATAGTTGGGATATAATTTTTTATAAAGAATCAAATAATTGGGGAAATCAGGTAGATTGGAAAGAATCGAATGTTGCTTTAAAAGTATCTGTTGTTCCAACAAAATTGAAAATTGAAAAATTAGAAACTTTTGAAATTCGTTTTACAAACGTAAAACAAAATAATGCAGATTTAGTTTTAGCTTGGGATGATATATCTGTTAAAGTTAATTTAGAGACTAATACAAAAGAAGCTGTTTTAAAAATGATTAAAGAAAATTTGAATTCAAATTCTTCAGCTCGAGATTTTTATAACTCTGCAAATTTTTATTACACAAATCGCTTAGATAGAAAACAAGCGCTAGAATGGATAAATACTGCAATTAAGAAAGATGCAAAAGTCCCTGGATATTTTAAGGAATTAAAAGAAACAATAGAAAAGGATAATTATTGATTTATTTTTAAAATAATAAAAATCCATTTAGAATATTCTAAATGGATTTTTTTATGACGATTATATTTTTAGGGCAATTGTTTCGCACCGTGCTTTCTCGTTCCTAATCTCTTTTGATTGTTTTTTAGTAAATATTGAATGTATCCAACCAAAAAAGGATTTTCACTTCAATCACTATTGCAGCTAATTACTTTTAAAAATTGAATTAAAATTGAATTAAAATCAAATTATTTTGTTATTAATTTTTGTAAATCTTCTGGCTTATCAGTTGTTATGTAATCAACTTTTTTATCCAATAAAGCTTGCATATCATTTTTAGTATTTACAGTCCAAGAGTTTACAATTAAACCTAATTTTTGAGCATCTTTCACCCAAGTTGGATTTTTTTCGAATAATGAAAAATGATAATCAATTCCATCAAAATTTAAATCTTTAGCTTCTTGGGGAGTTAAATCTCCTTTTAAGTAAGAAACATGACTTTTAGGATTATGAAGTTTCAATTGTTCACAGATATTTTTACTAAAAGAAATGTATTCAACTTGATCTTCCATTCCCAATTTTTTAACTAATTCGATAGAAGCTAAAACCGCACGATCTTCATTCTCTTTTGTCTTATGAGGTTTTATTTCATAAATCATTTTCAGGTTTGGATGTTTTTTTCCAGCAATTAAATAATGTTCTGCTGTAGGAAGAACTTCACCATTTTTTATTTTTAAATTTTTTATTTTATCAAAAGTATTACTTTCGATATCAACGCCTTGTATGTCGGCGTCGTGATTTACAACTAAAACACCATCTTTAGTTATAGAGACATCAAATTCAGTTCCATAAACTTTTATTTTATTAGACATTTCTAATGACTGAATAGAATTCTGAGCATTGTTTGGTGTATCCCAATATCCACGATGGGCGATAACTTTTGTTTGAGCATTAATCATAACAGTAGGTATAAACATTCCTACGAATAAAGCTTTTTTTACTAAATTTTTCATTATTTATTTGTGATTTTTTTTAAAATGCATATCTCAATCCGATTTGTATTTGATATGGATTACCAGAATAACTACTTGTTCCTGTGTTTGTGTTTACGTTATATTCAAATTCTTGTTTTTCAGCATTGAATTTTTTAATTGAATAAATATTTTGTTTTCCTAGATTTTTCGCTCGTCCCCATTCTTTATTCATTAAGTTGGCAACGTTAAAAATATCAGCAGAAATTTCTAAACTATGTTTATCTACAATTTTTATTTTTTTAGATAAACGTAAATCTACATAACCATAAAACCCATTAATACCTCCATTTCTTTCAGCTATCTTCCCGAAACTTTTACGAATATATTTCTTTGTGTTATTTTCAACATTAGGATTATCTAATATAGCTTGTATTCCAGCACGTAAATATTCTGGAGTATTCGGATTATTAATATCATAAATATAAGCTAAATCATTAGAGTTTACAAAATCTCCATTCATATTACCACTAACACCTAAAGAATATCGAGTTCCTCCGATAGCAGAAAATCGAACTCCTGCGTTTATCCCCCAAAATGTTGGAGTAGTTCCGTATATTACAACTTTATGACGAAAATGATTATCAGAATAAGTCATTTTACTTAAGTTTCTAGGATCATCTTTTACTAAAAGAGATAAAGTAGCTGAGTTAGCAACATTTCCATTGTATGAAGTGTTATCTTTTGTATCATTCCATGTATATGAAACAGATATTTGTCCTTCTTTATAATAGTTATATGTTCCATCAATAACAAAGGCATATTGATTAACTTTTCCATCACTAACCATTTCTAGTACGCGACCAATTTTATCACTTTTTCTACCTAACATCCAATCAGTAGCTCCATTTGTAGTATTAATAGAATTTGCAGGTACATATACACCACGATTATCTTCTGCAGCGATTCTAAAGAAAGGTTGATCGACCATATTTCTATCAACATACATATAGTTGTTTCTACCTAAAGACATATAAGCATGTGCTCCAACTTTGAAACGATTGCTAAAGAAATGCGTATATGAAGCATTTGCTTTGTACACAACAGGAACTTTAGCATCTTTTGAATTCATGTTTATAGTTGATATTTTAGGAATGTTTGGATTGTTGAATAATTCTGCTCCAGGTGCTGAGCTAGGGTTTTGTCTGTAACCAATAAAATCAGGTCTTGGAACTAAATCTCCTTGTACATCAATAGAAGCAACTCTAGTACCATCAAAAACCATGTTATTAATCATTGCATAGTTATTAATATCAGAACCAAAAATACCAGCTCCAAGACGTACAATATCTGTTTTATTTTCGTTTAAATCCCAAGTAAATTGGAATCGAGGTTGTACTTGAAATGTTTTTAAAACATTATCAGTTCTTAATCCAAGTTCATCATAAACTAATTGATTAAAGTTTCCTTTATTAAAATAATGAGTATAATCTAATCTTAATCCACCTATTAATTCTAATCCAGGAGCAAGTTTAGTCTGTAATTGTCCATAAACACCAGTAGCAAGAATATTTTGTTTTACTCTATTGTCTTCATTTAGATATACTTCTCTTGCGTAACGGTAAGGAGTTAAATTATCAAAGTTATCTAAACCAGTAAAGTAATAACGACCATTCATTTCACTTCCGTAAAGGGAATTCATATGTGTATACATCATATCAAACCCAAAAGTGTAATTTATTTTTTCTGTATTCCAATATAAGTTATCAGTAATTTGAAAAACATGATTATAAAAATTTTCGGGAGAATAACGTTGTCCACCAATTTGTATGTTTGTAAATACATCCTTTCCGTTAACATTAGATTGTACTCGTTCTACAATTGCACGAGGAATATTTGATTTAGGTAATTGGCTATTAGGTGTAGATTCTTCTGAAGTGTACAAATGTTGAACTTTTAATTCATTTGTTAATTTAGAAGATAGTTTAGATCGTAAACTTGCCATTAAGCTATTATCAACAGAGTTTACATCACCATAAACTTCATATAAATTTATAGAAGTATTATCACCTAATCCAAGATTATTTCTATCATTTACGTAATTATTGCGAATTGTTAATAAATTACGATCATTAATTTGCCAATCTAATCTCAAAAATAATGCATCAGTTCCTCTTTTACGATCAAATTGGCCAAACTGTGGCGAATTAGCAACACCGTATTTTCTTCTTGAAATATCAACGAAACGATCAAGAGAAGATTGACTTAAATTATATCTTGCTTCATCTTGTTCATTTCTAAGGTCAGCTATAATTAATGGTGAAGAATGTGCTTGATGATCCCATGCAAAGAAATAATGAAGTTTATCTTTGATAATTGGTCCTCCTAGTGTAAAACCATATTGATAAGTAGAAAATTTAGAATCTCTTTTATTTGCATTAATATCATAAGGACTAGATAACCAGTCAGTACGACCAAACATAAATGCACTTCCTGATAAAGTATTTGTTCCTGATTTAGTAACAGTATTTATAGTTCCTCCACCGCTTCGGCCATAAGTAACATCATAAGCGTTTGTTACAACAGCAAACTCACGAACGGATTCCATAGAAATAGAATATGGTCCACCGTTTCTATTTGTAGCCCCACCAGAAGTTGGATTTTTTGCAGTCATACCATCTATAGTAAAGTTTGTAGACGATGCTAATTGACCAGATAAATTACTTCCAGAGCTTAATGGTGATAGATCGATTAATGAAGTGAAATTTCTTCCATTAACAGGTAATCTCTCAATGTCTTTTGCTGTAACAGACGTAGAAGAGCCTATATTTTTTATTGTATTTTTTAATGAATTTGCTCTAACTTCTACACCTTCAATTTCTATTATTTCAGGGGAAGAATTTAGGTTAAAATCAATTTTTATATCATCACCAAGATTTAATTGATATCCATCTTTTATTTCTTCTCCATATTCGTTAGAGATAGCAGTAATGGTATAAGGTCCACCTAAAGGTAATTGTTTAAAATAGAACTCACCTTTTTCATTAGTAAATGTGGAAGTTGTAAAACCTGTGGATTCGTTTTTCACTTGTACAGTTACAGTATGTATTCCATTCCCATTTTCGTTGAAGACTTTTCCAGAAATAGAAGCTTGTGTTCCTTGTCCGTATACACAAATTGTGGTGGCGGTTAATGCAGCTAAAGTTGTAAATTGTTTTATCATCTAGTTAATGTTTATGTGTTTAATTTGGATGTAAAACTAATTTTTGGATATAAACTGAATGTTAAGGAAAAATAAACGTTAAGTTATCGTATTGTTAAAATAGTTAATAAATAGTTAAATCAAAATAAATCTTTCTAATAATTTATATTAGTGATTTTTCATGTTAAAATATGTTTTTTATTAAAACTTAATAAAACAGAATAAAATTATGTATATTAATAAAAAACAGAATAAAATTATGTTTTGTATTGTTTTTTAATTATTTATAGAAAAATATGAATAAATTTAGTCTTTTTTATTTGGATAATACATTTTAAATGTAGTAGATTTGTGCCAACGAAATAGTTTATAAAATTTACAATTTATCAAGAAAAGTGGAGGGAAATGGCCCGATGAAACTTTAGCAACCTGATTACACATCAAGGTGCTAAATCCATCCTTAATAGGGGAGATGAATAAAAACAAAATTCAATCAATCAATAATAATTTTATTAAAATTGGTTCATCTGTTTTTATTTAGACAGTTGGATCATTTTTTTTATCTACTTGTCTTGATATCAAAAACATTTTACAATTTAAAGATATGGCAAAGTTAAACATTGGTTTATTTGGTTTTGGAGTAGTCGGTGAAGGAATTTACAAGGTTTTAGAGGATAAACCTCAAATAAATGCTACAATAAAAAAAATAGTTATAAAAGATATAGATAAACCACGTAACGCACCAAAAGAATTATTTTCTACAAACGCAGATGATATATTAGATGATGAAGATATAAATCTTGTAGTAGAACTTATATCTGAAGCTGATGCGGCGTATTCTATTATAAAAAAATCCTTTAGTAAAGGAAAACATGTTGTTAGTGCAAATAAAAAAGTAATAGCAGATCATCATAGAGAATTATTAGAATTACAAGAAAAAAATAATGTTTCTTTTCTTTATGAAGCTGCGGTTTGCGGTTCTGTTCCTATTATTAGAAATCTAGAAGAATATTTTGATAATGATTTGTTAAATTATGTATCTGGAATTGTAAACGGAACAACTAATTATATTTTAACTAAAATGGTCAATGAGAATGAATCTTATCAAAATGCATTAAAATCAGCACAAGAAAATGGTTTTGCTGAAGCTGATCCAACTGCAGATGTAGAAGGTTTTGATGCTGCGAGTAAGATATCTATAATAACTCTACATGCTTTTGGTAAAAAAATAAATGTAGATGATGTTATAAGAAAAGGAATTACATCTTTACAGATTCAAGATTTGAAATATGCTAAAGAAAAAGGTTATACAATAAAGTTAATTGCTAAATCTCAAATAATTCCAGAAACTAACGAAATAAATTCGACGGTTTTACCAACGTTTATTCCTTTGGATAAAACAATTGCATTAGTTAACAACGAATATAATGGTGTTTTGATTGGAAGTTCTTTATCTGATGAACAATTTCTTTATGGAAAAGGAGCAGGGAGATTTCCGACAGCGTCTGCAGTATTAAGTGATATATCTGCACTTAAATATGATTATAAATATTCTATAAGAAAGTACGAGAATTCAGAAAAAGGAAAATTTAATCAATCAGGAATTGTGAAAATTTATCTTGGTTCTTCAATAAAATTAGATGATTATTTTGCTGTTTTTCAAGAAGTCGAAGAACGATATGAGAGTAAAGATTATAATCATATTATAGGTTTGATTGATATAAATAAATTAAAAGATAATAATTTTATTCATAATCCTAACCTTTCTATAATTGCTTTTGAATAAATTTCGTGAACTAATAGCAGTTAATTTATAAATTAATTGCTATTAGTTTTTTATTGATTTATCTAAGTATAAAATTAAAAGTTTTCTAAATAATGAATTCTTTAAATTATATTTGTCTAATGAATTCATTAGTTGAAGAAAACTATTTAAAAGCTCTATTTCATTTATCTAAAAATGGTAAAGGAGAAGTTAATGTTAAGGATTTAAGTAAGCATTTGGAAATAAAAATGCCTACTGTAAATAGTATGATGAAAAAATTAGCTGAAAAAGATTTGGTCATTTATGAGTCATATAAGCCCTTACGTTTATCTGAAAAAGGAATAATAAAAGCATCTTTGATTGTTAGAAAACATAGATTAACAGAAATGTTTTTAGTTGAAAAAATGGGATTTGGCTGGGAGCAGGTTCATGAAGTTGCAGAACAGATTGAACATATCCAAAGCCCTTTATTTTTTGATAAAATGGATGAGATTTTAAATTATCCTAAAGTTGATCCTCATGGTTCTCCAATTCCTGATAAAGAAGGAAATTTTGAAATTGTAAACTATAAAAAATTAGCTGAATTTAAAAAAGGTGATGAGGTAGAAATTTGTGCTGTAATTTATTCTTCAGAAGATTTTTTGAAATATTTAAATTCTAAAGATATTCAGTTAAATGATAAAATAAAGATTTTGGATTTGGAAGAGTTTGATGGAACAATGACAGTTGAATTCTCTCAAAAAGAGAATAAAATTGAAACTTTTAGTAATCATGTTACATTAAGACTTTTAGCAAAATAAAATATTTGAACATTAAAAAGCCAAGCATTTAGCTTGGCTTTTTAATATTATTCAGCTTTACCTTTTATTCTAAAGATTTTTCTAGAACTAACAGGATCATTAGAAGTGATAGTTACAGATTTATTAAAATCTCCTTTTACTCCTCCAGTAGAATATTTTATTACAATATCACTAGATTTTCCTGGTTCAATTGGTGTTTTAGCATATTCTGGTATAGTACAACCACAAGATCCAACAACACTTTTTAGAATTAGAGGTTTGTCACCTGTATTAGTAACTTTCATTTTAGAAGTTACTTCTGTATTCAATTTCAAATTACCAAATTGAATTTCTTCTTTTTCTAAAGTAAGTGTTTGTGCAAAAAGTGATGATACTCCTAATACAAAAGCACCTAAAAACATAATTTTTTTCATAATGATAATAAATTGTCATATCAAATATATGAAATATATATATTTTAAAATAATTATCTATCAAATAGATTTCTTAATTAATGTTAAAAAATCTATTTATAAAAAGTAAGTACCTAAAGATTCTAAATAATATTTCTATTATGATATGTATTCTTGATAAGAATTGTTATTTTTGCAGAACTTTATTTTTTTAAGAAATTACAAATGGAAATCGCATCAAAATATACGCCTCAAGAAGTTGAAGGAAAATGGTATGAATACTGGATGGAGAAGAAATATTTTAAATCTACTCCAGACCAAAGAAAAGCTTATACAAT
Organism: Chishuiella sp.; assembly: GCF_032109125.1. Taxonomy (NCBI): domain Bacteria; kingdom Pseudomonadati; phylum Bacteroidota; class Flavobacteriia; order Flavobacteriales; family Weeksellaceae; genus Chishuiella; species Chishuiella sp. The sequence continues at coordinate 74,983 of NZ_DAMCLZ010000001.1, forward strand.
TGTAATTCCTCCACCAAATGTCACAGGTGTTTTGCATATGGGGCATATGTTAAATAATACGATACAAGATGTTTTAATTCGTCGTGCTCGTATGAGAGGATATAATGCTTGTTGGGTACCAGGAACAGATCATGCATCTATTGCTACTGAAGCAAAAGTTGTTGCGAAATTAAAAGAAGAAGGTGTATCTAAATTTGACATTGGTAGAGAAAAATTTTTAGATCACGCTTGGGATTGGACTCATAAGCATGGTGGAATTATTTTAGATCAATTAAAGAAATTAGGAGCTTCTTGTGATTGGGATCGTACTAAATTTACGATGGATGCTGATTTATCAGAATCAGTACAACGAGTATTTATTGATCTTTATAACAAAGGCTTAATTTATCGTGGTTACCGTATGGTAAACTGGGATCCAGAGGCTAAAACTAATATTTCTGATGAAGAAGTTATTCATAAAGAAAAAAATGGAAAACTTTATCATTTAAAATACCAAGTTGTAGGTTCTGATAAATATATAGTTGTAGCAACAACTCGTCCAGAAACTATTTTTGGAGATTCTGCTGTATGTATTAATCCTAATGACGAACGTTATGAATGGTTAAAAGGACAAAAAGTAATTGTTCCTTTAGTTGGTAGAGAAGTTAATATCATCGAAGATGAATATGTTGATTTAGAATTCGGAACTGGTTGTTTAAAAGTTACTCCAGCTCATGATACGAATGATTATGAATTAGGTAAAAAACATAATTTAGAGTTCATAGATATTTTTACTGATGATGCTAAATTGAATGATCATGGATTACAATATGTAGGAATGGATCGTTTCAAAGTTCGTAAAGAAATCGAGAAAGAATTACAAGAAAAAGATTTACTTGAAAAAGTAGAAGATTATACGAATAAAGTAGGAACTTCTGAAAGAACAGGAGCTGTTATCGAACCAAAAATTTCGAATCAATGGTTTTTGAAAATGACAGATCTAGCAAAACCTGCTTTAGATAATGTAATGAACGATACAATTAAATTTCATCCAGCGAAATTTAAAAATACATATCGTAATTGGATGGAAAATGTAACGGATTGGAACATATCTCGTCAATTATGGTGGGGACACCAAATACCTGCATTTTTCTATGGGGATGGAAACGAAGATTTTGTTGTCGCATTAACAAAAGAAGAAGCTCTTCCTTTAGCACAAGAAAAAACAGGAAATCAAACCTTAACAATTGATGATTTACGTCAAGATGAAGATGCTTTAGATACTTGGTTTTCTTCATGGTTATGGCCAATCTCTGTTTTTAATGGAATTAATGAGCCAGAAAATGAAGAAATTAATTATTATTATCCTACACAAGATTTAGTTACTGGTCCAGATATTATCTTTTTCTGGGTAGCTCGTATGATTGTTGCTGGATACGAATATAGAGATCAATTACCTTTCGAAAATGTATATTTCACAGGAATTGTACGTGATAAACAAGGACGTAAAATGTCTAAATCATTAGGAAATTCACCAGATCCAATTGAATTGATGAATGAATATGGTGCAGATGCAACTCGTATGGGAATGTTATTAACTGCTCCTGCTGGAAATGATTTACCATTTGATGTTGATTTATGTTTACAAGGACGTAATTTTGCTAATAAAATATGGAATGCTTTCCGATTAATTAAAGGTTGGGAAGTAAAAGAAGATTTACAACAATCTTCAGCTCAAGCTAAAGCTGTTGAATGGTTTGAAAATAAATTCCAACAAACCTTAGCTGATATCGAACATAATTATGATCAATATCGTTTATCAGATTCATTAATGGCAATTTATAAATTAATTTGGGATGATTTCTGTTCATGGTATTTAGAAGCTATAAAACCAACATTTGGAGAACCAATTGATGCAAAAACTTATCATGCAACAATAGGTTATTTAGAAAATGTATTAAAAGTTTTACATCCATTTATGCCTTTCTTAACAGAAGAAATCTGGCAATTAATAGCTGATAGAAACGAAGACGAAGCTTTAATTATTTCTGAATATCCAAAATTAACTTCATTTGATGAGGTAATTATTAAAAACTTTGAAAATACCAAAGAAGCAACAACAGCTATTCGTGGTTTACGTTCAGAAAAAGGTATGTCACCAAAAGAAGCTTTAGAAGTTTTTGCTGATGTAAATGCTGCTTCAGAAATTTTTGTTGATGTATTTTCTAAGTTAGGAAATGTTTCTAATTTCAATACAGGAGATAAGCCAGAGAAAGGTTTTGCTTTCCGTGTAGGAACATTAGAATTTATGATTCCGATGTCTGATAATATTGATATAGAAGCGGAACGTGAAAAATTAGAAAAAGATTTGGCTTATAACCAAGGGTTTTTAAATTCGGTTCGTAAAAAATTATCAAATGAAAAGTTTGTTGCTGGAGCTCCAGAACAAGTTATAGCAAGCGAACGTAAGAAAGAAGCTGATGCATTAGAGAAAATTTCTCAAATAGAAGAACAATTAGCAGCTTTATAAAACAACAACAAATTACATTTAACATAATTAAAAAAGTCACTTTCATTTGAAAGTGACTTTTTTAATTAAAATTCCCTGATTTTATGAGTATTCTAATTCAAATTTGAATAAATATCGAATTAGAATCCATAAATTTGATAAATTTAAAAAATAACAAGAATTAATGCAGTATTTGGAACTCCTTTGTATTGGAATTTTTACAGCTTTTATAGGATCATCTATTCCAGGATTATTAAACATGACTGTTGTAAAAATAGGTAAACAAGAAGGAACTAAAAGTGCCTATACATTCATGGCTGGTACTGCAATTACTATAGCTATACAAGTTTATGTTTCATTATTTTTAGCTAAGTTTATTAATTTTAATGATAATGTAACAAAATTATTTAGAGAAGGAGGATTACTTATCTTTGTATTAATTACAATTTATTTCTTATTCTTAGCTCCAAAGGTTGATGAGAAGAAAAAACGAAAAAAGTTGAATAATGATTATGTTGATCAAAAAAATAAGCTTGTCTATGGATTTCTGCTATCAGCTATAAATCTATTTCCTATACCTTTTTATGTGTTTTTTAGTGCAACATTAGTTTCATATAATGTTACAGTCTTTGGACAGCCTAATAGTTCTATTTTTACTTTTGGAGTTGTTTTAGGTTCAATGCTTATTTTTAGATTGTATTTAGCTTATTTTAAAAATAAATCAGAGGAAGATTCATTTGTACTAAAGAATATTAATTTTGTAATAGGAGGTATAACAAGTGTAGTTTCACTTTTTACGATTTATCAATTATTTTTTTCTTGATTTTTAAGGATTTAAATCTCCACTAGAATAACCTTTAAACTGTTTAAAATCTTTATCTTCAATAAATTAATAAAAAAAGAATTATCTTCAATAATGTGAAAGTTAATACTGTCTTTAATATTACCATATGTTTTAATTTCATCATATAAAGAATAAATATTTAATTTATTTTTTTCTTCTCTAAAATATATAACATAAAAATGATCTCTAGAATCTCCTATTGGGATAAAATAGTTTTTTGGTAAATTTTTACAATCACAATTATCAAGACTTAAAAAATACTTCTCATTACATTGAAATTCATATATTCTGTGATTATTAATATCTCTATATTTTTTGAAATCTTTCGAACATGATATCATTAATAGTAAAAAAAATAATATAAACGAATATTTCATTTAATTTAAATTCTTTTTTGGATGAGCATATTTTGTTAAATACTCAATCACTTCATTACATTCTTTTCCTTCAATAATATATTTTAGAATATCATCAATCAATCGGTCAATGATTTGAGGATTAAATTCGAATTTCTTTGCTAAATCAATACAAATTCTTTTTTCGTTTTGATGTATCTTGAAATCTGAAACCATTAATAAAACAGAATCATATAACATACTTAATCGAGTTATAAATGATTCTGGAAGAATAAAAGGTATATCTGTTTTTTCATTCAAAATATAGCTAACTTCTATAGCAGTAAGATTTTGCTGTTTCGCAATATCAGAAATAATTTTTATTTCATTTTCATGTAACTTTCCATCACTTTTTCCAAGAATGAAAAGGTTTTTTATATGGTATAATTTGTCTATTGTTGTCAATTTTTAAAATTTAGTTTTATTAAAAATAAACATATTTTATTAAAAAACAACTAATATTTATAGTTAACAAGCTATCTAAATTAGAGTGCTGATTTAATTATAATATTCAGAAAAAATTATTCAGTTATGTAATTAATAAAAAAAATAGATAAAATTATCATAGAGTAGATGTAAGGATTTTAATTAATATTTGGTTTATCCGTCTATCAATGTTATTTTTGTAAATCAAATTAGACAAAATTGTTATCTAAAAAAACGAAATACGGATTAAAAGCAATGGCGCATTTAGCCAGACAAGAAAGTAATAAACCTGTATTAATTGGTCAAATATCCGATACAGAAGTTATCCCTAAAAAATTCTTGGAGGCTATTTTGTTAGATTTAAAAAAATTAGGCTTTGTAAATTCTAAACAAGGTAAAGGAGGTGGATATTATCTAGCTCGCGAACCCAAGGATATAAGTTTAGCTTCTTTAATTAGAGTTCTAGAAGGACCGATTGCACTATTACCTTGTGTTAGTAAAAATTATTATGAAAAATGTGATGATTGTCCAAACGAAGGGGTTTGTACACTAAACAAAGTGATGGTAGAATTAAGAGATTCTACTTTAGAAATTTTAGAAAATAAATCATTAGAAAGTTTAAAATAATAAAAAGTCTGAATTTTTCAGACTTTTATTATTTTAGAGATATACTAATTATTCAATTGAAATTAATTGATGAAAAATATTTCTTTACAAACACGTTTTAATAATCACTTAAAAAATAAATCTTTTTCAGATACTAATTACTTATTAGCTATAAGTGGAGGAGTAGATAGCATGGTATTACTTGATTTATTCAGGAATACTAATGCTAAATTTCATGTTGCACATTGTAATTTTCAATTAAGAGATGAAGATGCCTTTGGAGATGAAATTTTTGTAAAAGAATATTGTTCTCATTATGATATTCCATTTCATTCAATTCGTTTTGATGTTGAAGCTTATCAAAAAACTGGAAATTATTCTGTAGAAATGGCTTGTAGAAACCTACGATACAATTGGTTTGATGAATTAATTGATCAAAATAAGTTAGATTATTTGGTTACTGCGCATCATTTAGATGATAATGTAGAAACATTTTTGATTAATCTTTCTCGTGGTACGGGTTTAAAAGGTCTTACTGTAATGCAATTAGACAATGGAAAAATTTTTCGACCATTATTAGAATTTACAAAAGATGATTTATTGAATTATGCAAAAGAGAACAATATATCATGGAGAGAAGATTATACAAATAAAACTGATGATTATACAAGGAATAAGATAAGACATCATATTCTTCCAGTGCTCAAGGATATTCATCCTCAGTTTAATGATAATTTTCTTAAAACATTATCTTATTTAAATGAGAATAAGATGATTATTCAAGATAGAATAAATGAAATAGAGGATAGATTATTTTTGGAAAAAAATCCAATTAAAATTCAAATAGAAGCTCTAAAAGTACTTCATCCGTTAGAAACATATTTATTTTATTTATTTGAAAAATATGGGTTTAATTCTATTCCTGAATTGATGAAATTTTTAGATTCTAAAACAGGAAGTGAAATAAAATCAACTACTTATAGATTAATTAAAAATAGAGATTATATATTACTGCAATCAATCGAACCAGCTGATAAAGATGAAATAGTGATTTTAGATGATTTTATTAAAATCAATTCAGTAAATTTGATGTTCGAGAAATCGATAAGTCAAAGTAATGAAGCTACAGAAGTTATAGATTATACAACTGTTTCTTTCCCTTTAAAACTTAGAAAAGTGAAAGAGGGAGACTATTTTTATCCTATTGGTATGAAAGGTCAAAAGAAATTGGTGAGTAAATTTATGAAAGATTTAAAGTTATCAAAGCTTGAAAAAGAGCAAGTTTTCTTACTTTGTGATCAGAAAGATCAAATAATTTGGGTAGTAAATTATCGTTTGGATGATCGATTTAAAATAACAAAAACAAGTAAAAACTTTTTAAACATTACAGTATGTTAAAGAAACTTTGGATACTTTTTTTGTTTCCAATTTTAATTAATGCACAACTTTTTAGTCCTGCAAAATGGTCAAGTTCTGTGAAAGAAATTGGGCAAAATGAGTTTGAGATAGAAGTAACAGGAAAATTAGATAAAGGTTGGCACCTTTATTCATCGAAACATCCTGATGGAGGAATAGGAATTCCAGCTTCTGCAACATTTAAGCCTTCTGCTAATTCTAAATTAGTGGGTGGAGTAAAAGAGGTTGGTAAAAGAATAGATCAATACAGTAAGGTTTTCGAACAAGATGAAAAATACTACGAAAATCAAGTAAAATTTGTTCAAAAAATAAAAGTTACAGGAAGTAAGCCTGAAAATATATCTTATACGATAGAATTTCAGATGTGTGATGACCAACGTTGTTTACCACCTGATGAAACAAGTGGAACAGTTAAATTGATGCCTTCATCTACTTCTGCTGAAGCTGAAAAAAAAGTTGAGGATAAGAATGTAAAAGAAGAAGTTAAAGCAATAGAGCAACCTCATCATATAGATTCTATAGAATCTACAACAGTAGCAACAGATTCTAATGTTGTTGATAGTTCTTTAGTTTCATCATCAGTTTCAGAAAATAAAAATATTGGAAAAAATATAGATGATTCTTTATTAGCAGATAATGAAAAGAAAAATAATGGTTTATTAAAAATCTTTTCTTTAGGATTTTTAGGAGGATTAGCAGCATTATTAATGCCTTGTATTTTTCCAATGATTCCACTTACTGTAAGTATGTTCACGAAACAAAGTAAGTCGAAAGGAGAAGGAGTAGGCAAAGCATTTATATATGGATTATCTATTATTGTTATCTATGTTGGTTTAGGATTAATTGCAACAAAATTATTCGGATCATCATTCTTAAATGAAATATCTACAAATCCTTGGGTGAATTTAGCATTTTTTGCAGTTTTTATTGTATTTGCAATTTCATTCTTTGGGGCATTTGAATTAACATTACCAAGTAAATGGGTTAATGCAGCAGATAAAGGAGCAGATAAAGGAGGTTTGATAGGTATATTTTTTACAGCATTTACATTAGCTTTAGTATCATTTTCTTGTACAGGACCAATTATTGGTTCACTATTAGTGCAAGCAACACAAGAATCAAATTACTATTCTTTAATGATAGGTATGTTTGGTTTCTCGTTAGCTTTAGCAATTCCTTTTACATTGTTTGCAATGTTTCCTAGTTGGTTGAATTCTATGCCAAAATCTGGAGGTTGGTTAAATACAATAAAAGTCTCATTAGGATTTTTAGAATTAGCTTTTGCATTAAAATTCTTATCAAATGCAGATCTTGTATGGCAAATGAATTGGTTACCAAGAGAAATTTTCTTAGCATTCTGGATTGCAATATTCTTTTTATTAGGGTTATATTTATTAGGTAAATTTAGATTGGAATTAGATGCTCCAACACAAACATTAAGTGTTCCAAGATTGTTTTTTGCATTGGCATCATTTACATTTATGATTTATTTAATTCCAGGAATGTGGGGAGCTCCATTAAAATTATTAAGTGGATTAACACCTCCAATGACTTATTCTGAATCTCCTAGAGGTTTTCATGAAGGAGTAGGAGGTCAAATTGCAAAATTTGATGATCCTAATATGGAAGCTGGTCCAAATGGAATACCTTCATTTAAAGATTTTGATTTAGGTGCAGCTTATGCAGAAAAAGTAAATAAACCAATTTTACTAGATTTTACAGGTCATGCTTGTGCGAATTGTAGAAAAGTAGAAGAACGAGTTTGGAGTGATGAAAGAGTAAAAAAAGCTTTATCAGAAGATGTTGTTTTGATTTCTTTATATGTTGATGAGGCAAAAGAATTGCCTGAAGCTGAAAAAGTATATTCTAAAGTATTAGACCGAAACTTGAAAACAATTGGTAATAAATGGACATCTTTTGAAATCGAACATTTTAATGCAAATGCTCAACCATATTACATTCTTGTAGATAAAGATTTGAATCGTTTTTCTAAACCTTTAGAAGCAGAATTGGATGTAGACGTTTATTTGAAATGGTTGAAAGATGGAATTAAAAAATATCATTCAAAAAAATAAAAGGATTATTCAACTTAAATAAAAAAACAAAAGCGTATTAACTTAGTTAATACGCTTTTTCAATAAAAAAATAAAAATTTATTCCTGAAATAATAAATAATTTTCGTCGTCTATTTTTTGATAACCAACATCATAAACATAGAATACAGTTCCATGTTTTGATTCATTCACATTAGTAATATACTTGAAATCAAAATTATTTAAATTTAAATAATTTTTACTAACAGAGCGGTTACCAACTTCCAAAATATTTTTCAATATTCTGTTATTCTTTCTTAATTTGTTGTTGATATTACGGACAATTTCTACTTTGTCTCGGTTTAGATTATTATTGTAGGTATTTCTACATAAATCATTGCAAAATTTCTTGTCTTTTCTTCCAAACAATGGTTGATGACATTGTAGACATTTATTCATAGAGTAAGAGTTTATTTTAGGTTGTTGGAATACAAATGTATAAAAAAAAATCTATGTAAAAAAAACATTACCATTTAATGAGTAGTTAAAAAATCACAATTTTTAATTGTTAAAAATTAACCGTAATAAATTGATTATTATTTATTTAAATGTCATTGTTTATTGATGATTACATGAAAAACTAAAAAAAATCATTAGCTTTTTGTTTTGATCTTCATTATTTAAATTTATACTTATTTAAAGTAAGCTTATATTTTTAGTCCTCTTTTCATCTGTCTATATATAATAAATATTAATTATATTTAGTAGTAATTAAAATTTTAATAATTTCATTATTTTTAGATGATGTATAAATTAAAAAAATATAAAGAAATATTTATTTCTATAGTTGTATTTATTTTTCAACTTGTAGGTTATCCAATCTTATTTTCTAATACTAATTTAAATGATTTCATTGTTAATGAAATCGTATTTCCTTTAGGTAATTTTTTATCAAAATTTACGAATTCTATAAATTTCCCATTTGGAGAGCTTTTTTATCTATTGATTTTATTTTTCTTTATTCGATTATTATACCTTTTATTAAAATATTGTTTTAAGAGTAATACAATAAAAAGAAGCCAAATAATTTTAAGTATTTTGGTTTTTATAAATACTTTTTATTTTATCTATATGTTTTCTTGGGGCATAATGTATAAAAAAGAAACATTAACTTTTGATCGTGAAACAATTCATATTGATAGTAAAGAGTTAAAAAAAATATATTGTTCTGAATTAGAAAAGGCTATCTATTCCAGAAATCAAATTAATTATGGTGGTGAGGGAGTTTTGAAATTTCAGTCTTCAATTCAAGATTTCAATAAAGATTTTTATCAATTACAATATAAATTAAAGGATTTAAATTGGTTAAAGAATTATCGATTTTTAGAAAACTCTCATTATAAATTTTCAAACATATCATTATTACAGAATTATTTAGGTATTTTAGGATATTACAATCCTTTTACTATAGAATCTAATCTAAATAAATATAATACTTCGATTAAACAACCTTCTACTTTATTCCATGAATATGCTCATCAAATGGGATTTGCTTCAGAAAGTGAAGCTAATTTTATAGCATATTATTTAGGAAGTTATTCTAAAAATTATGAAGTAAATTATGCTGTTTTTTACAAAAGTATTTATTCTTTATTAGCAGCTATATATAAGTCAGATCCTTATTTTGTTAAAAATGAAATAAAAAATATGAATTATAATATAAAAAGAGACAGAGATGCTGAAATAAAATTTTACTATAAATATGAGGGAGGAACGAGTGATGTTTTTTCTGAGTTAAACAATCAATTTCTTAAAGCGAATAATCAAGAAGGTACAGTTAGCTATGGTAAATATGTAGAATTGATTTATAAGTTATATCATAAAAAAAGCTACCTTAAATAAAAGGTAGCTTTTTTTAGTTAATGAGTTATATCTAATTGAAAAACAGTTTCTAAATCTTCATTAGAATCTAATGTTACATCAAGATCTTTTACAAGACCAGATGCAATTCCATAAACCCAACCATGTACATGTAATTCTTGACCTTTCGCCCAAGCATTTTGTACAATAGATGTTTTTGCTAAGTTTAATACTTGTTCGATAGCATTTACTTCAACAAAACGATCAAATCTTTTTTGTTCGTCAGTTATTGCATCTAATTCTTCTTTGTTAAAACGGTATGAATCTTTAATATGGCGAATCCAATTGTCAATCAAACCAACAGAAGAATTTCCCATGGCTGTTTTTACACCACCACAACCATAATGCCCACAAACTATTATATCTTTTACTTTTAAAACATTTACAGCATAATCTAATACAGATAACATATTCATGTCAGAGTGAAGGACCATGTTTGCTATATTTCTGTGAACAAAAACTTCTCCAGGTTGTGCTCCTATGATTTCATTTGCAGGAACACGACTATCAGCACAACCAATCCATAAAAGAGGAGGTTGTTGACCATCTGCAAGTTTATTAAAAAAATCAGGATCTAAGTTTAATTTTGATTCAACCCAAGCTTTATTTTTATCTAGTATATTTTTATAAAAATCGTTTTTCATTATATTTAGTTTTAAAAATGGTTTAGTTTTAATGAGCTCCAGCAACAATTACGTAGCCAAAGAATTCTCTAAATGAAGGAGGGTTATCAACAATTCCTCTTTCAGAAATTAATTTAATATTTATGTTATTATTTTTTGCTTTGATTTTAAATTCATCTAAATACTCAACAATATCATAATCCAAGATTTTAGTTTTACGAACATCTAATTCTAAATTAGAACCAGGTTTTAGGCTGTCTAAAGCTTTAACTATAGCACCTCTGTTTACAAAAGTCACTTCTTCAGCAAAATTCATATGAAAAATATTACCTTCTTTTATCAGCATTGCATGTGAGTTATTATATGATTTTATAAGTGTAACAACAATACCAACAGTAAGCCCAATTATTATACCTTTTAATAAATCTGTAGCAAGAATAGCAAAAACTGTTACAGCAAAGGGAATTAATTGGTCTTTTCCTAATCTTTTCATGTCCAAGAATTGTTTTGGATTACCTAATTTGAAGCCAATTACTAATAATATAGATGCTAGAACGGCATTAGGAATCATATTTAAGAAAACAGGAATAGAAATCACACTTAATAAAAGTAAAACACCATGTGTAATAGTTGATAATTTTGATACACCACCGCTCATTGCATTAGCAGATGAACGAACGATAACTTGTGTTATTGGTAAACCTCCTATAAAACCTGCAAGAGAATTTCCTATTCCCTGAGCTATTAATTCACGATTTGTAGGTGTTTGTCTTTTTAAAGGATCAATTTTATCTGCAGCTTCAACAGAAAGTAAACTTTCTAATGAAGCAACAATAGCAATTGTTAGTGCAACTTGCCATACGTGAGGATTAGTAATTCCAGCTGAGAAATTTGGAGTTGTGAATTGTTTCAAAAAGCTTTCAATATCATCAGGAATTGGAACTCTTACAAGTAAATCGTCATCAATAGCAAAAAGATTATCGTTTGATCCTCCAATTGTGACTTGATAAATAATCCCTACTAAAACAGCTATAAGAGAACCTGGAAGTAATTTAAAAAAACTTGCTTTTTTAGCTAAAAAGTTATCCCAAATAATCAAAATAAACAATGAAATACATGTAACTATAATTGCTCCAGAAGTAATATATTCAGCTTTAAAATCAGAAAAGTTAAAACTTCCTTTGTATCCAAATGCTAATGGTATTTGTTTTAAAAAGATAGATATCCCAATTGCACAAAGCATTCCTTTTATAACTGATGATGGAAAGTAATATCCTATTACTCCTGCTTTTAGAATACCTAATATAATTTGCATGATACCAGCTATAACAACCGCTACAAGGAAAATATCATAAGCACCTAAATCTGTTATAGCTGTTAATACAATAACAACTAACCCAGCAGCTGGTCCAGAAACACCTATTTGAGATTTTGAAATGAGCCCAACGACTATTCCTCCTATAATTCCAGCAATAATTCCAGCAAATGCAGGAGCTCCACTTGCTAAAGCAACTCCTAAACATAAAGGAAGTGCTACAAAAAAGACAACGATACTTGCCGGTATGTCTTTTTTCCAATTTTGAAAAAGATTCATGTTTTTAAATTGATTTAATATTATGATACAGTCAACAAATCTTGTTCCTTTTGGATAAGATTTATTAAAAATTTGATGTATTTAAGATATTAAATAACTTCTGGAGGAGGAGTTGTAACACCATCATTCATAAAGTTATAATGTTTTGAATGATAGTAATTATAATTTTCTGTAGTATTTAAATTAGCAAATGTGAATAATTTAATTTCATGAAAATATTGAATTTTCTCAGTTATTTCTTTGGATGAAGAATTACTTTGATTATTATCTTCTTCTGAAGAGGATTGAGAAAATAATTTATTAATTTTCTTTTGAGATTTTTTTACTTCTTTTTGTTCTAATTTAATTTGTTGATCGACATAACCTGCAAATCCTTGCATATTTGTGCTGAACACTAATATCAAGGTGAAGAATATTCCAATAATATGTTTTGCTAGGTTATTATTCATTTCTGACAAAAATATATGTTTAATTTCAAAAACAAAATTAATTTTTCAAAATTTAATATTTAATTATTATTTATTAACCTTTTATAAAATTTACTCATTTTAAATATTAACAAATCCTTAATTTTATTTTCACATAAAAATAAATAAGGATAAATTTGCAAAAAATTAAAATTTTGAAAAAGTATATAAGTTTAATGTTTCTAGTTGCAATCGTTGCTACTAGTTTCGGACAAGGAAAACATAATAAAGGTAAATTTTATGTTTACTGGGGTTGGAATCATGCTCAATATACAAAATCAGATATCCATTTTAAGGGTGATGGATATGATTTTACTTTAGATAATGTTGTTGCACATGACAGGCAAACGAATTTTGGGATAAAATATTTTAAACCAGGTTCAATGACTATTCCTCAATATAATTTCCGTTTAGGATATTTTATTGCAGACAATTGGAATATATCTTTTGGTATTGATCATATGAAATATGTAATGGATCAAGATCAGGTAGTTAATATGAATGGTAATATTAACACAGGATCTGCTTTTGATGGTTCTTATGATAATACTAATAAAAAATTAACAGAAGATTTTTTAACATTTGAGCATACTGATGGTTTAAATTATGCAAATTTAGAAATTCGTCGTTTTGATAATTTATTACGTTTACCAATTTCTAAAAATGGAAAAGGTATTGACGTTAATATAACAGAAGGTGTAGGTGCAGGTATTTTATATCCAAAGTCTAATGTGAAATTAATGGAAAGAGCAAGAAATGATGAGTTTCATTTAGCTGGTTTTGCAGCAGCAGCAATGGTTGGTATTAACTTTACATTCTGGGATTATTTCTTTATACAAGCAGAGATGAAGGGTGGCTATGCTAATCTTAGTGATATTAGAACAACTTCTGATAAATCAGATAAAGCAAAACAAAGCTTTGCATTTTCTCAACAAAATCTTGTATTTGGAGCTATTATTCCAGTATTTACACACAAGAATAAAATAAATTTCTAATATACAATTAGAAAAAAAACAAATTAAATCCTTCAATTTGCTAAATGTCAAATTGAAGGATTTTTGTTTTATAAAATATAGTGCTCTCTGTAAAGAATTTGTATTTTTACAATAATTAAGTCAAATATCATGATCAATAAATTTACTCTATTAGTTGCTGGAGCTTTTATAACTACAACTGCAATGGGACAAAAAGTAATGACGCCAGAACTGTTATGGCAAGTAAAAAATGTATCTCCTGTAGGAGTAACAAAAGATAAAAAAAATCTTATTTACAAAGTAACATCTACAGATGTAAAAACTCAAGAGAAATCTTCTAAAACATTTATTGTTCCTTTATTAGGAGGAAATTCTACAGTTATAGAAAATTATAAAAATCTTTTAGCTGATGAATCTTTATCAAAGGATAATAAATTCAAAGCAGAAACTGATAAAGTAAAATTACAAAAGGTTTTTGGATCAGATTTTTATCCAGAATTAGATAAATCTAATGTTCAAATTTACAACGAATTAAATTATAGACATTGGGATACTTGGAATGATGGGAATTATGACCATTTATTTGTTTCAGAAAATAAAGATGGAAACTCAACTAAAATTGATGTTTTAAATGATGAACCTTATAGTGTTTCTGAATTTGTTTGGTCGCCTGATGGATCAAAAATATTATATGTTTCTAAAAAGAAATATGGAACTGATTATGCTCTTAGTACAAATACAGATATCTATGAATATGATTTATCAACTAAAAAAACAACGAATATAACTGAACAAAATAAAGGTTATGATGTAAGTCCAAGTTTTTCATCAAAAGGAGATTTAGCTTTTCTTAGAATGGAAAGAGATGGTTATGAAGCTGATAAAAATGATTTAATCATTCGTAACGGGAATACAGAATACAACTTAACTAAAGATTGGGATGGAACTGTACAAGCTTATAAATGGAGTAATGATGGTAAAAAAATCTATTTCAATGCTCCTGTTGGAGGTACAATCCAGTTATTTGAAATAGAAGTTAATTCTAAAAAGAAAAATACAGCAAGAGTAAAACAAATTACGAATGGTGATTTTGATATTGCTGATCTTAAGGAAATTATTGGAGACAAGGCTATTGTTACAAAAACAGACCTTAATCATGCAGCAGAAATTTTTGTAGTGGATTTAAAAACAGGAAAACTTACACAATTAACTAACGAAAATAAAGATATCTTTGATTCGATAGCGTTAAGTGATGTAAAAGCACGTAAAATAAAAACAACAGATGGAAAAGAATTACATGCTTGGGTAGTTTATCCTCCAAATTTTGATCCAACTAAAAAATATCCAACTTTATTATATTGTCAAGGAGGACCACAGTCAGCATTAACTCAATTTTATTCAACAAGATGGAATTTTCAATTAATGGCAGCACAAGGTTATATTGTAATTGCTCCTAATAGAAGAGGGATGCCAGGTCATGGTGTTGAGTGGAATGAACAAATTTCTAAAGATTGGGGAGGGCAAGTGATGAAAGATTATTTGTCTGCAATAGATGACCTTTCTAAAGAATCTTATGTAGATAAAGATAGAAGAGGTGCAGTTGGTGCATCTTATGGAGGATATTCTGTATATTATTTAGCTGGTATTCATGAAGGTCGTTTCAAAACATTTATTTCTCATAATGGTGTTTTTGATTTGAAATCAATGTATGGAACTACAGAAGAAGTCTTTTTTCCAAATTGGGAAGTAGGAGGTCCTTGGTGGGATACAACGAATAAAGATGTTCAAAAAGGATATACGGAATTTGATCCTAGTAATCCAAAATTGGTTAATAAATGGAATACTCCAATGTTAATTTATGTTGGTGGCCATGATTATAGAGTACCAATGGGACAAGGACAAGAAGCTTATCAAGCGTTACAATTAAAAGGTATTAAATCGAGATTTATTTATTTTCCTGAAGAAAATCATTGGGTTTTAAAACCTCAAAATTCTATTGTGTGGCACAACGAATTTTTTAAATGGTTAAAAGAAACATTATAAATGATTCATTAAATAATAACAAAAGAGGCTATTTATTAAAATAGCCTCTTTTGTTATTATTTTTAGTGATATTTTATCAAAATTTTGCTATTAAAGAAAAATAAAATATTTAGAATAAAATAAAACAATATCATGTTTTTACAAGTATATTTGCGAATCACAAAAAAATATATTTTAAACATATAGAATGGATTGTATTTCAGTATTTGACATGCTAAAAATAGGTGTAGGACCTTCAAGCTCACATACATTAGGGCCTTGGCGTGCAGCAGAAGCTTTTGTAAAAGAATTAGAAGTTGCTTCTATTTTTGACGATGTTTTTCATGTTCAGGTTGATTTATATGGTTCTTTGTCTTTAACAGGAAAAGGACATGCTACAGATTATGCTGTTATGCTTGGGTTAAGTGGTGCTGATCCTGAATATATTCCAGTTGATGATATTTCTACAATTATTAATACTATTTCCACAGATAAAAAATTAAAATTAGGAGATAGAATTTCTATTTCTTTTGATCCATCAAAAGATATTGTTTTTAATAAAGATTTTTTACCATTTCATGCTAATGGACTTATGTTTACAGCAAGTTTTGGAAAACAAAAATATTCAACAATATTTTACTCTGTAGGTGGTGGATTTATTACAAAAGAAGATGCTGAAATAGCGAATATGGAAACAACGTGTGCATTTCCTTATTTATTTAATACTTCTACAGAATTACTTGAAATTTGTTTAAGAGAAAATAAATCAATTTCAGAAGTAATGTTCGAAAATGAAAAATCTATCCGAACTGAAGATGAAATTCATCATGAACTTAAACGTATTTGGGATACGATGTTAGAATGCATGTATATTGGTTGTCATACAGAGGGAATCCTTCCAGGGGGACTCAATGTAAAACGTAGAGCATTTGATATTCATAGAAAACTAATTGGAGAGAGACCATATACTAATCAACAAGAATGGATTACTTCAATTAGAAAAACAACGGTTTATTTTCGTCAAATATTAAAATGGGTAAGTTGCTTTGCTCTTGCAGTTAATGAAGTTAATGCTTCACTTGGGCGAGTTGTAACAGCTCCAACAAATGGTAGTGCAGGAGTTATTCCTGCTGTATTAATGTATTACTTGGTAATTGAAAATCATAAAGCAGGACAAAAGGAAATTGATCAATTTTTAATTACAGCAGGTGTTATAGGTTCTATTTTTAAAAAGGGAGCAACTATATCTGCAGCAATGGGAGGTTGTCAAGCAGAAATTGGTGTTTCATCTGCAATGGCAGCTGGTGCATTGTGTGAATTAATGGGAGGAACTCCAGCTCAAGTTACTATGGCAGCTGAAATAGCAATGGAACATCATCTTGGTCTTACATGTGATCCAATAGCTGGTTTAGTACAAATTCCTTGTATAGAGAGAAATACAATGGGCGCTATAAAAGCTATAAATGCAGCAGAATTAGCTTTAGATACTGATCCATTGTTTGCAAAAGTTCCTTTAGATAAGGTTGTTAATACCATGTGGGAAACGGCAAAGGATATGAATAATAAATATAAAGAAACATCTGAAGGAGGATTGGCTGTTGCTGTAAATATAGCAGATTGTTAAATGTGAATTATATTTATTTATTCAAGATTTTTGAATAGATTATTAGAATAATTATCATATTTTAGTATTGCAATTGTATTATATTAAAAATAAAGTCGTACATTTGCACAGCCTTTAGAGTTAAGGTACGGATGTTAAAGAATATTCATTTAGGGATTTTTTAGGCTGCTCAGCCATTTAATTTTATTCTTTCATATCTGTTGGTTAAATAATTTAAAATAAAACCGTGATATGAAATATAAATGAATTTCATTATCTCGGTATCGTATCTAACATGATTACATTCAAAGAATTAGGACTTCAAGAAGAAATCCTTACTGCAATTGAGAAAATGGGATTCGTTAACCCTTCTCCAATTCAAGAAAAAGCTATTCCTCAAATCATTACATCTGAACAAGATGTTATTGCATTGGCGCAAACAGGAACAGGAAAAACTGCAGCATTTGGGCTTCCAATTTTAAATCAATTAGACAGCAATTCAAGATCAGTACAAGCAATCGTTTTGTGCCCAACTCGTGAATTATGTTTACAAATCGCGAAAGAACTAGAATCTTTTGCTGCTGATATGCGTGGAGTTCGTATCCAAGCAGTTTACGGTGGTGCAGACATCGTAAAACAAATCAAAGGATTAAAAGATAATCCACAAATCGTTGTAGGAACACCAGGTCGTACAATGGATTTAATAAAACGTAAAGCATTAAAAATTAATGATATTACGTGGACAGTTTTAGATGAAGCTGATGAAATGTTGAACATGGGATTCCGTGACGAGATTGATTCAATTTTAGAAACTACTCCAGAAGAAAAACAAACATTATTATTCTCAGCTACAATGCCATCTGAAGTGCGTCGTATCGCTTCAGAATATATGCATAATCCAGTAGAAATAGCTGTTAGTAAAGTAAATACTGCATCAAAAAATATTGAGCACCACGTATATTTGGTTCGTTCATCTGATCGTTATTTAGCTTTAAAACGTTTAGCTGATTTTTATCCAAATATTTACGGAATTGTTTTTTGTAGAACTCGTCGTGAGGCAAAAGATATCGCTGATAAATTAATGCAAGATGGTTATAATGCTGATGCATTACATGGAGATTTATCACAATCACAACGTGATCACGTGATGGACAAATTCCGTAACCAAAATATTCAAATACTTGTTGCAACTGATGTTGCTGCTCGTGGTATTGATGTAAATGAATTAACACACGTTATTAACTATAACTTACCAGATGATCCAGAAGTTTATGTACACCGTTCTGGTCGTACTGGACGTGCAGGAAATAAAGGTATTTCTATTATTATTTCTGGTGGTAGAGAAGGTCGTAAAATTAAAGAATTGGAAAGAATAATTTCTTCTAAAATCGAACCTAAAAATGTACCAACAGGAGCTGAAATCTGTGAAAAACGTTTGATTTCTTTAATCGAAAAGATAGAAAATATTGAAGTAGATGAAGAATTAATTGAACCTTACATGGATACTGTTAATGAAAAATTAGCTAGTTTAGATCGTGATGATTTATTAAAACGTTTCTTAACTGTAGAATTTAATTCATTCTTAGAATATTACAAAAATTCTAGAGACATTCAATCAGAAGGAGATCGTGGAGATAGAGGTGAAAGAGGTGAGCGTTCTGGACGTAGAAACGGACGTGATTTCTCAAGATTCTTTATTAATATCGGACAAAAACATAACTTACGTGTTCCTAACTTAATTGGTTTAATTAACGAACAAACACGTAACCGTAATATAGAAATTGGAAAAATAGAAATTTTACGTAATTTCTCTTTCTTTGAAGTTGATACTCAATTTGAATCTTTAGTTTTAGAATCATTCAAAAGTGCTCAACGTGATGGAGTAGATTTAGATGTACAAATTTCTAAACCAGAGCCAAGACGCGGAGGTGGTGATAACGACCGTCGTGGAGGTGGAGATCGCCGTCGTAATGGAGGTGACTCTAGAGGTAGAGGTTTCAATAGCCGTCGTGATGGAGATCGTGAAAGAAGCGGTGGTTACCGTGGAGGAAGAGATCGTGATAACGGTGGAGATCGTGGTGGTTACCGCGGTGGAGATCGTAACAGATCAGGAAACTCTAGAAGAGGTAGAGATTAATTATAATCCTAGTATATATATTAAAAAGGATGATTCTAATGAATCATCCTTTTTTTATTGATAAAATTTCAATCATTATGATTGAAACTTGTAAGAATTTTAAATTAAAATGTATAAAGATTAATTACTATATGAAATTTAATACACTATTTCTGCGTTAGCCATTGTAATGGAAATCCTTTTTCTTCAGAAAAAGATTGAAACGGAAAGGGCGACCGAAGGGAACGCCATAAAAAAATAAATTAGCACAATAGAATTAATGATACAACTTTTGTAGACTACAAAAAAAACATTAATTTTAGCATTACTAAAACTTAAGCTGTGGATTATAATCGAATATTTAATGACATTTTTTTCTTGATTCTTGATGATGAAGTGAATGAAAATGAATATTTAATATGGAGAAAATTTTCGTTTATTCATAATCCAATACAACAATTAATAAAAGCTCAGGATTTATTGAATCAGCTTTTACATGAATTTCCAAGAGATAAAAAAGCTCTTTTTTTAAAAGGTGTTGTTCAAAGAAATCTTAATTTTAATGAAGAATCAATTCTTTATCTCTTAGAAGCAAAAAAAGAAGATTATTATTTGTTTGCTGCTAACTTCTATATTGCAGAATATTACATCCATAAACTAAAGTTTGAAGAAGCATTAAAATATTTGAAAGAAATTGAAATTATTTTTCCTTCAAATAAAAAATTTCTTTTTCTATCTGTTTTAGTTCATATAGAGCTATTTAATTTTGATGAAGCAAAGCGATATCTTAATATTTTATATCAATTAGTAGAGGACAAGGAAATTTTAGAGTTATTAAGTAAAAATATACTAATAACAGAAGAAATTGTTTTAAAAACAACGAATCGTTTAGTTCTGAAAAATTTTAAATTAAGAAGTTTCAATTATAATTTACAATTAAAGACAAATTTGATTACTTTCTATAAAACATTTACTGATGTTGGAATTAATTTTAACGGAATAAGTTGTTTTATACTTGCACTTACAGTAAAACAAATTACGTTGTACCCTAATTATCCTAATTTAGAAAAATATAATGTACATACTGTATTAGATTTTATAGATGTTGATAAAAAAAATGTACAAATACGATTAGAAGATATTGATTTTGAACATGATTTTGTGAAGAGTTACCATGAATATTTAGAAGTGGAAGTTTTGCTAAAAGAAGACTAAAATTTTATAGATTTGCAAAAAATTATACAATGAATTTTGTTCAGGATAAAGAGGAAATTTTTGACAATGTTGAGTCTTTTTTAGAAGGATTAGAGATGAATTCTGAACAGGAAAGAAAAAAGACAATTCAATTAATAAAAAAATCAAAAACTTTTTTAGTTATTGATATAGATGATGTGTTGGTTTTTGCACCAAGTACTTTTATAGGTTATAAAAACTATTTGATTGAGAATTTTTCAGGTAAATTAATGGAGCATGAAACAAATCCAATTCTTACACAATTATTTGGTTCTACACCAAAAATAGATAAAACCTTGGACGAGCAGTTTCTTAACTTTTGTGATGAAATAGAGGTAAATAGAAACGATGTTGGTTTATCTAGAGATTATTGGATTCTAAAAAATATTTAATTCTTATAGGTATATAAGTATTTTTATAAAATTCAATAGAATAACTGTTTTGTAAAAAACAGTTATTCTATTGAATTTTTTTCGTATTTATTAATCTTTTCTAACGCTAGATAAAATTCAGGATTCAATTCAAAAGATTTTTTAAACTCTTGTAAAGCTTCATCAATTTTGTCCTGTTTCTCGAAAATAACACCTTTGTTATAGTACGCTAAATAATGATTAGGATTTAATTCTAATGATTTATCGAAATCAGATAAAGCATTATCATAATCATTAAGAACAAAATATGTATTTCCACGATTATAATACGATAAAAAATGAGGTTTTAGCTCAATCACCTTAGTATAATCTGCAATAGCATTATCGTATTCTTTTAATTGATCGTAACAAAAAGCACGGTTATGGTAGCATGATTCGTAATCAGGGTTTATCTTTAATGCTTTGTTGAAACATTCTATAGCTTCATGGTATTTATTAAGATTCATTAATACATACCCTTTTTGATGATGAGCCACAAAGTTATTAGGATCAATTTCTATTACTTTATCAAAGTTTTCAGCAGCTTTTGTTGGGTTAAACTGATTAAAGTTAGCCATACCTTTATAAAAGTAATAACTAGGATTTTTATCATCCAATTCAATTGCTTTGTCAAAGTCTCTTATAGCATCTATATTTTGCTTCATGTAATATTGACTTAATCCACGACCAAAATAAGAATTAGCAACTTCTAATTTACGTTTAATTGCTAATGTAAAATAATCTGCGGCCTTTTTGTATTGACCTTTTTGGAGATATTTGCCCCCGTCCTCATAAAAATTCATAATTCAATATTACAACAAAGTCTTTAATTTTTGAAAAAAATTATAATGATTAATATTATTTCAAAAAAAAGTAAATTTTTATTTTAAAAAATAGATTGATGAGAATGAATAATTGTAATTGTTTAATTTGTTAAAAATAAATCAATTAATTTTTAGATTAGATACTTTTAGTGTCATTTTTTTATATAAAATCCCTAGAATAGAGGAATAGAACTAGAATTTTAGTAAAAATAATTTTGTTAATTCGGAAAAATAGCTTTAATATTGCATTCGATTTAAGGGACAACCTTCTGTAGATTGTCAATAAAATCCGGTCCTATAACTCAGTTGGTTAGAGTAGCTGACTCATAATCAGCAAGTCCTTGGTTCGAGCCCAAGTGGGACCACAACAACAAAATAAAAAAAACTATCTTCTGGTCCTATAACTCAGTTGGTTAGAGTAGCTGACTCATAATCAGCAAGTCCTTGGTTCGAGCCCAAGTGGGACCACAACAACAAAATAAAAAAAACTATCTTCTGGTCCTATAACTCAGTTGGTTAGAGTAGCTGACTCATAATCAGCAAGTCCTTGGTTCGAGCCCAAGTGGGACCACAAAAGCACCTTTTTCGAGGTGCTTTTTTTGTTTGATGATATATCTTCAAAAGAATCTTCTTAATTATTAAACAATTAAAAATAATCATTTCCTCAAAAGAAGTAGTAATGCAACAAATTGAAGCAATTTTTGAGAACCTTGATGTTATTTGTAATAGAATAAAATCAACTACCTTATGATTCTAAATCTAAATACAAAAGTTGTATTAAATTTCAAGATGAAGTTGTTATTATAGGTATTTGATCAATTTGTATACATCGAAAGATAGAATGCTTTAAAAGAAAAGATTAAGGATGAACAACTTGATCCTTCAAAATTATAGAAAGTAATTGGCGAATATCTTTTTTCAGATAAACAACCTCTGCGCGATGATATTGTAGGGACAATGTTATAACATCCTAGCTTAAAAGAACGAAGTAGTAAAATAGAACGTATGACAAATAAAATATTTAATTTTGTGAATACGTACGTTAGTGTATTTGTTGGGGAGGTAAATAGAAAATATGAATGAAATAATAAATAGAGACCAGGTATTTAGTGCATACAAAAAATTGAAGCATTATTACTATTATGATAATTCATCAATTTTAATAAAGAAAAGAATTGCTGTATTTGAAAATGAAACATTTAAAGATTCGGATAATATATCAGATCTTAAAAATAAATTATATGATAAAGTAAAAGAATATTTTAACTCAATAACTAGTAGTGAATTATTGTCAAATGAAGATATTAAAATTACTTTATTACCCAAAAAAATTTCTGACGATAAACTAAATATAAATACTAATAATTTTAAGGCTAAAGATCAAATTAATGTAGATAGATTAAATATTTATATTGATGCGCCTATAGAAGTTCATATATTATCATTACTATGGTTAATGTATGTGGCTAGGTTCCTTGAAAATGAAATATCAGATAATTCTTACGCTAATAAGCTAGATCTAAATATTGACTTAAATGATCAATTACCGTATGAAAATTTTAAAATTTATAAACCTTATTTTGTTCAATATCAATTATGGAGAGATGAGGCTATAAAAAAAGCAGAAA
The DNA here is from genome assembly GCF_032109125.1 of Chishuiella sp. Classification (NCBI taxonomy): domain Bacteria; kingdom Pseudomonadati; phylum Bacteroidota; class Flavobacteriia; order Flavobacteriales; family Weeksellaceae; genus Chishuiella; species Chishuiella sp. The sequence goes on from NZ_DAMCLZ010000001.1 coordinate 98,605, forward strand.
CATTATTAGACGAAAAAAAAAATGTAACAATACTTAGCTTAGATATTAAAGATTACTATCATAATATAGTTTTGGATTTAAGTGATTTAAATGATGTTATAGAGCTTAAGATTGAAAAATATTTTGAAAACACTGTAATAAAAGAAAATAAAGTCGAAAAATTTATAGAAAGCGGTATATACTTAAATAATCTTTTATCCAATATTCACCAAATTTATTACAAAAAAGCAGAGAAATACCTATCAAATAATAAAGAAGAGATTTCTAAACATCCATTACCTATAGGTTTAATTTCTTCAGGATTTCTAGCTAATTATTATCTGAAAGATTTTGATAAAAAAATTTTACAAGAAGTTAATCCTGCATTTTATGGAAGATATGTTGATGATTTAATGTTTGTTTTCTCTGATTTAAATCAACATATAAATGAAAAATTAGTTTCACCTACAATTTCTTTTGTTGACAAAATATTTGTGAAGAAGGAAATCTTTTCAATTGATTCAAATGTATCATTAGTTAATGAAATCTTATTAAAGAATTTGAGTATCTGTGATAATAAAGAGGAAATTTTAAGAAGAATTAACGAAAAGTTTTTAAAATTAAATGAAGATCCTAATTTTTCAAATATAATCTTAAACAATTTATTAGATAAATTAAATATATCTTTTAATGATTCTATTTCTAATACTTTAAATTATTCTAAGTTAAAAATACAAAGTAGTAAAGTAGTTTTACATTATTTTGATTTTAAAGAATCTCGTGCGGTTTTAAATATTTTTAAAAGTAAACTTGAAGAGCAAAGAAGTGAATTTCGTTTTTTACCAGACGAAGATGAAATAAGTAATGATTTTGATGAAGAAGCTTTTGATTTAAAATATGGAGATTCTGTAAATAAGTTTAGAAGTATTCAAGATTTATCAGAAAATAAATATGGTGCTTCTAAATTTTTAGCTAAAAAGATTTTCGCAATAAGTTTTGGGAGAAAAGATAATGACGAAACTACTGATAAACAGATATTAACCTTTTTCAAAGGTAATGTTGGTATAAGTTTTTATACATTATGGGAAAAAGTAATTATTTATTATGTAATAGGAGAAAAACTAGATTTGTTATTACAATTTAGAAGAAATATTTTAGCAGCAATATCAAAAATCGATCATGTTAATTTTAAAGAACAAATAAAAGAGGACTTGAGAAAATATTTAGATGTAGCTACAGCTTCTTCATTCTGTTTAAATCCAACTTTATTAGAAAAATTTAATTTTCTTACTGATATTGAAAAAAAAGATTTATTAAAAATTAGTTCAATTCTTGATTTATTATTAAAATCAAATCTTTTTAGAACTTCTTTAATTTCATTACCTATAGTAAATTTTACAAAAATTGATTTAAAGACTTTTAATCTTATTGATAATGATTTTACTATTTTTCAAAAGGATAATAAAGAAACATTTGAATTAAATGAATATAAAACCTTTTTATCGCCGTACTATACTCACTTTCATGATATTAATATTTTTAAGATATTTCAAACTTTGTCTAATATAAAACAAGATGCAAGTTTTATTGATATTAATGATAATATAAATAAAATACCAGAAGAATCATTTATTGAATATTACAAAATTAATTATTCATGGAAAACTAAAGTCAAAAAAAAAGATATTGTTAAAGAAAAATATTTTGAAATAATTAAATATAACACCGAAGATCATAATTATGTAAATGTCAATAATATTTCGGTTAAAGGAGAAGCTATGCCCTATGAAGAGGTTGATAAAAAAATCGCAATTGCTAATTTAAAAGTTTCAGATGAAAATATTAAAAGTAGTATTTTAAAAAAACCAAATTTAAATAGAGAAAGGAGAAAAGAAATTTTTGATTTAATAAATAAAGCAGATTCTCTTAAAAGTGATTTAACAATATTTCCAGAAGTTAGTATACCTTTTTCTTGGCTTAAGTTATTAGCAGAACGAAGTCACAAAAGATATATGGGTATTGTTGCAGGTTTAGAACATTGGATAAATATTCACAATGTAGCTTTTAATTTTATCGCTACCGTTTTACCATTTAGAGTTAACGACTATACAACATCATTGATAAAAGTTAGATTGAAAAATCATTATTCTCCAGGTGAAATTGAAATGTTAAAGGGGTATCGTTTATTTATACCTCAAGCAAAATCTGCCGATGAGAAAAAGGCTATGGGATATGATTTATTTCATTGGAGAAAAGTATATTTTTCTGTTTACAATTGTTTTGAATTAGCAAACATACAACATAGGTCTATATTTAAATCTAAAGTTGATTTTATAATAGCTTCAGAATTAAATAAGGATACTGATTATTTTTCTGATATAGCTGGGGCATGGGTTAGAGACGTTCATAGCTATTTTATACAAGTAAATACATCAAATTACGGTGATTCAAGATTGTTACAGCCCTCGAAATCTTATAAGAAAGATTTAATTCAGGTAAAAGGTGGAGTTAATTCTACTGTACTAGTTGATAATTTAGAAATTAATAAATTAAGAGATTTTCAATACATGGAATACAATTTACAAAAAGATTTTGTTAATATGGGTAAATATGATTTTAAACCTACACCTCCCGATTTTAATAGAGATAACGTCTTAAAAAGAATGGAAGATGGAGAATTTTAGTTTTAGAATTCAAGATGTATTTAGATTATTTATACCAGGTAATATTTTATTAGTGGTAATAATACTCATCTATGGTTACGATAAATTACTAATTCATTTAATTAATTTTAAAGATTTTGAAAATATTATTTTACTAGTTTTTATAATGGTTTCTGTACTAACAGGATATATTATAGATATGACTTCTAGTTTATGTGAAAAAGTAATTTACAGTGTTATGAAAAAACCATCTTACCATTTTTTAAATGAGACTAAATTTGTAAAATTTTTCTCATCGCCATATAAAAGCAAAGATGTTTTTTTGAAAGAAGTGCAATCTGTATTTAAATATAAATTAAAAAAAAATAAAAATTTTGATAATAAAGAAGAATCTACAAAATTTTTCAATCATTGTAATCGATTAAAAGAACAACATAAAGATCAAAAAAAGTATGAAAAATTGAACAGTTACTTTTATTCTAAAATACTAAGTAGAAATATAACCATTATGTTAGTATTTGCATTATTGTTAGGGTCAATTAATAATTTTTCTTGGAGTTATTTTATGATTGGTATATTACTAATTTTATTGTCAATGTATAGATGGTTGAAATTATCGTTTAATTATACTAGACAAGTGTTTATAATATGTGAAAATATTAATTAAATATTTTATAATTTCATATTTAACAATAAGTTACATGGATAATTATTTTCTATACTTAGAATGATAGATATACAAAAAATCATTTTAGAAAATTTTAAACTTTTTACATATAAAAATATATTGGTACATTATAATAAGCTTTATAAATTAATCAATAATGTCCAGTTTTTTAATTGAAAAATTGGATATCTTATTTAAAATAAATATTAAATTTTAATATTGGGTAAATCTTTAAAATATATTAGGTTATGATGGATTTTAGTATAACTCAAAAAGAAATCGGAGAATTATAATTATGAGGCTTGGGATGCTTATGGTTGTACTCAATCTTTAAAGACATTTGAAAATAAACTTTTATTTCCAAAGTATTATAATATAGTTTCTTATTATGTTTTTAGTTAGGATGAAGATTTACTATTTTATAATTGATAAGCGATTATTTGCAATAATGAAGAAAATATGATGTCAATTAAAAAGACCTTACAATCTTCAATATTTTGGTTTTATGTTCATTGTACAAGCAAACCTTATATCTTTAACTATTATTCATTAAATGGTACATATATTAAGAATTTTGGAATACATAACTTTATTGAAGAACAAAAGCAATTTATTTTACAAGAATAGAACCATGATATCATTAATCAGTATTTAGAAGATAATTATGGAGTTAATTCAAATTAAAAAGACCGATTTAATTGTTTTTTTTAATTAACCTTATTAATTTCATAATCTTTAAAATCTTCTAAGTAAGATTTAGTTGTTTTAATTTGTTCAATTATAAATAATTAGTAAAGAAAATTATTTGATAAAGTTAATCATGCGATGATTAATTTATTATTTACCGCATATTTTGCGGAGAATATTTTTGTATTTACCTGATAAAATTATGATTACTATTTTTAAAACAACTTGACTACAAAATTATCATATTCAAAATTTGCCCAATTTTCATATTGCCAATTGTATCGCATGAGCCGATTATTTAATCTAATTGGCTCAAATATAATAAAAATATGAGCCGATTAGTAATTTTATTTGGCTCATGCGATACAATTTATATTACTAAAATAGTAAATATTCATTTCATTATGTAGCGTAAGTATTTATAAATTTATTCTTTATAATGATCATGAATATATTTTAAAATGAATTGTTCAATTTCTGTAGTTTTAAATATTTCATAATCTGGTTTAATTGAAGGTAAGTATCTATTTTTATATTTATCAACCATATAATTTGCTGTTAATATTAGCGTGTCACCATTCGATAATTTATAAGTAGCATTTCCTGTTGTAAATCCTCCTGATTCACTTCCAATAAGAATTACATTTTTTAAACTTCTTAAACTAATTGCAACAGCTTCACCAGAACTAGAAGTTCTTTCGTTGATTAAAACAAAAATATATTTTAAATTCAAGTTATATTTTATGGGAGAATCTATAAAATTTTTAGATTGATTAAAATCTCCAGAAAAAATGTAACCATTTTTTTTAGACCAAGGAATATATTCGGATTCATTTTCAAAATATCCAATATCTCCGTTTTCATAAAAAGGTAATAAGGCTGTTAACATAGGCCACATATTACCTCCTGTATTTGATCTTAAATCGATAATCCAATATTTGGGTTTATTTTCTAATTGTTTAATAATGGATTTTTGAATTTTATTAATATACTCTTCTCCTTTACTTTTAAATAAATTTTTATCTTCTGGATTAGAGTAAGCTCCAACAAAGCTTTTTCCTATAGAGTCACCTAATTCTAAGTAAGGTTTGTTTGAAGAATAAATAATTTTACCTTCTTTTGTATGGTACGAAGTGTGTCTATTATTTATTATTTTTAGACTAAATTGAATTGCAGAATCTTTACTTATTTTGGTTTTTTCATAAAATTTCTTTTCAAAATCAATCCAATCAATTTTATCTTTATTTATTGTGTTTTCCTTTAAAATAGAAAAATATTCTCTATAAAAATCATTATTTTGAGAGTATAATGAATGTTGAAAACTTAATATGATAATAAAAGTAATGTAATATTTCATTTTATAAATATATTAAAATAAGATAAACTATTATTTAAGGTAATTAGTTATTAATAAAAGGTGGTTAAATGATTTTATCTAAAATTTTAAAAAATTAATAAAATCATAAAAAAAATTAATTGAAATAATAAATCTTTATTAATTATTCACAGTTATAAAATGTTGATTATACATAGTTTTGTGAATGATTTGATCTTATTTATTAAGGATAAAATATGTTTTATAAGATTAAATAAAAAAAATATTTTGTAACGTTTTTGAACATTTATACTCTTTTTTAAATAATGATTTAAATACGATACTGTTCTAACTTTACAATCGAAATGAAAGCGATTAAATACATAGTGATATTTCTTATGATGTCTATTTTAGTAAAAAATTTTACTAAGATAAATAAGCACATATCATTTCATAATCATGTAGAACGTCTCTTTTCTAAAGAAAATAAAAAAGAAAAAGTTATATTAACTTCTGTGATTGAAGAATCTAATTCTGATGAATCATTTATTGACAATATGATTACAGTTGATTTTAAATTTAATTTAATACAAATTATTCATTCAAATTTATTCTCTGATTTATTTTCAACCTCAACAAATAAAATATGTCTTTTAAGACGTTATATTTATGGTTTACCCTTCACTTAAATAAATTTTAAATCTTATTGTTTTTATTCTGTTTCTAAACATTTTATGTTTGGTAACACATCTTATATATCTAAAAAATAAATAATTATGCACGAATTAAGTATTGTTAAAGACATATTTGATACGTTAAACGACCATTATGATTCTAAAATAGAAGACGTTGCTAAAGTTCAAATTACAGCTGGGCTTTTGTCGAATGTACAACCTGTATTAATACAAAATGCTTTTGATGCATTTATAGCAGATAATAAAAAATATAATGAAATAGAATTAGAAGTATTGGTGAATGATATTGTTGCTTATTGCGAAAAGTGTCATGAAAATTTTGAAGTAAAATACCACAAATTTGTTTGTGATAAATGCTTAACGCCATCAAGTACTATTGTAAAAGGAAATGAACTTTTTATATCACAAGTTCTTTTTAAGAATAAATAATAATCAAACATAAAAATTATGTCAACTAATACACAAAATCCCAAAAGTGCTGGGAACAGAGTAGGTTCTGTACAGTGCGATAATACAACTTTACATTTATTAAAAGCAAATGATTATGTTGCGAATGCAATCAGAGAACGTTTAAAAGATGTTTGTATCATTAACGTATGTTCTTCTCCAGGGTCAGGAAAAACAACGTTATTACAAGAAATCGGTAAGCGTTTAGGTAAAGAATTGAATATTTCAGTTTTAGTTGGTGATCCTGAAACAGAAAGAGATGCTATACGTATGCGTGAAGTTGGGATTAATGCATTACAAATTGTTACAGGAGGTATGTGTCATATAGAAGCACAAATGATTTTACAAGCTTTAGATCATATCAATTTAGATAATACAGATTTATTATTTATCGAAAATGTAGGTAATTTACTTTGTCCTTCTGCTTTCGATTTAGGTGAAGATTACCGTGTTACACTTATTGCAACAACGGAAGGAGATGATAAACCTAAAAAATATCCTCGTATGTTTCTTACAAGTGAATTAATGTTAGTTTCTAAATCAGATTTATTGCCTTACGTTCCTTTTTCTATCGAAGCTGTGACAAAAGATGCACAAGAAGTTAATCCTAATTTAGAGGTACAAACTATTAGTACTTTAAATGGAGAGGGGATTGATGAATGGTGCCAATGGTTGAAAGAAAAAGTACAGTTAAAAAAAGAAGCTGCTAAACAAGCTAACTAATACAAATATATAATGGATAATCAGTTAATTGTTATTGATGAAGTCAAAACAAAAGTAGATCAGACACAAAATGATTCTGATTTATTATCGATAGAATGGTTTGAGATTCGAAAACAAAAAATTACACGTAAAACAAAAACTGGTTTGACATTAGAGCTCCGTTTACAAAATAGAAATGAGTGGCAGAATGGTGATAGATTGCTATTCGAAAACAATGAGATAGCTACTGTATATATTAAACCAGCTTTGTGTATCCAGTTTGTTGCAGAATCTATGTCTGATGCCGCTGATTTTTGTTATTTTGTAGGAAATCGTCATTTACCTATTTATACATGTCATACTAATCAACATCAATTATTAATGCCTTATGATGGTAGAATGTACGAGCAGTTATCAGAACGTTTTCCAACTAAGATTAATTTAATAGAAGAACAATTATTGAATGAATTCTTATTAAAAAAAGTGGTAAATAATTAAATCATGAATATCAAAAAATATCTTCGAATCATTTATCTATTCTTAGGTTTTGTATTCCTACAAAGTTGTCATTCAAATTCAAAGAATGGTACTGCGAATGGTGTAAACGCTGAAGATAGTCGTGGAAAAATAATAAGTCTTCCAAAAGAAGCGAATAAAGTAGTTGTTCTTTTCGAGCCTTCTTTGGATGAAATTTATATGCTACATGCCCAAGATAAAGTTGTAGGGATTCCTCAACAAGTTTATCAGACAGAAGGTAAGTATCCATTTTATGCTGATTTAGATCCTCGTATTAAAAATAAAACAATAGCTACACCAACATTTGGTGGTGGATCTAGTAATATAGAAACAATTGTTGGCTTGCAACCTGATTTGGTTATTGTTTATGAGCAAAATGTAGAAACTATTCAACAGTTAGAAGAATTATCTATTCCTGTATTTACAGTTTCTAGTTTAAGTCAAGAAAAAATTTATAAGGAATTATTAGGAATGGGAACTTTACTTGGAAAGAAGACAAGAGCTGAAGAGATAGTTTCTTATGTAAAAAAAGAAGCAAATAAACTGAAAAAAACTATTGCAGAAAAACCTAAAAAGGTATATTATGCTTGGTCAAAAGGTCGTATTTTTTCTACTTCTGGTCAAGGAACTTTATTGGATTTAGCTATAAAACTTTCTGGTGCAGAAAATGTTTGTCCTTTAAAAATGGAATCTCCTAATGTTGGTGCAGAATCTATTTATAAATGGAACCCTGATTTAATTATTTTATGGAATTCTGATATTAATGAAGTTTATAATCTTAAAGAATTGGCTGCTTTACCAGCTGTTAAGGATAAAAAAGTTTATGCGATGAATCCTTCATTTTATTATGATCCCCATACAGTTAAATTTTTATTATTTGCGAAACAATTGAGAAATTGGTGCTATCCTTCTGAATATTCATCAGAAGAATTGAATAAAGAAATAAAAGCTGATTTATTAGAATTGTATCAAAAACAAGATCTTTTTACGACCAATGTCAATTAATATAAAATCTCTCTGCTTACTGGTAATTCTACCTTTATTTGTTATTATAATGTCTATGACAATGGGCGCAACTAATTTTATTAGTATTCCTAATTTGTTACATTATAGTAGCTCTGCTTTGAATCAATATTTTTTAAAAAATAATAATTCAATCGAGCAGTCAAGTATAGAAACAATATTGTGGCAAGTTAGATTACCTCGTATTGTTCTTACTTTTATGATTGGCGCAGCATTAGCTTCATCGGGTAATGTGTTGCAAGCAATTTTCAGAAATCCAATTGTAGATCCATTTACTTTAGGTATTTCATCAGGATCTGCTGTAGGTGCAGCTTTAGCAATGGTAGTTCCTTTTTTATCAATTAATTTATCTGCTTTCGTTTTTGGTGTAAGTGCTGTTTTATTGACTTATTTAATTTCAAAAACGAATGTAAAAAGTTCTTTGATTAGTATGGTTTTATCTGGAATGATAATTTCTGGAATATTCACAGCTTTTCTTACTTTGTTACAATATATAAGTGATCCTTATAAATTACAAGCGATTGTACAATGGACAATGGGAAATTTGCATACTGCATCTTGGGAAAAAGTAGAAATTGCATTTTACCCAATTGTTATAGGACTTTTGGTGATTATATTATTTCGATGGAAATTGAATTTATTATCATTAGGAGATGAAGAAGCGCTTGCCGTAGGAGTAAAGCCAGGTTTATTGAAAGTATTATTAATTGGTGTTGCAACATTAATAACAGCTGCTTGTGTTGCTGCAGTTGGTGTAATCAGTTTGTTCGGATTAATCGTTCCACATATTAGTAGAATGTTTTTTGGTCCTAATAATGAGAAAACAGTTTGGGCAAATATTAGTATTGGAGGAACTCTTCTTTTAATTATTGATGATTTTTCTAGAACAGTTATGCCTTTTGAAATCCCTGTTGGTGTTTTTACAATGTTAATTGGTGCACCTATTTTTATTTACTTAATGCGCAAAAATGCTGCAAATTGGAATTGATGGAAGTGATGATTAAAATACAAAATTTAGAATTTACCTATGGTAAACAAAAAATTTTAGATAACGTAAATGTTGATTTTCCTGAAGCAAAATTATCCATAGTTATGGGAAAAAATGGTAGTGGAAAATCTACTATTTTTAATGTAATAGCTGGTTTAGAAAAGAAATATCAAGGGAATGTTTTTATTGGTAATGAAGAAAGAAAGAAAATTAAAATAGGTTCTTCAATTTTACGTATTGGTTTTTTAACTCAATTTCATCAAACAACATTTCCATTCAAAGTTTTTGATGTTGTAATGACTGGTCGATCTTCATTTTCGAGATTCTCTCCAAAGAAAGAAGATTTTGATATTGTCGAACAATTGTTAACCAGGTTTAATCTTTGGCATCTAAAAGATAAGGCATATACGTCTTTATCTGGTGGTGAGCGTCAATTGGTTTTATTGTGTAGAGTTTTGGTTCAGAATCCAGATATTTTAATGTTAGATGAACCAACGAACCATTTGGATTTACATTATCAAGTATTGGTTTTAGAAACGCTTAAGGATTTAGTTAAACAAGGTAAAACAGTTCTTTGTGTAATGCACGATCCTAATTTAGCTTTTATGTATGGTGATTGTTTTTTTATGATGAAAAATCGTCAATTAATTGATTTGAAAAACTATAATCAGGACGAAATTCAATCTATTTTACAAGAAACATATGAATTACCATTAATCAGCCTTTCACATCAGGGTAAAACATTATATGTTCCTGATTTAAAACGATAAAAAAATCATGAAAAATATAGATATATCTTCTGTGGATTTAAAACATGTCGAAGAAATATTACCCTACGTAATTAATTTCAGAAGAGAATTGTTTCCAACGTTGGATCCCAATTTTGTTCCTGCTGATTTACAGAATTTTATTCAAAATTATATTGAAAATCAAAAAGGGATTTTTTTACAAGCGAAGGATGAAAACAATAATCTTGTTGGAGTTATAGGAATGATGGCTTTTGATTATAGATTTCCTTACCTTACAATTGGACAAGAAAGTACTGTTGAGGTTGCTCGTTTATTTGTTGAACCACAGCATAGAAGAAATGGTTTAGCAACAAAATTATTTAAAGAACTAAAACAAAAGGCGATAGAAAAAGATATTTATAGGCTGTATTTACATACACATCCTAGTTTACCTGGTGCTTATGAATTTTGGTTAAAACAAGGATTTGTTTTAAATCTTTTGTGTGATGAAAGTGGTTTTCCTACTTATCACATGAGCAAAGAATTAATTTAATATATAATTTCAATGAAACATTTTTCTAATTTAAAATTTAGATTCTTTTTTTTGTTTTTTGTTTTTACAATTTTTGTAGAAGCACAAGAAAAGCATATTCTATTTGGTCAAGTTTTTAACAAAGAAAACCAAGCTCTTGCTGATGTAGTTATTCATTTTGAAAATCAAAACGATACAGTTTGTACGGATACAAATGGTAATTTTAAATTAGATAAAGCCATTGATTTTCCAGTTTCTTTGGTTATTCAAAATAATGATGAAAAATTTACTTTTATTGTAACTGATAAAGATTGGGATGATAAAAATGGATTAAAAATTCATTTATCTAAAAGTGGTACAGAATTAAATGAAGTTCTAGTTCGCTCTAACAATAAACAATCCTATTCACAAAATAATATTGATTTTGAAGGAAAACTTAGTGGGAAATTAAAAGATATTCCTCAAACCATAAGTATTGTTGGGCAACAACAAATGGAAGATAAGCAAGCTTTTAAAGTTTCTGATATGGTTCATGATCTTACAGGAGTTAATCAAGCATCATCGTATGATGATTATACTTTACGAGGATTTAGCAGTGGATATGGTAATAGTTTACGTTTAGTAAATGGGTTACGTTCTGGTTATGGTTATGGAACGAGTTATTTTAATTCACCGTTGACTGTTAATTTAGAGAGAATTGAAATTTTAAAAGGTTCTGGAGGTACACTTTTTGGAGATATAGTTCCAGGAGGAACAATAAATTTAGTCACTAAAAAAACTTTAGAAGAATTTAAAGGTCAAGTTAATTTTTCATCAGGAAGTTTTGAAACTTTCAGAACAACAGTGGATATTGGAGGTCCAATTAATGATAAATTATTTTATAGATTTAATGCAGGCTATCAAACCAGTAAAACATTTAGAAAGAATAATAGTCAAAAAATATTTTCAGTTGCTCCTTCTCTAACGTTTAAACCAAGAAAGGGAACAAGAATAGATGTCGATTTAACATACGATAATTTTTATGGCTATTTGGATAGAGGAATGGGAGTAAAGCAAAATGATTTGTATGCGATTAATCGTTCATTTACTTTATCTCAACCATCAGATTTTTTTAAAACACAAACATTTAATTTTCGAGCTAAATTAGAACAGAAGATTTTAGATAATTTAACATTGACTGTAAATTATGCTAAATCAATTTATCAAGAGGATTTAAATGAACATAGAACATTGAATACTTTTGCTGATGCACCCAACAATACAATTGTTAATATGAGATTCTTATCTCGACAAGCAAAAGATTATACAGATAATGCTGTTTCTTATTTGAATTATAAAATTGGTAAGCAAGATTTAAAACAGAATATTATTTTTGGTGTTGATTATTCACAATATAAGCCAGATTCCGACAATCAACAAAAAGAAGCAAGAAGTAAAACAGTGGATGGAAAAACTGTTCCATTAACTTTCGATCTGAATAATCCTGTTTATGAAAGTAAAGATTTATCATCTTATATATGGTTGAAACAAGCAACTTTTCCTTTTTTAAGTTCTTATAAAACGACTGGAATATATGTACAAGATCAAATAAAATATCATCGTTTAGAAATGTTATTTGGTTTACGTTATGAGCATTATGTGTCTGAAAGTGCAGATCCTACAACACCATATACAGCGACACAAAATAAATTTTTACCACGAGTAGGATTAACATACAAGGTAAGTTCTAGTATTAATTATTTTGCTAATTATTCTCAAGGTTATGTACCAATCGCAGCAGATTATGTTGTTAATTATAAAAAATACGGATCAGATAAGCCCTTTAAATCAGAAAGTAGCTACCAAATAGAAACTGGATTGAAATCAGATTTTTTTAATAATAAATTACAAATTGATTTAGCTTTTTTCAATATCCAAAGAAATAATATGATGGTTGCAACAGGACAAATGTCAGATGATGGTTATGCTGTGTACCGTCAATCAGGAAAAGTAAATTCAAAAGGATTTGAGTTTGATTTACGAGGTCAGTTAATTAAGAATTTACAAATGACATTGAATTATAGTTTTACAGATACTAAAGTTCAAGCTTCTTCAATAGCATCGGAAGTTGGATTGCCCTTAGCGAATGCCCCTAAAAATATGGCAAATGTATGGTTGAAGTATTCTATTTTGCATTCTAGTTTTAAAGGTTTTGGTTTTGGTTTAGGTGCATCTTATGTTAGTAGACGAAGAATGGAAAATACAGTTGGACAAAATGCTGAAGGAGATTATTTATGGGGATTTTTGCCAGATTATACACTTGTAAATGCAGCATTATATTACGATTTGAATCCTTTGAAAGTTTCTTTACAGTTTAATAATATTTTTGATAAATATTACTTTTTAGGAGGTATAGATTATACTAGAGTTTTTCCTGGTTCTCCAAGTAATTTTATGGCTACATTAAGTTATTCTTTTTAAAATAAAAATATTCTTTAATGTTTTAAAACTATTTTTTGAATTATGTCTAACACTTATTTTTAATATATCATTCATTTTCAATAGTGATTGCAGTGGCATCCTTTTTAGATTGGTCATTGCATTTCTACTCCGCTTAATTACCAAGTCGAAATGACCAATCAAAAAAGATATAGCGAAAAGCACGCCCAAAGGGATTGCCCAAAAAACAACTTTAATAAATAAAAATATAACTACTAAAAATTAATCTTTCATTTTAATTATAAAAACATTGAATGATATTGATTTAGAATAATATAATTCTTTCTAAAGATAAAAAAATATACCTGTTGAAATTCATCAGGTCAGAGGACTATTGCCTTATTTCATCAATACGATAAAAATTAATTAACCTAGAAAATAACTTCTAATAACAAGCAAAAGAAAATAACGGTAAAATAAAAAATACTAATAATGAAATCTTTAAGTTTATTGAAAACAATATTTTTTTGTTTTTCTATAACCTCTGTGACAAAAATTACTGCTCAAGAAAAGCATATATCATTCGGTAAAGTTTCTAGCGAAGATAACAAAGCTGTTGCAAATACAATTGTTTATATTAAAAATCAGAATGATACAGTTTGTACTGATGCAAATGGGAATTTTAAATTTAACCAAGCGATTAAATTTCCTATTTCTTTGATTGTACAAGATAAAGAAGAAAAGCGTATTATTCTGGTGACAGATGAAAATTGGAATGAAAATTTTGGAATGAAAATACATTTTAAAGAAAAAGAAGTAAATCAAGAAGTAGTCAATTCTACTGCTGAAAATTTTTACACTCAAAATGATTTAGGTCTTAGTGGTAAATTAAATGGAAAGTTGAAAGATATTCCACAAACTATAAGTATTGTTAATCAAAATCAAATGTCAGATATACAATCGGTAAGAGTTTCTGATTTGATCCATGATATGGTGGGTGTTAACCAAGCATCATCGTATGATGATTATACGATAAGAGGTTTTAGTAGTGGATATACAGGATTACGATTGGTTGATGGAATGCGTTCTGGTTTTGGCTATGGAACAAGTTATTTTAATTCGCCATTAACAATAAATCTTGAAAGAATTGAGATTATAAAAGGTTCTGGAGGGATTCTTTTTGGTGATACAAATCCAGGCGGAACAATAAATTTGGTTACAAAACGACCATTAGAAAAATTTAGTGTTCAAGCTGGTGTATCATCAGGAAGTTTTGAACCGACAATAGATGTAGGAGGACCAATAAACAATAAATTGTTTTATAGATTTAATGCGGGTTATTTAACAGCTAAACCGTTTAGATATAATTCTGGAAATCAAAAATTATATACTGTTGCACCTTCTCTTACATTTAAACCAAGAAAAGGAACACAAATAGATGTAGATTTTACTTATGATAAGTTTAATGGTCTTTTGGATAGAGGAATGTTAGCAAACAAAAATGATTTATTTGCAAGCAATAGTTCATTAACTTTATCTCAACCATCAGATTTTTTTAAAACACAAACATTTAATTATCGAGCGAGTTTAGAACAGAAAATTTTAGATAATTTGACTTTAACTGCAAAATATTCTAAATCAATTTATCAAGAAGATTTGAATGAGCATAGACTATATAATGGTTTTGGTGATTCATCTAATAATACAATTCTTACAATAGAATTTTTATCTCGACAAGGTAAGTATTACACAGATAACGCTGTTTCTTATTTTAATTATAAAATTGGTAAGCGAGATCTAAAACAGAATATTATTTTTGGTGTTGATTATGCCCAATATAAGCCAGATTCGGACAATCAACAAAAGCAAGCAAGAAGTAAAATAGTGGATGGAAAAACAGTTCCGTTAACCTTTGATTTGAATAATCCTGTTTATGGAAGCAAAGATTTATCTTCTTATGTATGGTTAAAACAAAGTTCTCTTTCTACTATAAGTTCTTATAAAACAACAGGTATTTATATCAACGATCAAATAAAATATCATCGTTTAGAAATGTTATTTGGTTTACGTTATGAACATTATTTATCAAGAAGTTTAGATGCGACAACACCATATACAGCGATACAAAATAAATTTTTGCCACGAGTAGGATTAACATACAAATTGAGTTCTACTTTTAATTATTTTGCTAATTATTCTCAAGGTTATGTACCAATCGCAGCAGATTATGTTGTTAATTATAAAAAATATGGATCAGATCAACCTTTTAAATCAGAAAATAGCTACCAAATAGAAACAGGAATAAAATCAGATTTTTTTAACAATAAGTTACAGATAAATTTAGCTTTATTCAATATTGAAAGAAATAATATGATGGTTGCAACAGGTCAATTATCAGATGATGGTTATGTTGTCTATCGTCAATCAGGAAAAGTAAATTCAAAAGGTTTTGAATTTGATTTACGTGGTCAATTAATTAAGAATTTACAAATGACATTGAATTATAGTTTTACAGCTACTAAAGTTCAAGCTTCTTCAATAGCATCAGAAGTTGGATTGCCCTTGGCAAATGCCCCTAAAAATATGGCAAATGTATGGTTGAAGTATTCCATTTTGCATTCAAGTTTTAAAGGTTTTGGTTTTGGTTTAGGTGCATCTTATGTTAGTAGACGAAGAATGGAAAATACAGTTGGACAAAATGCTGAAGGAGATTATTTATGGGGGTTCTTACCAGATTATACACTCGTAAATACAGCACTGTATTATCAATTAAATTCTTTTACACTCACTTTACAGTGTACAAATGTTTTTAATAAGTACTATTTTATTGGAGGAATTGATTATACAAGAATATTTCCTGGATCATCTGTAGGTTATTCAGCTAATTTAAGCTATTCTTTTTAAAAGATATAACTTGATTGTAAAATAGGAGATAAACCATTCATTATTTATTTAATAAGAATTAATCAAAATGAAGTTTTTAATAGAATAAATTGTCACGTTTTTGAACACTTATCTTATTTTTTAAATAATAATTCTATTTTCAAAAGGAATTACATTTACATTAGAAATGAAAAAGGTAATCTATATATTTTTAACAATAATATTTACTGCAATTGTAGTAAATATTTCTAGTGTTTCTGCTAAGAGAAATGCATTAGAAGTATATGGAAGTCATCAAGAAAAAATTGATAAAGGAACAAAATCTCACTTACAAATAGATAATTTTAATTTATTATCTATAGATGAAAGTAAATCTGATATTGAATTTACTCCTTTCGATCTTAATTTTTTTGCAGTGTTTTTGAATACTTATTTTTATCAAAAACCGTTACAATTATTTTCATTTATAGAAAAAATATATTTTGGTAAAACTTTACCAAAATACATATTATTTCATTCGCTTCAAATTGATTATATATAAAAGAACCTTGGTGACTTCATTCAAGGTTATACTTTAATCAAATACTTCTATAAATATTTATTGAAAAAATACACACACACTCATTATATCATTGAGTGCAGGTCAATAATATCTAATTTTTAAAAAATACAAAATGCATTTAACACCGCGTGAGATAGAAAAGCTGATGTTACATACAGCTGGAGAACTTGCTTTGAAGAGAAAAGCAAGAGGGGTAAAATTAAATTATCCAGAGTCAATTGCTTTAATTAGTCATTTCTTATTAGAAGGAGCTAGAGATGGTAAAAGAGTAGCTGACTTAATGCAAGAAGGAGCAAATTTACTAACTGTAGATGATGTAATGCCAGGAGTAGCAGAAATGATACATGATGTACAAATTGAAGCTACATTTCCTGATGGAACTAAATTAGTAACTGTTCATAATCCTATTCGCTAATTCTAAAAAAAAGAAAATGAAACCAGGAGAAATTTTTGTAAAAGAAGGAATAATTGTTTGTAACGAAGGACGCAAAACAATAAAATTAAATGTAATCAATACAGGAGATAGACCTATTCAAGTAGGATCTCATTTTCACTTTTTTGAAGTGAATAAAGCAATGAGTTTTGATAGAGAACAAGCTTTTGGTATGAGATTAAATATTGTTGCAAGTACAGCTGTACGCTTTGAACCAGGAGAGGAAAAAGAGGTAGAGTTAGTAGAAATTGGAGGAACTAAAAAAGCAATGGGATTTAATAATCTTGTTGACGGACAAACAGATTCTGAAGATCAGAAAAAAGCAAGTCTTGCTAAAGTTGAAGAGTTAAACTTTAAAAATAATTAATCATGAGCTTAAAAGTAGATAGAAAACAATACGCTAATATTTTGGGACCTACAGCTGGAGATAAAATCAGATTAGGAGATACTGAAATAATTATAGAAATAGAAAAAGATTTTACACATTATGGAGACGAAGCTGTTTTTGGCGGAGGAAAAACAGTACGTGATGGAATGGGGCAAAACGTTACAGCAAAACGTAATGAAGGAGTTCTTGATCTTTGTATTACAGGTGCAGTTATTATTGACCATTGGGGAATTGTAAAAGCAGATATTGGTATTAAAGATGGTAAAATTGTAGGCATTGGTAAAGCAGGTAATCCAGATACTATGGATGGTGTTTCACCAAATATGATTATCGGTGCATCAACAGAGGTTCACGGTGGTAAAGGTTACATAGTAACTGCGGGAGGTATAGATACTCACATTCATTACATTTGTCCGCAACAAATAGAAACTTCATTATATAGTGGTATTACAACTATGATTGGAGGAGGTACAGGACCAAATGATGGAACTAATGCTACAACTGTTACTCCAGGTTCTTGGAATATGCAAAAAATGTTAGAAGCAGCAGAAGAATATCCAATGAACTTAGGTTTTTTTGGTAAAGGAAACTGTTCTGCAGAAGAGCCAATTATAGAACAAGTGGAAGCTGGTGCATTAGGTGTAAAAATCCACGAAGATTGGGGGGCAACTCCAGCAACAATTGATACAGCTTTAAAGGTTGCTGATAAATATGATGTACAAGTAGCTATCCACACAGATACATTAAATGAAGGAGGTTTTTTAGAAGATACAATGAAAGCTATTGATGGTCGTGTAATCCATACTTTCCATACAGAAGGAGCAGGAGGAGGACATGCTCCAGATATTATCAAAGCCGCAATGTATCCTAATGTTTTACCAGCATCTACAAATCCAACTCGTCCTTATACAGTGAATACAATTGATGAGCATTTAGATATGTTAATGGTATGTCACCACTTAAGTAAAAATATTCCAGAAGATGTAGCTTTTGCAGATTCTCGTATTCGTCCAGAAACTATTGCAGCTGAAGATATTTTACACGATATGGGAGTATTCAGTATTATGAGTTCAGATTCTCAAGCAATGGGTAGACCAGGTGAAGTTATTACTAGAACTTGGCAAACTGCAAGTAAAATGAAAGACCAAAGAGGTTTATTAGCAGAGGATGAAGGTACAGAAAGCGACAATTACCGTGCAAAAAGATATGTTGCTAAATATACTATCAACCCAGCTATAGCTCATGGTATTTCTGAGTACGTAGGTTCAATCGAGCCAGGTAAATTAGCAGATTTAGTAATTTGGAAACCATCATTATTTGGTGTTAAACCAGAAATGATAGTAAAAGGAGGTTTTGTAATCGCAGCTAAAATGGGTGATCCTAATGCTTCAATTCCAACTCCACAGCCTATCGTTTATAGAAATATGTTTGGTGCCCATGGAAAAGCTAAATTCGGAATTTGTGCAAACTTCGTATCTCAAATTTCTATTGATAATGGAACTATAGCAAGTTATAATTTAGAAAAAATGGTTCTTCCAGTTAAAAACTGTAGAAACATTGGTAAAAAAGACTTAATACACAATGATAAAACTCCGTTAATTGAAGTAAATCCAGAAAATTATAAAGTAACAGTAGATGGTGAATATGTAACATGTGAACCAGCTGATAAATTACCTTTAACACAGTTGTATTATTTATTTTAATAGTATTTATAAGGCTCAGGTTAGTCTGAGTCTTATTTAAAAAAATTAATTATTAAAAATAATATTTCTCAATATAAAATGAAAAATTTAAATAAAGTATTGATCTCTTTGGCATTCACAGGAATGTTTGTAATATCTGGTAAGATGTATGGTCAAACAATGGGAGGTTTAAGATTAAAAGATAGTGATGATGGTCCAAAAGGACAATTTATGTTATATGGTTCTTTTGATTATTCAAAAAGCTCAACACCAACTAGTAGTGGTAGTGCAGTATCAAGTTCTCCAATTGGAGCTGGATATTGGATAAATAACAATGATCTTATAGGGGTTAATTATGCATATTCTCAAGATAAATTGAATAAGAATGTGATTAGTAAACAAAATGAAGCTGGTTTATGGTATAGTCCTTCAGTACAAATAGGAAAATACTTTTATTTAATAGCTCAGGTTGATGCACATTTTGTATGGGGACAACAACAATCTACTATTGATGGATCAATGGAAAACTTCAATGGATTTCGTTTAAGAGCATATCCAATGATTGGAATCGTTGTAGGAAGTGGATGGGCATTAAAATTCAAATTTGCTGAACTTTCTACATTACAAACTAAAGCTAAAGATGGTTGGTCAAAAAGTTATGTTGCAGGTGTAAGTGGATCAACTTTCGGCGTTGGAATTTCTAAAAACTTTGATTTTAGAAGAAAAAATAAAAAGTCATGATAATTCATGAAGCCATAGGAAATATTCGTCAAAATCAAATTGAAGATAAAATAATTGATTTTCTTGATTTAGAATGGTACGAGACTTTTCGTAGAATTCAAAGAAAGAAAACTAGAGCAGGTAAAGATATTGCTATAAAATTTTTAAAAGAGAAACAGCGCATTTTAGATGGTGATATTCTTTTTATTGATAATGAATTAGCAATTGTTGTAAATGTTTTACCTACAAAATCTATTATTCTTACTCCTCAATCAACTATAGAGATGAGTGCTGTTTGTCATGATATAGGAAACAAACATTTACCTCTTTATTTTCAAGATGAAATATTACTTATGCCTTTTGAATTAACAATTTATAATTGGCTGAAATCTAATGGTTTTAATCCTATTGTAAAAGAAGAAAAACTTCTTAATTTACTCAATGCTAACGTAGATCATCACAAAGAAAGCAAAATAGGAACATCATTATCCACAAAAGGTTTGAAAATAAAATTATCTAAAGAAGATTAATTATGAAACAAGATTTTTTAGCAAGTTTATTGCATTTATCTGATCCTACATTACCTATTGGTGCTTATACTCATTCAAATGGTCTAGAAACATATATACAAAATAAAATTGTGCATGATAAAAAAACAGCGCAAGAATTTGTAGAAAATATGGTACAGTACAATTTAAAATACAATGATGGAGTTTTTGTAAAGCTTGCTTATGAAGCAACGCAGAATAATGATTTGAGTGAAATTTTGAAATTAGATGAAGAGTGTTCTGCACTAAAAGCTCCTAAAGAAATAAGACAAGCTAGTAGAAAATTAGGTTTACGTTTAATCAAAATTTTTAAACGTAGAGTTGATTCAGATTTGGTAAAAGAATTTGAACTGAAAGTAAAACAAAACGAAGCTAATTCAAATTATGCAATTGTTTATGGAATATATGCTAGCTTATTAAATATTCCACTTTTTGAAACATTATTTTCATTTTATTATACTTCCGTATCAGGAATTGTAACAAATGCAGTAAAATTAGTGCCTCTAGGTCAATTGGATGGTCAAGATATATTATTTGATTTATACCAATTGATTGAAAAAACAGCAGAAGAAACAATAGAATTAAATAGAGATTATGTTGGTCTATGTAATACATCATTTGACATAAGATGTATGCAACACGAAAGATTATATTCTCGTTTATATATGTCATAATTTTTTTTAAAATAAATAAAATGGAAAATAGAAAATATATAAAAGTTGGTGTTTGTGGACCTGTGGGTTCAGGTAAAACAGCTTTATTAGAAAAATTGAGTAGAAAAATGCTTAATGATTATAATTTAGGAGTAATCACTAACGATATTTTTTGTCAAGAAGATGCAAAATTCATGGCTAAAAATAGTTTATTACCAGAAGATAGAATTATAGGTGTAGAGACAGGAGGATGCCCTCATACAGCAATTAGAGAAGATGCTAGTATGAATTTAGAAGCTGTTGAAGAATTAGCTGATCGTTTTCCAGATATCGAATTAATTTTAATAGAAAGTGGGGGAGATAACCTTGCTGCTACTTATAGTCCTGATTTGGCAGATGTTACAATTTTTATTATTGATGTAGCTGAAGGAGAAAAAATTCCTAGAAAAGGAGGTCCTGGTATCCAACGTTCAGATTTATTAATTATAAATAAAATAGATTTAGCTCCTTATGTTGGTGCAAGTTTAGAAGTTATGGAAAGTGATACAAAACGTATGAGAAATGGTGCTCCATTTGTGTTTACAAACTTAAAAACTGAAGAAGGCTTAGACAGTGTAATCGGTTGGATTAAAAAATATGCACTTTTAGAAGATATCGAAGAACCAAATCTTGTAAGATAAGATGGAATGTAGACTAGATATTGTTGCAGGATACAAAGAAGGCAAATCCTACGTAAAAAATTTATACGTAGGAAAACCTTTTCGTGTTGTATCTGTAGCACAAAGAAAAACAGATAATAAGCTTTATCAAATGATTATGACTTCTTCTCCAGGTATTTTGGATGGAGATGAATACGTATTAAATATTGATGTTGAGGATAACGCAGCTTTACAGTTACAATCTCAATCTTATCAAAGATTATTTAATATGGGCGATGAAGCAACTCAACAGTTAAGGATTAATATTCATGATAATTCATCGTTTACTTATGTGCCACATCCTGTAGTTCCACATGAAAATTCTAATTTTAAAAGTAAAGCTTCAATAAGTATTGGAGATCAAAGTCAACTTATAATTAGTGAGATTATTACTTGTGGTAGAAAGCATTCTGGAGAAGTATTCAAGCTAAAATGTTTTCAGAATCTTACAGAGATTTATCATCATAATAAATTGGTTGTAAAAGATAATATATTAATTCAACCAGATCTTATTCCAATAGAAAGTATTGGTATTTTAGAAAATTATACTCACCAAGGAAGTTTAATTTTTTATAGTACAAAAACAAATGTAGAAAAAGATGAATTAGTCAATAATTTATTTGAAATTTCTAAAAATCATACAAATATAGAAGTTGGAATTTCTGCATTAGATGATAATGGTTTTATAATAAGGTCTTTAAGTCAAGGAGGAGAAGCAATGTATAAATATTTCTTAGAAGCACAAGATTTGCTTTGGGAATTGTAATAACTATTAAATAATCATGGAAAAAATTATAGCAAGAGTTCCATTTGTAGATAATGTCTTAAAAGGGATTGGACAAATTATGTTACAAGAAAATAGTGTTACAGGTTTACTATTTTTAATTGGAATTTTCTTAGGAAGTATAGAGGGAGGTATTGCAGCATTTGTAGCGACATCAGTAGGTACATTAACAGCAATACTATTAAAATTTGATAAAAAAAATATAAACGCAGGGTTGTATGGTTTTAGTGCAGCATTGGTCGGTGTAGCATTATTATTCATTTTTCAATCAACATTTATATTATGGATATTGTTAGTAGTAGGATCTGCTTTGGCCGCAATTATCCAAAATTTTTTTATTAAAAAGAATATTCCAGTTTTTACATTACCTTTTATTCTTATTACTTGGGTATTATTTTTTATAATTCACCAGTTTAATATTGTAAGTAATGCAATTTCTACAGATTCAGAATCAATTTTAGAATTACATGATTTATGTACTTCAACAAATGGATTTGGAGAAGTAATATTTCAGGGTGGATCAATATCAGGAATTATATTTTTTATAGCAGTTTTTATTTCTTCTCCAATTGCAGCTTTATATGGTCTAGCAGCTTCAATATTTGGAGCCGAAATATCAGATTTTTTTGGAGAACCAATAGAACAAATACACATGGGATTATTTGGTTTTAATGCGGTTTTAACTGCAATTGTTTTTGCAGGGCCAAAGAAAATAGATGGTCTTTGGGTATTTATAGGACTTGTAGTTACCGTTATAATTGATATATTACTTGTAAAATCTAATGTTTTAAGTATCTTCGGAGGTGTATTTACATTTCCATTTGTAGCTGGAACTTGGATTACATTATTTTTAAAAAATAAGATAAAAATTTAATTATGTTTAATATATAATTTTATTAATCTTAATTTCTGTCGCAATATTAGACTTTTTATAAAATCTCATTATCAAGATATGGAAGTATTATCAAATTCTCAATATAAAGAACTTTTTCTGAATAATCTTACAGATCAAGTTTTAGGTAATAATGAAGATATACAATTATATCGATTGGAATACTACTTGAGAGGTATTTTAATGCCTGTTATTCCGTATAGAACAACTTTTAATTTTATTATTTTTGTTACAAAGGGAAGTATTAAGCAATATTTAGAAAATAAAGAATATCATGCTGAAGCAAATGAAATTATTTTTATAAAACAAGGAACAATAACTGCAACATTAGAAATGTCTGAAGATTTAGAAGGTTTTTACTTAGCTTATGAAAATCATATATTATCTGAGCAAGAATTACCAAAATATAAATCAAGTATTTATTTAATGTCTCCATATTTGAAATTTGATAAACTTACTTTTACAATGATTGAACAATTATTAATTTTAATGGAGAAAGAAATTTTTTTGAATAATCTACTTTTAAATGATATTGTAATTGCAATGTTACATGTTGTGTTACTTAAATTACTTAAACATGAGAATAAAAAAATTCCTAATTTCTCTACACGTCCAATGGAATTATCTCTACAGTTTAAAGATTTATTGTTTAAACATCATATAGAAGAAAAAAAAGTAAGTTTTTATGCAGATAAATTAAATGTTACAGAAAATTATTTGAATAAATGTGTTAAAGATGTCACTCAAAAAAAACCAAAACAATGGATTAATGAGACAGATATTAATTATAGTAAAGCACTACTACATTCCAGTAGAAGAATAGCAGAAATAGCTTATGAGCTTAATTTTCAAACAGCATCACATTTTACACAATTGTTTAAAAAAATAGCAGGAATTACTCCAACAGAATATAGGGATAACATTTGGTTAAATCAACCAGATAGAAATGATGGTATTCCATCAAATCAATAAAAAAATAAAATATTATATAAATTGTATAAAATCATTTAAGCAGGAGTAATCCTGCTTTTATAGTTTAATGAATTTTAATTTTATTAATTAAGATTATTTTTTATAAAATATAAGTTTGTAAATCAGATGATTAATCAATAATTCATGTTTTTTTTATACTGTCAGGCAACCATTTTTCCGTATATTGCATCTATTCATAAAAGAACAAACTATGAAACAGATTCTGTACTTAGTATTTATATTAACCAATACAATGCTTATGGCTCAGTCGCAACAGATTGATCAAAAGTGGAAAGAAATTGATAAGGAATTGGCAAGTGGTCAATTTAAATCAATTCAACCTAAAATAGATGTAATAAAAGATTTATCACGCAAAGAAAATAATGAACCAAGCTATTTGAAAGCTTTATTTTATGAGTCGAAGATAAAAGTTGTAACATCAGACGAAAAAGATGATGTAAATTTTGTATTCGATTTATTCAAAAAAGAATTAAATGGAAAATCAAAAGTAAATGATGCAATTGTAAATTCTTATTTAGCACAATTATATAGTTTATATTTTGACGAAAACAGATGGGAAATACAAGGTAGAACAAATGTAGAAAATCAATCTACAAATGATGTTCGCTTTTGGACAGAAGATACTTTTCATAAAACAATTAATAATTATTTTGAAAAATCAATTGATCAAAAAAATGAATTAATTACAACAAAAGCAATTAATTATAAATTGATTTTAAATATATCAGATGAACTAAAAACAGCGAATAAACAATTAGATATTACACCAACTGTTTATGATATATTAGTTAATGAGTATATAAATTATTTGAATACAGATGATCAACAAAACAAAGTAAATGCTTTTTATTCTGATTTGTCATCGATTAATCAAAAAAGCAATCACCTAAATGCTGTTTTATATAATGAACTGAATCTGTTGAATGCAAAACGTTCTACACTTTCTTCAGATGAATTTATAAAACAAAAAGAAGCATTGGCAAAAAAGTATACTAGTGCATGGTATTCAGCTTATGTATATTTATCATTAGCAACAGATTTATATGCTTTGCAGGATAATAAATTAGATAACATCAATCATATTTTTGCGATTCAGAAAATAGTTGCACAAACTTATCCAGATGCTACAGATAAGAATGCAATAGATAGTTTGGTAGAGAAAATAAAATCAAAAGAATTTAGTGTCGATGCAGAGAAATATATTTCTGTAAATCAAAATACACCAGTTAAAGTATCACATAAAAATTTAGATAAAATTTATGTAAAAATTTTAGCATATAATGTTGGTTTTGATAAAGACTCTAAACAACAAGCATTATATGTATATAATGATAATAATGTAAAAAAAGCACAAGATTTTTTGGATAGCTTAAAAGTTGTTGAAGAATATTCGATTGATTTAAAATTGTTTGATGATTATCAATTTCATTCTACAGTAGTAAAATTGAATCCATTAGTTAATGGAAGATATATTGTTTTATTCTCTAACGATCCGTCTTTTAAGATTGCAAAAAAAGAAGATATAGATTATATTGATATAGCTGTTTCTAATTATGCTTTAAACTCTCTGAATGGAAAAATATCTGTAGTCAATAGATTAACTGGAAAACCAGAAAAAAATGTTGCAATAGAGTTTTTAAATACAACGAATTACAATAGCAAAGAAACTAAAGTTTTAACATCAGATAAAAATGGAGAAATTAGTGTACCACAAGGATGGAGAAGTTTTAGTTATAGAGTAAAAGATGAAAATGCAATTTATTCATCATCTTATTATAATGACAGGTATATTAAAGATGTAGATTTCACAAACTCAGTAAAACTATTTACAGATCGTGCAATCTATCGTCCAGGACAAACAGTTTATTTTAAAGGAATTTTTTATAAATCTACAGATAAAAACAGAAATGTTATTCCAAATAAAAAATTAAAACTTGTTTTAAAAGATGTAAATAGAAAAGAAGTATCTCAAGTAGAATTAACAACAAATGAATTTGGTTCTGTGAATGGAAATTTTGTTTTACCAGTTTCTGGTTTAACAGGTAATTTTAGAATTTATGTTACCGAAGGAAATGATGATGTAGGAAGTTATTCTTTTAAAGTAGAAGAATATAAACGACCTAAATTTGAGGTTGAAATCGAAAAAAATAAAGGCGTTTATAGTTTAAATGATAAGGTAAAAGTAGAAGGAAAAGCAATTGCTTTTTCGGGTGCAAATATAGATAACGCAAAAGTAAGTTACAGAGTTTATCGACAAGAAATATTTACTTTTTGGCCTTGGTATCGTACTATTCCTAGTAATCGTGGACAACGTGAAGAAATATCATTTGGAGAAGTTACGACAGATTCAGAAGGTAAGTTTTCGTTTGATTTTGTTGCTAAACCAGCATCAGAAAAAAAGAAAGATGAAACAAGAGTATATTCTTATTCTATAGATGTTTCTGTGACAGATATCAATGGAGAAACTCAATTTACGTCTTCAACTGTAAAAGTAGGAGATACAAGAATGGTATTGAGTGTAAATTTAGGAAATAAGATAAATGTTGATGAATTAAAATCATTTACAGTTAATGTTAAAAATTTAAACGATGAAAAATTAGATGGAAAAGGTCATTTAGAAATATATTCATTAAATGCACCTAAAGAAGTTGTTCGTCGTCAGAAATTTACAACAGATTATAATTTTTATTCAAAAGAAGAATTCAGAAAATTATTTCCTCATGAACCTTATGGAGACGAAATGAATCCAAAAACATGGGAATTGAATAAAAAGGTTTTTGAAACAGATTTTGATACAGCAATTTCTGATGAAATTAAATTTAATCAAGCAAATAATCTAGAAGAAGGTTATTATGTTGTAAAAGGCTATGTATTAGATGGAACACAAAAAGTGGAAGTAGAACGATTAATTTATATTTCTAATGAGAAAAAAGCAAAAGAAATAAAAACAATTTTAACTGTTTCTCAAGATAAATCATCTTATCAGCCAAATGATATTGCAAAAATAGATTTTAAATCTGGTTCAAAAGGAACATATGTTTATTATGAAATAGAAGCTAATCAAAAAATTATAGAAAAAGGATTTTTAGAAATTGATAAAAAATCAAGAATAGAAATTCCAATTAAAGAAGAATATCGTGGAGGAATTTATATGAATTATGTAATGACAAAATTCAACGATGTTCAGTCTGGTAGTTTAACATTAGCTGTTCCTTATACCAATAAGGATTTAAAAATTACAACTGAAGTTTTAAGAGATAAATTAACACCAGGAGAAAAAGAAAAATGGCAATTAAAGATAGAAGGAGCAAACAAAGATAAAGTTTCGGCTGAGGTTTTAGCAGGAATGTACGATGCTTCTTTAGACCAATTTGCATCAAATTCTTTTGATTTTAATGTATACAACATTACAAATCCTCGATTGAATTATCAATATTATTTAGCAGGAATTTATTCAACAAATGGTTCAAGAACAATATATTATCAAAATAAATATGATTTTTATAGAGATGATTACAGAGGATTGAATCTTAATTTATTCGATTTTGGTTTTAATAATTACAGAATGAATTTCATGAGAATGAAGGTTGCTGCTCCTATAGTAAATGCTGAAGGAAGGGAAAGTGCTTTGTCAGGAAGTGTTTCAGGAATAGCATTAGAAAAATCTGCTGATTTAGGAGAAGCTGTAATTACTGATAAATTCGCTATTCGTGGTTCATCTTCATCAGAAGTAAATGAAAATGCAATTTATGTTATTGATGGAGTTGTATTTGATAAAATGCCAACAGATATCAATCCAACGGATATTCAATCTATGAATATTCTAAAAGATGCAGCTGCAACATCATTATATGGTGCTAGAGGAGCAAATGGAGTAGTAGTTATTACAACAAAAGCTGGTGCAAACAAAGCCTTAGATAATGTGCAAGCACGTACAAACTTAAATGAAACAGCATTCTTTTTTCCAAATCTTAAAACAGATGCAGACGGAAATGTAATTATAGAGTTTACAGCACCAGAAAGTTTAACAGAATGGAAATTTATGGCTTTGGCTTATACAAAAGACCTTAAAACGGGTTATTTAGAGCAAAAAGTTCGTACACAAAAAGAATTAATGGTTGTACCAAATATGCCAAGATTCTTAAGAGAAGGAGATAAAATTTCTATCTCATCAAAAATTAATAATTTATCAGATAAGGTACTTAATGGTTCGGCAAAATTAATGTTATTCGATGCATTTACAAATCAACCAATAGATGCAAAATTTAATTTAACAAATGCAATTCAGAATTTTACGGCAGCAAAAGGAAATTCAACACAAGTTACTTGGACAATAGAAATTCCTCAAAATATTTCTGCTGTTGTTTATCGTGTTGTAGCAACTGCTGGAGAATTTTCAGATGGAGAAGAATCTGCATTACCAATCTTAACAAACAGAATGTTGGTAACAGAAACATTACCAATCTATGTAAAAGAGGGGCAAAACAAAACATTTAAGTTTGACCACTTAATCAATAATCAATCAAAAACGTTAGATAATTACAAGTTAACGTTCGAGATGACGACTAATCCAATTTGGTATGCTGTTTTCTCATTACCTTATTTACGTGAATATCCTTACGAATGTGCAGAACAAGTGTTTGCTCGTCTATATGGAAATATGGTTTCAGAAAAAGTGATAAATTCTAATCCAAAAATAAAAGCTGTTTTTGATGATTGGAATAAAAAAGGGGAATTGAAATCTAAATTACAATTGAACCAAGAATTAAAAAATATTATTTTAGAAGAAACACCTTGGTTAAGAAATGCAGAAAGCGAAGAAGAACAAATGAAACAAATTGCAGTTTTATTTCAATTGAATCAAATGCAAAATGAAATGAAAGCTGCTTTCCAAAAATTATCAGATAAACAGCAAAGTAATGGAGGATTCTCTTGGTTCGACGGAGGAAAACCAAACGAGTACATTACAACTCATATCGTTGCAGGATTCGGAAATCTGAAAAAAATGGATGTTAAGTTTGATGCTTTTGGAATAGATGTAAATCCATTAATCAAGAAATCGATTCAATTTATCGATAGCGAAAATTTAAAACGTTTCAATGAATTTAAAACAAATGAAAAAGCATTTAAAAATGTAGTTTATTCAGATGGATTACATTATTTGTATGCACGTTCTTTCTTCTTGAACGATGTTCCAATGTCAAAAGAATTGGATGAAATGAAAAATGCAATGTTGAAAAGCTTAAACGATGAAAAACTAGATTTATCATTACAACAAAAAGCAATGGCAGCAATTGTAATGAATCGTTTTGGTATGCAATCTTCAGCTAAGGTAACATTAAATGCTGTGAAAGAAAAAGCAGTTCTTTCAGATGAAATGGGAATGTATTGGAAAGAAAACCAAGCTGGTTGGTTCTGGTATCAAGCTCCAGTAGAAACACAATCTATTTTGATAGAAGCGTTCGACGAAGTTTTAAAAGACGAAAAATCTATCGAAGAAATGAAAGTTTGGTTATTAAAAAATCGTCAAACAAATCAATGGAATTCAACAAAAGCAACAACAAAAGCAGTATATGCATTAATGAACTTTGGTAAATCTTGGATAGATGCAGACAAAGGAATTGTTGTAAAAGTAGGAAACCAGACTATAGATTTAGATAATAATCCGCAAGCTGGTTCTGGTTATGTGAAAACATCTTGGAACAAAGAAGAAATAAAACCAGATATGGGGAAAATAGAAGTTACAAAAACTTTTCCAGGAGTTGCTTGGGGAGCAATGTATTGGCAATATTTCGAAGATTTAGATAAAATAAAATCTGCTGAAACAGGAATCCAATTCAATAAAAAATTATATCTAAAACAGAACACTACAAATGGACCAGTTCTTAAAGAAATTACAGCTCAAACGCCAATAAAAGTAGGAGATGTAGTAACAGTTCGTTTGGAAATTTCTATCGATAGAACAATGCAGTTTGTACATATAAAAGATATGCGTGCAAGTGGTTTCGAGCCAGTTAATGTATTATCTGGTTATAAGTGGAAAGGAGAATTTGGTTATTACGAAAGTACTCGTGATGCAGCAACTAATTTCTTTGCAGATTCTATGCGAAAAGGAACGTATGTTTTCGAATACGATTTAAAAGCAAATAATGCAGGTAATTTTTCTAACGGAATAACATCAATGCAAAATATGTATGCACCAGAATTAAGTGCACAAAGCGAAGGAATTCGTGTTGAGATTAAATAGTAATTAGCTCAACAATTTTTAGAAAAATCAGTACAATATATTTTGTACTGATTTTTTTTTGATAAAAATGCAACAAAAATGTTGCTTCTCGTGCGAGTTGTTATCTCAAAGTACCTAGCAATAGCAACTTTCCAAGATTGCAATTGTTAGCTAAATCATTCAGTGACAAACAATGTTTTTTCGGATTACTACAAATCCTTTTAGTTTTTTTATTGAATAAAAATATTTTCATACACTATATTGTTTTTTTTGTAAATTTGATAAAATCAAAAAAATATAGATATTATTATTTTGTAAAGTTTTAATAAATAAACTTTTATATAATATTTAAATTCCAGCTATAACTAAAAAAACTAATTAAAAACTAATTTATATGGAAAAAAGAATTAACTATTTATTGCTGTTTTTTTTTACATCAATTAACAATATACTATTTGCACAAACAAATTGTTCTTTACCTATTTCTTGGACAACTAATAATTATAATGTTGCTGTTACCTCCTCCACAGCACTTGGGGTAGATCGGTTTAGTAATAAAAACGTTATAATAGATAACGATTTAAATAATGCTTCTAGTTGGACATCAGCACTTCTTCCTGCAACTGAATATGTAGAAGTACAAAATAATTCAGGACAATTTCCAGCAGGAACTTATGCAGGTGTAGTTTTATCTGAAACTAGTCTTGCATCTATTTCCACAACTTATAAGGTAGAGACATTTTTAAATAATACCCCTACTAATGATGTTATATCAATGCAGGTTCCAATAAATTTAGCGAGTGCTACAAATAGGAATTTAGGATTAATAACAACAAAACCATTTAATAAAATTAGATTAACTGTAAGTACAATTGGAATAACAACTACTTCCGTGAATAATTTTTATGCAATTACACCTTGTACCAATACTCAAAGTTTGCAATGTAATCAGGATACAAAGATTTCACAAGGTAATTCTGCAGTAATCAATTCACAAGATAATTTTTCTGCAGTAATCAATTATAGTGATAATAAAACCAGTCTAAGTGGTTTATCTGTAGGTAAAATGAATAATCTTGGAAATATTGTTAATAGTAATTTGAATGATTATGGAACAATAGATTTAGGTATTTCAGCATTTGGTACTGCTCAAGTTTCAGTAAGAGATTTAAATCAAACTTATAGTATAGGTAATTTTGCAGGTTTTGAAATATCAAACAATAATTTGTTAGATTTAAGTATACTGAGTGGTATTACAATAAAAACTTATTTAAATGGTACATTACAAGAGGAATCTAATTCTAATACATTATTATCAAATGTAACAGCTTTAGGTACTAATCCTCGTTCTGTAATTGGCTTTATTACTACAAAACCTTTTAATGAGGTACAATTTAGTTTATCAAGTTTATTAAATGCTAATCTTGTAGGAGAAACAAGAATTTACAATATGATTGTTAAAAAATATTGTAAAGGAGAAGATCCTGCTTGTAATATAGATACTAAAATAATAAATCCTAATTATCCTGCTTTTGTTCAACCTTTAAGAACTGGTACTTCCGGTATTACATCAGCTTCTATTAATAATCCAAGTAATTTAATTAATAGTAATACAGATGATTATGCGTCATTGAATATCACAGCATCTGTTTTAGGAAATGTTTCTTTATCTGTTGGACTTGTAGAACAAGTGTTTAATGCAGGACATTTTGCAGGTTTTGAAATATCAAACAATAATTTGTTGAATTTAAGTTTATTAGGGGGGATTACAATAAAGACTTATTTAAATGGTTTATTACAAGAAGAATCTAATTCTAATACACTATTATCAAACGTAGAAGGCTTGGGAGGAAATCCTCTTTCTATAGTTGGATTTATAACAACAAAAGATTTTGATGAAGTTCAGTTTAATTTATCAACTGGATTAAGTTTAGATCTTATTGGTGAAACAAGAATTTATAATATGATTGTTAAAAAATTGTGTGAAGGACCGTCAATAGCTTGTAATCAACCAACAATAATTAATAAAAATGAATATCCTGTAAATATAGGAAAAAACACAAATCTTCAAGGAATATCAATTGGAGGAGTAACAAATTTAAATAATATTTTAGATGGTAATTCAGATACTTATGCAACTATAAATATCCCTGTTGGTATACTTAGTACTGCTACTATAGCAATAGAAAAACAATTAAGTGCTATTAGTGCAGGAACATATGTTTCTTTTGATATAGAATTAACTAGTTTAGTAAATGTTAGTGCTTTACCGAAGTTTAAATTAAAATTATTAAAAGATAATGTACAAACAGAAATAATAGAAGGAGGAAATTTCCTTTTAGGTGCTAACATAGCATCTCGTATTCGTAAAACTTTAGGGTTTAAATCTACTAAAGATTTTGATGAAATACAGTTTATCTATGAACAACCTGTAGGAGTATCTTTAGGTGAAGTAAGACTCTATGATTTAACAATTCTTAATCCTTGTCAAAAAGCAATAGACTGTAGTGTTGAGAATACAATTGATAATACATCTAATCATCCGGTTGTTATTAATCAATTCAGAACAGGTATCGAAGGTTTGGTTTGTGCTCAATGTTCTGTAACAAATGAAATGAATCTGATTACAACATCTGAAACAGATTTTACAACTTTAAATTTAGGTATAGGTGTTGCAGGAAGGGCAGGAATAAGTATTCTAGATCTTGCTAATATATTTCCAAGTGGTACTTATTTAGGATTCACAATTGAAGATGTTCAACAAATAATACAAGCAGATCTTTTAGAAACTTTTTACATTAAAACTTACTTAAATGGTATACAGCAAGAAGTAGCAAATAGTACAAGTTTACTTGATTTATCATTAATTCTTTCTATCGGAACGGGAAAAAAGAATTTTGGTTTTCGAGCGACAAAACCTTTTAATGAAATAAGATTAGAAGTAGGATCATTAGTTAGTGCTATAAACACAATTAAATTATATAATTTGAAAGTAGATGCTAGTAATCCTACAAACAATGATGGTAATTTAATCTGTAACAATAGTATTTGTGTAAAACCAGGATATTTTAATACTAATGAGGCTATCTTAAATTCTGATACTGGTATTTCTTCATTGCAAAAACCTAACTCTACATGGCCAAAAGAAATACCAAATGGTTTCCTTGTTTTAGAATCAAAAAACAAAGGATTTGTAATATCAAGGATTCCAAGTTCATCAAATATATTAGATCCAAAAGAAGGAATGATAATTTATGATTTGGCTGATAATTGCACAAAAATTTATAATGGAGATAATTGGAAATGTATAACACAATCTTGTAACGAATAAATGTATTAATTATGAAAAAACTTATTTATATAATTTTATTATTTGGTATTTATTCTAAAGCGCAAATATCTATAGGAAAACCAAATGTTGACGGAAGTAGCACAATATTAGATTTTGACCAAACCTCTACAAACTCAAAAGGAATTATTTTACCTGCTGTAACTAATACTACAACTGTTATTCCAACAAATGGAACATTTTTATTTGATACTCAAGAAAAAAAAATTCGAATGTATGAAAATAATTCATGGAAAAATTTGAGTGAGACTGGGGATGATTCAAAAATTTTTATGAATAGTTCAGAAGATATAGGTAATGGAGTAATTATAGGATCCGAGTCATCATCTGCAATTGGAATACTAGTTTTAGAATCAGTCGATAAAGCAATGATTTTGCCTAAAATAGAAAATCCTCATTTAACAGTTAAAAATCCTTACGTAGGAATGATATGTTATGATACAACTAGTAAATCAATGGCTGTTTTTGATGGTTTAAATTGGAATTATTGGAAATAACCTTAACCATTTTACAAATTTTCATAAAAAAGATAGGATTAATCCTATCTTTTTTTATGATTATATATAAATTTATTGAAATAAAATTACAATAAATTTAACTTTTTAAAATTCATTTAATAAAATGTATTGTTTATCAATTAACTACATTTTATTTATTACTATTTTTTTCGGCTTTTTATTTGTAACAAAGAATTTTACATAAAAAGAAATTAATATTCTTTTGTAAATTGCATAGACTTCATTCATAATAAATAATGATTTATTGAATGAATAAATTGATTTTAAAATGGTTATGATTTATTTTTTTTTCGCCATTTTTTAGTAAGAATATAAAATAAAAAACAATGTCAACATTTGATCAACAGATATTTTTTGATGCTATATATAAATTCACAGAAGAAGAGTTAATTGTTTATTTAAAAGAAAATTTTAACGTTATTCCAAAACAGAAAAGAGAACAACTTTTAAGTGCTGTTATGCAAAATAAAAAATGGAATGTTTTTGATTATATGGTAAACGAAGAATTAATTAATACAGAGTTGTTTGAATATGATTCTTTTAATGATTCTTTATTAAATCCTATTATTTCACAAACTAAATTCTTTAACTCAGAAGAACTAACTGAATATTTACCACATTTCGAAAACTTTTTAGAAGCATTAGATGATATTGATGAAGAATTAGCGGGATATAATTTATTATCTTATTCTCTCGAAAATGGATTTCCAAAAGAAATAATAGAATCAATAATTAATAAAGGAATCAAACTTGAATATTATAATAAAGCTGAACAAAATTATCTTCACATAGCTCTAGGACAAAGACAAAATAGAGTAGAAGGGTACACACATGATATTGTTAGTTTTTTAATTGATAGTGGAGTTGATGTTAATAAACAAGATCTTGCAAAAAAATCACCATTATTTACAGCCTTAGAAAATAGTTTTATTGTAAAATCAAATACAATACAATTATTATTAGATAACGGTGCAGATGTAAACTCAGTCGATAATAAAGGAATTACACCTTTATTTTTTGTAACAGCATATAATAAAAATTTAGATTTATTACGCTTGTTATTAGAATATGGTACACCAGATTTTTACCAATTAAATAACGAAGGAGAAAATTTGTTGAACAGTTTTTTAAAATATTCACAAGCAAGTGCAGCAGATCAAGAAATGCTAACTGTTCTATTGGAGAATGGAGCATCTCTCTCTACAACTTCCAAATATTATGACAAAGAAAAATCAGGTCTTGATTGGGTTGTAGAAAAACCTTCAGAATTATTGAAATTTTTATTAGACAAAGATTTTATTGATGTCAACGAAATAGATAATGATGGACAAACAGCTTTAATAAAAGTTTGTAAAATAAATCCAAATTTTGAAG
The DNA here is from genome assembly GCF_032109125.1 of Chishuiella sp. Lineage (NCBI taxonomy): Bacteria > Pseudomonadati > Bacteroidota > Flavobacteriia > Flavobacteriales > Weeksellaceae > Chishuiella > Chishuiella sp. The sequence goes on from NZ_DAMCLZ010000001.1 coordinate 134,668, forward strand.
AAGCAGTAGCAAAAGATTTATATAGAAAAGTAAAATATTTATTAAAGGCTGGTGCCGATGCTTCCGTAGAAGATCGTTTTGATAAAAAAGCAATAGATTATGCGATGGAAGATAATATGAAATCAAAAATTGTAGAAACTTTATTCGAAAAGTAGAAAAATATGTCACAATCATTTTTAGTAGCCTGCGAAGGAGGAAAAAGAAAAATAGCAGAAATTCTTCTTGAAAATAATCAAGTAGATGTAAAATATACAGATGAAAAAGGTCGTACAGCCTTGCATTATGCAGCCTATCAAGGATACACTGATGTTGTAAAAAAACTTGTAGAAAATGGTGCAGATATTAATTATGAAGATCATCAAGGAGAAACACCATTATTTTTTTCAATAATTAACAAACAAAAGCAAACTTCAAATTATTTATTAGACCAAGGAGCAAATTGGGATATAAATGATTTTAAAGGTAACTCATTATTACACATTGTAGCCGAAACTGGTCAACAAGATATTGCAGAGAAATTAATTTCGCTAGGATTAGATGTTAATGGATTGAATCAAAATGCTATTTCACCATTGTTAGTTGCCATTGAAAATAAATTTGTTCCAGTTGTAAAAGTTTTAATTCAAAATGGTTCAGATAATAATTATACAGATAAAAACGGAAATACGCCTTTAAATTTAGCCATTCAAAACAATAGCATTCCAATCGTAACATTGCTACTAGAGAGTGGTTCACAAGTAAATCAATTAAATGATTTAAACGAAGGTCCATTATTGTTAGCAGCAAAATTGGGTAATCGTATTGTATGCGAACGATTAATAGAACAAGGAGCAGATATTTTTACAGAATCTAATGAAGGTATTTCGCCTGTTTGGTACGCAGTAGGGGCAAATTTAAAAGAATTAGTAGCCTTGTTTCTAAAGAAAGGTTTGTCTCCAGATTATGCTAGAAGTGTTGATGCATGGGATGGAAAAGATGGACATTATATGCAAAAATTAATAGCAAATACAGGAACTAGAACTTTTATTTTAGGTTTCGAGCCACATTATGCAGGAGAAACACTATTGCAAACAGCATCTAAATTAGGTTATCTTTCATTAGCAAAATTATTGCTAGACAGTGGAGTAGAAATAGACAAACAAGATGCCTCTGGTAACACAGCATTACATTACGCTTCTGCTTATGGTAAAAAAGATATTCTACGCTTTTTATTGACAAATGGGGCAAAAACAGATATAGCAAATGTTCTAGAACAAAAAGCAATAGATTATTCTAATATGAATGGATTTAATGAAATTACAAGTCTTTTAATAGAATTTGGAGCAAAAACAAATGCAATAGAGGACGGAGAAGTAAGTAAACCTGTTCAACCTACAATAAAAGATATGGCAGATAAAAAGAAAGCTCTTTTAGATATGAAAGAACTTTTAGACGCAGGAATTCTTACTCAGGAAGAGTTCGATGCCGAAAAGAAGAAAATTTTAGAAGCATAATAGTATAATCCTTACCTTTATTTGGTAAGGATTTTTTTTGGCAATCCCTTTCAGGTCGCGCTTTTCACTCTCAATCTTTTTACTTCGCTAGTACGCTTCGCAAAAAGGATTTCCGCTACAATCACTATTGCAAATTCATTTTTAAAAACAAATTGAAAATAATTAATTTTACTTTATTAATTCAGAATAAAATGAAAATAGGATATATAGTTTTCGAAGGAATAACTTGGTTGGACTTTATAGGTGTTTATGACCCAATTAGTCGATTAAAATCATTGAATTATATTCCAGATTTATCTTGGGATATTTGTTCTTATACTGATGAGGTCTCAGATAATTTTGGACTTAAAATACAGCCTACAAAAATATGTGAAACATTAGAAAATTATGATGCTATAATAATTCCAGGAGGTTTTGGAACAAGAAGTTTACAATTCAATAATGAATTTATAGAATGGATAAAAACTTCTAAAGATGTAAAACATAAAATATCTATATGTACCGGAAGTTTAATCTTAGGTGCTGCTGGATTTTTAAAGGATAGAAAAGCAACTACAAATTATCAGGAATATGAAACTCTGAAACCATATTGTAAAGAAGTTATAAAAGATAGAATAGTAGAAGATAACGATATTATTTCCTCTGGAGCTGTAAGTGCATCAATAGATTTGGGATTGTATTTATGTAATGAATGGGTAGGAGAAGAAGCTAAAAATAAAATAAAAAAACAAATGGATTATAATTGTAACCAATAGCTATTAACTAATCTAAATTGATGTGGTATACATCTGTTTTATTTCTAGGTATTTTTCTGTATTCAAAACCACCTGCTTGTGGTATTATCTCTACCAAATCAAAAGATTTACAAGATTTTGGTAACCCTCCAAAAATAAGCGTAAAATTGAGAGAAGAAAATTCTTTGATATATGTCCAAGTAGGATACATAGTTATTCCATCAGCAAATAGTAACTGATTTCGTTGTCCACTTTGATTATCTATAATATATGTAGAAGGCCAAATTCTCGCTGCATTAGAATATTCATCGGCAATCATGTGACAATGTATGATAACTTGTTTTTCTTCTTCAATTTCATGAAGAAGTTCATGCTCAATAAAAATTTTTTCTTCAACAATAGTTTGTGTCATTATTTAACAATCTTTTTAATGTATAATTCTTCAACTTTTTTTCTTGCCCAATCAGTTTTTCGTAAGAATTTTAGAGAAGACTTTAAACTAGGATTATCATTAAAGCATTTAATACTTATTTGGTTTCCCAATCCTTCCCATCCACCATAAAATACAACTAATTCTTCTATAATATCATCTAAGCGTTTTCCGTGTAAAGGATTATTTTTTTGATTTTCCATTCTGCAAATTTACAGATAAATCTTTTTAAAGTTCTTATAAATTATAATATCGAGAACCTGTTACAAGTTTTGAATTAAAATTCGTCATTTTAATTTTTGTTTACAAATTCAAATTGTATTAAGATTAGAATTTTAATTGAATAAATATTTTATTAATAAATAAACAAAATACACAATATGTAATAAATATTATTTTTAGAATCAATATGTTACTTTATATTTTATAAATACAAAAAGCTAATGATTATTTACTTTATTTTTACTAAATTAGGGTATACAAAAAAGTATAAATTATCATGGCTTTTATAGATTATTATACAGTTTTAGGTATATCTAAAACAGCAACTCAAGACGAAATAAAAAAGGCTTATAGAAAATTAGCCCGTAAGCATCATCCAGATTTAAATCCTAATAATGAAGAAGCTGCTCAAAAATTTAAAGAATTAAATGAAGCCAATGAGGTATTAAGTGATCCAGAAAAGCGTAAGAAATACGATAAATATGGAGAAAATTGGCAACATGGTGAGGAATATGAAAAGGCTCGTCAGCAACAGCAAAGTCAACAGCAATATAGCGATTTTGATGCTGGACAAGGTTTTGGTGATTTTGATGGTTATTCTGATTTCTTTGGTTCTATGTTTGGACGTGATGGAAGAAGTAAATCAACTGGTTTTAAAGGACAGGATGTAAATGCAAGTCTTTCTCTTAATTTGACTGATGTACTTACTTCTCAAAAACAAACTTTTGCTGTAAATGGTAAAAACATTAGAATTACAATTCCTGCTGGGGTTCAAGATGAACAAACTATAAAAATAAAAGGTCATGGAGGAAAAGGTTATAATAATGGTCCAAATGGGGATTTGTATATAACTTTTCATATCAATAATAATACATCATTTGATGTAGATGGAGCAGATTTATATAAAACTGTTGAGGTTGATTTATACGATGCAATTTTAGGAGGGGAAGTAGTTGTTGATACACTTTCAGGGAAAGTAAAAGTACCAATAAAAGAAGGAACAGAAAATAGTAAAAAAGTAAAGCTAAAAGGTAAAGGATTACCAATTTACAAGAAAGAAAATGAATTTGGAGATTTATATGTTACTTTTTCTGTGAAAATACCAACACAATTAACTTTAGAAGAAAAAGAATTATTTGAAAAATTACGTGAAATAAAAAAAGGTTAAACCATGAAAAATGTTACAATTTCAGTCGTAAAATATTGCGAGTATCATAAAATAGAACCTAAGTTTTTAATCGATTTATACCAAAATGATTTGGTTATTCTACATGAGCGTAATCAAGAATATTTTATAGATGAGGAAGACTTAACAAAAGTAGAAAGATATATAGAATTTCATTATAATTTAGGTATAAATATAGAAGGCATAGAAGTTATTCACCATCTTCTTGACCAAATAGAAACATTACAAAAACAATTAAAATAATTAAAACCTAGACAACCTTTGTAATAAAATACAAAGGTTGTCTTATTTTTGCATAAATATTTTTGTATGAATACTCCAGAAAAGAAGAGTAAATTAAAAAAACTACACTCAAGAAATCGTCATATAACAGCTTATAATTTCGAGAAACTTTGTGCAGTTTATCCTGCTCTTACCAAATATATAAAGCCAAATAAAGAAAACGAACCGACAATCACTTTCTCTGATAGAGAAGCTGTAAAAGCATTGAATAAGGCTTTGTTAAAAACATATTATGATATTGATTATTGGGAATTACCAAAGGCTAATCTTTGTCCGCCGATTCCAGGTAGAGCAGATTATATACATTATGTAGCTGATATTTTAGGAGAAAAATTTGATGGAGTTATTCCTCGTGGTAAGGACGTTAAAATTCTAGATATTGGAGTTGGAGCAAATTGTATTTATCCTATTATTGGAAATTATGAATATGATTGGAATTTTGTAGGTGCGGAATTAGATTATGAATCTTTTAAGAATGCAGAAGAAATTGTAAAAAAGAATTCTAGATTACGTAATAAAGTTGATATCAGAATGCAATTTAATCCAAATAATATATTCAAAAATATTATTAAGCAAGGAGAAAAATTTGATATGACAATTTGTAATCCTCCATTCTTTAGATCAAATCAAGAAGTAATGGAACAAACAATGCGAAAATTAAAGAATTTAGGGCAAGAATCTGATCAAAAACCTATTCAAAATTTTGGAGGAAATAATTCTGAACTTTGGTGTAGAGGAGGAGAGAGATTATTTATTACAAAGATGATAAAAGAGAGTGCAGATTATAGAAATCAAGTAAAATGGTTTTCTACATTAGTTTCTAAAAAAGAAAATCTTAGAATTTTAGAATCAGTACTAAAAAAAGAAAAAGTAAGAGATTATCGTATTGTTGATATGCAACAAGGTAATAAAGTATCTCGTTTATTAGTTTGGAAATTTTAATAATTATTTAAAATTATTCCAAATTTTTAAAAAGTTATAATCTATAACCTTATTGTTTTAAATTGTGTGTAACAAAAGAGACACATAATGAAAACAAAAAAAATTACAATTACGTTAGCTATTTTAGCTTTTTTGACTGTGGTATTTTCTTTTACTAATTCTAGAAATATAGATACAGGTAAAGAATTAACTACATTTCAATGGAAAAATTTAAAAGTATTACCTCAAACTATTTCGGAAGATAGCTTAAAAGGATTGATGAGAGGATACAATGAGGCTTTAGGTGTTAAATGTTCTTATTGTCATGCTAGTGATGCAACAACTAAAAAAATGGATTTTGCAAGTGATGACAAAAAAGAAAAAGGTTTTGCTCGTCATATGATTTTGATGACAAGAGAAATAAATGCTAAAAACTTTAATTGGGAAAATTCAAAAAATCCTGAATTAATAAATGTTGTTACTTGTACAATGTGCCATAGAGGAAATGAAAGCCCTACTAAATCATTAGATGATACAGCACTATTAGAAATTAAATCTGCGACACAAGAAGCAGCTAAAAAATAATTATAAAAAAAGGTTGTCTATTAAGACAACCTTTTTTTATAGTATATTATTTTGATAAAGCATCTTGAAAAATTTCAATTTTTTCTAAGATTGTAGCTTTTAATTCTTCATTAGTAATTTCACCGTTTTGGAAATTATCATTAAAAAATGGGAAAGTAGAGCTTGCAATAATTTCACCTCCAGCAAACATACTGAAATATTTTGTAGCAACTTCCATTACATTTCCTCCACCATAACTTCCTGGAGAAGTACTTAATAATAAGATTTTCTTTTCTTTAAGAAATGACATATCTATTCTAGAAACCCAATCCAAAATGTTTTTTAATGCAACAGAAAAATTTCCATTATGCTCAGCTAAAGAAACAACGATACCATCTGCTTCTTCTATTTTTTTATAAAAATCTTCTGCTTCTTTTGGAAAACCATTTTCAATTTGTCTATCAATAGAGTAAATAGGCATTTCGTAATCATTAATATCAACTAAATCAATATCAACGTTTTTTAATTGTTTTAGTGCAAAATTTAATAATTCTTTATTGATAGATTTTTTGCTGTTACTTCCAGCAAATGCAAGTATTTTCATTCTTATTTGTTTTATTTTATACAAATGAACTACTTTTTTTTAAAATGATTCTTAACCTATGTTAAGAAAAAAAATTATTTCTTTTTCTGTGTTATTTTTGAATATTCTGTAGGACGTATACCTGTTACTTTATAAAATACATTACTAAAAGAAGAAAGAGAATTATAACCAACAAGCATTGCTATTTCGTACATATTAAATTGATTTTTACTAATTAATTCTAATGACCTTGTAATTCTTAAAGATCTTAGAAAGCGAACATAATTGATACCTAATCCATCTTTAAACTTTCTTGATAAAGTTCTAGAACTTAAACCAAATTTTTTAGCTATATCATCAATTGTGAGATTTTTTTCTAAATTATCTCTCAAATAATCTGCAATTTCTAATAATTTTTTGTCTTTTGGGAAAGCATGTTGTAAGATAACAGGAATTTTACTAGATTCCATTTCAGGGAGAATAGATTTTATAGTTTTTAAAAAATTATATTTAACGATGTCATTTGATGTAACAGCTCCATTCCATTTTTTGGTAAATAAGAACATTTCTCTTAATAAATCGTCAGCATAATAAATATTATATTCTTTGTAGAAATCACCTTCATCAATTTCTGTTTTAAAATAGAAGTTATACATGTCTACTGACTTACTGTAAGATAAAATAGAATGTGGAGTAAAAGCTGGTATCCAAATAAAACATCTTGCAGGTAGATACCAATGTTTTCCATTTATAAAAATATGTATTATACCACCTTCAGCATATAATAATTGAGATTTGTTATGTTCATGTGTGCCAACTTCAATTCTATAAGAATTTAAATTTCTAATATAGAAGTCAACTTCTTCATTATTAATATCAGGAAAATAATCAGTATTTAGCATGGATTGAATAATTATTACTTAAATATTTTAGATTAATTATAAATAAAAATGAATATTATTATTTTTATAACAAAGTAAGAATATTTGGCGAGAATGAGCAAATTATTTTCTTATTTTAATATTTATTTTCAAATTCTTTATTTGACATTTGCATTACAAAGAAATCAGAATAACAACCAGAATTGAATACAAAAACGATGTTTAAAGTTATTAAATATCAATTACTTGCGTTTTTTTTAATGTTAAGTGTAGATATTTATGCTCAAACTGAAATTGATTATAATCAGTTAAAATTGAGCGAAGCAATTGAAATAGGGATTAATAATAATAAAAAATTACAGATTAACTCTATTAAAAGTCAACTATCCGAACTAAAAGAAAAAGATCTAAAAAATGAAAGATACCCTGATGTTAATTTTTTGACGGGTTTTCATGTTTTATCTACTTTAAAACAGTTTGAACATGGACTTCTTCATCCAGCAACGGACTACAAAGTGCCTAATAAAAAATATAATTTTACTTTGTCTGCTGAGATTCCTGTTTATATGGGAGGAAAAATTAAAAATGAAGAGAAAAAGGCAGCAATAGAAACTGAGATTTCTGAATTAAGGGTTAAAAGGAATGTTCGTGAATTACGAATGGAAATTATTACAGCTTATTTACAAATTCTGCATTTGCAAGAACAAGAGAAGCTGATACAAGATAAAATGCATGAAGACTCTGCTGTAATTAAACAAACTCAACTTTTAAGAAAAAATGGATTGGTAACTAATAATGAAGTTCTTAGAACAGAATTACAATTGTCAAATCATAAAATGTCTTTTACAGAATTAGCAAATGATATTGCAATTGTAGAGCATCAAGTAAAAACTATATTGTCATTACCTGAAGATCAAGATATACATATTGATACAAGTGAACTATTTACAACGAATGATCAAATTGGTTTAGTTGATGAAATGATTTTAGAAGCTACAACAAAAGATGAGGAATTGAAAATAGTTAATCAAGATTTAGAACTTAAAAAATTAGATAAAAAAATAACCCAAGCGAATGTTCTTCCTAAAATAACAGCAGGAGGAGAGTATGGTTATAATTATCCTAACTTTATGTTTTTTCCTCCACAGCCACATATGTATCGTTTTGGAATGGTAGGTGTTAATGTTACTGTGCCATTGAGTAGTTTTTTTAAAAATAAACAAAAAATGAGAATGGCAGATACTAATATATCTATAGCAAAATTGGAAATTGAAGAAAAAGAAGAACAAATTAGACACGATGTTTTCGCTTCTAATAGAAAATTGGAAGAAGCTATAGAAAAAATTAAAATAGCAGAAGAGGCTATACAACAAGCTCAAGAGAATTATAGAATCGTGAAAACAAAGTATATTAATAAATTAAGTTTAATTACTGAGTTAATAGATGCAGATAATTCTTATTTAGAAGCTGAATCAAACATGATATCACTACAAATCAACAAACAATTAAAATACTATCAATTACAATACGTTTTAGGAAATTTATAAAACTATGGGAAAACAAATAACAAAAGGGGAGAGAAGACTTAATAGAACACTTTCTATAGTCGCATGGGGTTTCATATTAATTGGAGTTTCAACTGTTTTTTGGTTTTATTTATTTTCTAGAAGTCATGTCAATACAAATGACGCTCAAGTAAGACAATATATAACACCAGTTGCAAGTAGAGTTCCAGGTTTTATTGATAAAATAAATTTTGAAGAAAATCAATTTGTACACAAAGGAGATACGTTAGTTGTGATTGATAATAGGGAGTTTAAAAATCAAGTGGATATAGCAACTGCAAATTTAGAAAGTACTACACAAGCTGTAAAAACAGTAGAGGAGTCGGTTGTAACAAAAGCAAGTGATGTAAACGTAATTGATGCAAATATTGAAGCTGCAAAAATTGAAGTTTGGAGAACAGAAAAAGATTTCGATCGTTTTAAAAATTTAGTAAAAGAAGATGCAGCAACTGAACAACAGTTTGAAGAAATTGAAGCTACTTATAAGCAAGCAAAAGCTAATCTTAGTGCTTTAGAACAAAAAAGAAGATCAATTAATATCGGAACTTTTGCAGAACAAACAAAAGTTGCTCCAGCTAAAACAGAAGTAGAACAAAGACAAGCTCAGTTAAATAATGCAAAATTAACATTATCATATTCTTACGTAATAGCTCCTTATGATGGTTGGGTTGGTGTTAAAAATATACAAGTAGGACAGCTAATAAAAGAAGGACAAACTTTAGTACAAGTTGTTTCTGAAGAGAAATGGGTTATCGCTAACTTTAAGGAAACTCAAATTGGTGAAATTGATCTAAATAAGGAAGTTATTTTGAAAGCAGATGCTTTTCCAGATATAGAATTTAAAGGAAAAGTACAATCTTTATCACCTGCTTCTGGATCAGAATTTTCATTAGTTAAACCAGATAATGCGACAGGAAACTTTGTAAAAATAGAACAACGTTTTCCAATAAAAATCATCTTAGAAAAATCAAAAGATAATGAAAAGCTAAGAACAGGAATGAATGTCAATGTATCTGCAGGAAAATTAGATTAAAAGAATTATGTTAGAACAAGCTTCTATATTCAAAAAATGGGTTCCAGAAAAGTTAATTGTACCTTTTCTGGGAATAGCCATGATGCCTTATCTAATGGTGTTAATGATATTCAACATGAATAGTACATTTACTGCATCATTTTTAGATTTAGAGGTTGATGATTTACAATTTTTATTTTCTTTAGCTTATGCTACTATTGTTTGTGGATTTTTTGTTCATGAAAGGTTATTTCATTTTTTTAATATAAGAAATTACTTATTGGTAATGACAATGCTTAATATATTGGTATTGTTTGCAATGACTTTAACCAAAAATACAGAATTAATTCTAATTCTCAGATTTATTCAGGGTCCTATATCTTTATTTGAAGGAGTGATATTAGTTCCAATTATAATTTCAAGGATAAAGCACGAGAATGCTAAGCTAATTGCTTATTCTATGTTTTATTGTGTGATTTTATGCGGAGATAAGATAACTACATTAATGGTGAAATTCGCTATACAGAATTACAATTACAATATGATTATTTATACAATTATGAGTTTTCATGTTTTATCATTAAGTATTTATGTTTTATTCTTTAATCAAAATAGAATGTATCCACAGAAACCTCTTTATCAATTAAATTTGGGAGGAGTATTTTTAATGAGTATTACATTAATTTCAGGCGCATTTTGGTTAATTTATGGGAAAAAATATTTTTGGTTTGAATCTCCTTTGATTGTAATATCATTTGTTACAACCTTTATTTTTAGTGGATTATTTATTTATCATCAGAAAACATCAAGAAGACCATTATTTCATTTTGAAATTTTAAAATCCAAACGATTAGTTATTGGTTTGCTTTTATTTTTTGTATTTTATACTCTAAGAGCAAGTATGAGTAATATTTACCAAATAATGGCAGTTGTATGGAAATGGCCTTGGGAATATGTTCTTAATATTCAATTTTATAATGTAGCAGGAACTGTTACAGGAGTAATGATTTCTTTTCTATTAGTTAAAAATAAAATTGAATTTCGTTATATATTTTGTTTAGGATTTTTGGTACTATCTGCAAGTATGTTATGGTTTAGTTATTTGTTTTTTCCAGATACACGTACATCAGCAGTTGTTCCAGTATTATTTTTAGAAGGAGTAGGACAGGGAATGCTTTTTACACCTTTAATATTGTTTATTATAGGATCAGTACATCCAACATTTTCAGGTAATGCAGCACATGCAGGTATTGCAATACGTTTTTGGACTACTACAATAGCTTTCTCAATTATGCAAAATGCTGTTTTACATCTTACAACAAAGCATCAATTTTTGATGACAAAAAATTTGGATAAATCAAGTCCTATATTTCAAGAACAATGGTCTGCTTTATATAATAAAAATATTTCAAGTCATTTAGCGAATGAAGCAGAATTATTATCATTTGGAACATTGAAAAGTAGGCTTTTTAATCAAGCATTATTGGTTTCGAATATGGAAATATTCCGAGTTTTATTTATAGTAGGATTATCGGTAGCAATAATTTTAATTTTGAAACCATTAAAAACGAAAATTTATAATCGTTGATTTTTTTGTATTTACTTAATTTAAGTAATAGATAAGTAGTTTTTAATTTTAAATTTTTGCTTATAGTCTTCAAAAGCTATGAGCAAATTTTTTTCTATTAATTTGGGCATTCTTCGAGTAGCTGGATGTTCTGAAGAAGATAGAGATTTAAATTCTGTTATAGTAGGTATTATTTCTAAAGAATTGACTAACATTTCAATTTCCATTTCATATTGTCTTTGAGCAACAGAATGAAAAGTATCATTTTCATAAACAGGAACATGTTGCTGTTCTATTAAAAAACCAGCATCAGCTTCTTCATTAATAAAATGAGTGGTTACACCTATTTCTGTTTTATTAGTAATAGCCCATTTTAGAGAATCTAATCCGCGTGTAAAAGGTAAAAAACCAGGATGAGTATTAATTATTTTATATTTTTCTACTAATATACTAGGTAATAAACCAGCTCCAGCAATAATAATATAATCTGGTTGATAAGATTCTAATTGAGAATAAATTGTTTCAAAGGAAGTTAAATCAAAATCGTATCCAAAATTTTCACAATAATTTTTTGGTGTTATTTGTATTGCTTTATTTGGTCTATGCTGATAAATAGGAATAAAAGGATTTTCTCTTTTTACAAAAGGTAAAGCCAATAGCTTTACATTTTTATAACCTTTAGCTTTTAAACCATGTAAAACATCTTGTGTTTTACGATGAGGTACATTATAACTAATTACTGCAATTTTGGATACGATCATTCAATATTTTTAATTATTGATTAAATATTTTTTATGATAATCAACAATATTATCTATTGGCTTTCTAATAATATGACCTACATTCAAGTGATATTGAGCAGCTACAGAGCGTATAATATCTTCATAAATATAAGCAATTGATCCAATGAAATTTAATTCGGATTGACGAGATTCTTCGTAAGGAAGAATTTGATATTCAATAAATGAAGACATAGCATCATAAATTATTTTTTGAACAAAAGGGTCATTTCTATGTTCAAGAACAAATTTATTGAATGATGCTAAATAAGTGTTTGCAAACTTATTATTGTATACATTATGATTTAATTCTTCTACAGTAAGTTTGTAATAATCGTCAAATGCTTTAGCTAAGTGAGGAGGCATTTTCTTTGTGAAATAAGCTCTTAAAAGTCGTTTTCCTAAATCATTTCCAGATCCTTCATCTCCTAGAATATAAGCTAAAGATTTTGTTTCTTCACGAAGGCTAACTCCATCAAAATAACATGAATTAGAACCTGTACCTAAGATACAAACCATAGCAGGTTTTCCCATATATGATGCATAACAAGCAGCAAGTAGGTCATGGTCTACAACTAATTCAGCATTTGTGAAAAAATTGTGTAAGCCATTATATACAATTTCTTTTAATTTTTCACTAGATGTTCCAGCACCATAAAAGAATACTTTTTTAAATTCACCAGCGATAGGATTTAAATCTTCATTTTTTTCTAACTCAGATGAAATGTCATCAGCAGTTACAAAATATGGATTGAAACCTATTGTACTTGTTCTTAAAACTTCATTAAGATTATCATCTAAAATAACCCAATCAGTTTTTGTAGAACCACTATCAGCTATTGCTATCATTTTTTTGTGTTTTAATAAAAATTACTGCTAAAATAATAATCTTTTGTACAATAGACATAAAAAAAACGCTTGAAAATTCAAGCGTTTTTAAAATTTTGAAAGATAATTTTTTTTTAGTGATCGTGATCGTGATCATGGTCATCATCTTCATCATGGTTTACAACTTCAATTTCAATAAATTGCTGTGTTTGATTTCCTGCTTGATCAATTACATACAATCCTAAATGGTAATGTCCACCTGTAATACCTTCAGCAGGAATTTGTACTTTATGGCTTAAAGCAAATTCTTTTGTGTTTCCAGAAATATTAATTTCTTCATTATATTCCCAACTAATATTAGCTGTTTTATGTTGATGACCATCTTCAGCAGAATGGATGTCAATTTTTATACTTCCTAATGCTGTATTATCTTTTAATATAGCTTCAATAGATATTTCATCACCTAAATGGAAATGAGCATCATCTTTTGGAGATATTAATTGAATTTCTGGTTTTGTTGTATCTAAAGAATCATCATCACTAGAACATGAAGTTATAAGTAATGTAGATAAAACGATTAGTGTATATTTTAATATTGATTTTTTCATTTTTATAATTTTAATTAATTCAGATAAAATTCTAGGTATTGGTTGATAATATGAATAAAAAGTTATCTGGAGGTCCTCTAGTAAAACAATAGTTTATTGTAGAACTTTTTTCATTATTTTTTAGATACGAGTTATTTTCTTTATAATAATAATATTCTTCAACTATTACTATTATAGGTTCATCATGTGTATCAATAAAAATTGAATGAAAGGTATAATGATTACATTGATGATGTATAACTTCCTTCTTTTTAAGATCAATAGTTTCTTGATGATCTACTAAAATAAAATGAAGGAGATTAAAAATAGGTATAGCAATAAGTATAAGACCAAAGAAAAAACCAAAAAAAGATTTTTTACTGTTCATAGTCAACATCTATTTTCCAAATGGTATTCCTAACATAATTTGTATATTTCGAGCTTGTTCAGGTAATTGTAATGCTCTATAAAAACTAGTATGGTTATAATATCTTTTATTTAATAAATTAGAAGCTTGAATATTTAAATTTGCACGGAAATTATTTATTTTCAGAGATGTTTTAAGTCCCATTCCTAGTAAAAAATATGGAGAGGTAATATCTTCATTTTGTGCAATTTTATTTTGCTCAAATGTATATTTACCATTTACGAAAAAGTTTAGATTTTCAATAACTCCAATTTCTTTTTTTGTACTGTAATTTAATTGTCCGAAAATATTATTTGCAGGAGTAAAAGGTAAATAATTACCTAATTTATTATTGTCTTTAATTTGTCTATTATATAAATATTCATAGATAAAGTGAACATCAAAATTTCCATTAATTTTTTTTCTTATTTCAAATTCAAATCCAGTTAAAATAGCTTTACTTTGTGTATATTCATAGATTTGACCTCCATGAGGTAATATAGAAAATTGACCAGATGGTTTTAAAAATATGTAGTTACTAAAATAATAAGCATAAGGGCTTAAGGATATATTCCAATCATTTTTATGAAAAGTTGATTTAAAATCTAAAGCAATACCTTTTTCAGCATCTAAATTAGGATTTCCTCTTTCATGTCGAAAACTACCATGGTGTATACCATTAGAACCAAGTTCTATAGCTGTAGGTAAACGAAAATTAGTACCAATATTTAAATTGAAATCCCATATATTAGTTGGTTGATAGGTAGCACCAATCATTGCGTTAAGATTGTTAAATTTTCTATCAATTTCTGAACTTCTATTGGCATAATAATCTGCAATACCTATAGAATTTCCTTTTTCCAAAAGATAATTATATAAAAATTTATCAAAATATCCTTCAGATTTAAAAGTAGAATAATCATATCGTAAACCTACATTTGCTTTCCATTTATTTAAATGTTTAAACTCTTCAATAAGAAAAGCACTAAAAATATTTCTATTATATTTTGGTAATAAATAATTATATCCAGCAATATTATTTGATTGTAATTGACTTTGAACACCAACAATTGTTTTAAAATTTTTATTATGATTATGTTCAAATTTTAATTGCGAATCGTAAGTAGAAAGTTTAAAATCTAATTCTAAATTAGGATCTTTTTCAGGTGCTTTTTGGTTAGCATAGTGAGTGTGAAAAGCACTTATTTCTTGTCGATGATTGTTTTGATAACTACTAATAAATTTAATAATATTTTTAGAATTTATACGAAATTCATTCTCTGATATCACTTTAAAATGATTAGATTGTTGATAAGGAAAATCAATATTACGATAATTACCATCAGGTTGTAACCTGTCTACTGATGGTATTCCGTGAGAACCAGGAAAAAATCCCATTTTTTGATTTACGTTTGAAATTGTTAAAATAGATCGAAATTTTTCATCAATATAACCAACTTGAACTTCAGCATTAGCATCTCTTCCTGCTGTATTTTTTACTCGCTTATTATATATAGGTAAATATCTATTCAAATAATAAATACGATCTGTTGTTGTTCTATAATCACCAAAATTTCCGTAAGTTCCTTTTATTTTATAGAATAAATGATTTTCTCTAGACTTTACATTAAATCCTATTCTATAATCATCATTTACAGATTGATATAATCCTTTTACTTCTCCTGAAGTAGAATATTTTGCAGGAATATTATTGTTATTGATTCTTATAACACCGGCTATAGCTTCATTTCCATATTCTAATGCTGCAGGACCTTTTATAATTTCAACATCTTCTACATTTAATGCATCAATTTCTAAACCATGATCAGCTCCCCATTGTTGTCCTTCTTGTTTTACTCCATTTTCACTAACAATTAACCGATTAAATCCAAGACCTCTAATGATAGGTTTTGAAGCAGATGAACCTATTCCAGAGGCATTAACACCTGCAATATTTTCTAGAGATTTAGCAAATGAACCAGCATAATTTTCTTTTATGAAGGATTGATCAATTCTTTCAATATTTGCTGTTGTAAAATCATGATGATGACCAGCAACAGTAATTTCATCTAAATGGTAAGTCTTATGAAATGTTAAAGTAAATATATATTTTTTATTTGATTCAAAAGATATGGTTTGATTCAATGGTTCATAACCTTGCTCATCAATTTTTATTTGATGATTACCTTTTGCTAAGTTATCTATTTTGAATTTTCCTTCAGTATTTGTAAGTATTTCTTTATTATCAAAGAAAATAGTTACAAAAGGAATAGGTTTTTGGTTTTTGTCAATAATTTGACCTTCAAAAATATTTTGAGCAAATGTACTACTACACAATAATGTAGTAACAATTCCCCATTTTATGTGAATTGACATGAATACAATAATTTAATAACGTAAAAAAAACTTTATTTTTTGAGATTAAATTATGTATGGTGGTGCTCGTAAACTTTTGTGAGTTAATAAAACAGATTGTTTAACCTGTTTAGAGAAAAGTATTTTATCTTTTTGAATGAAAGTTTGTATTTCATCCTCAATTTCAATTGTTATATCATTATCAACAAACTGCTGGTTATAATGACATATATTACAAGTATCGTGAATATTAGAAAAACCTTCTTCTAATTCTATATCTTCGTTATTTGATGAATGCTCCAATATATGCAAAGACTGAAACACTGTCATAAACAGTGAAATCAAAATCATGATATATTGAATGTACTTTTTCATTTCTAATGACAAAAATATAATTTTTATTTAATTTCTCTTAATTCTTTTAGGTTTTGTTGTAGTTTTCTAAGAAAAAGCAAGTGAATTAAAGCATAATAAATACCACCAATAAAAATAATAAAAACAATAGAAACAATTATTGCTATCCATCCAAAAAGGCTAGAGTTACCAATAGGATTAACATCTTTAATATGTTTTGTAAGGTATATTGATTCTCCTAATTCATAATAAAAAGGAGCTGAAAATAGGATTAAACTTAATATAGTTATTAGTATAAATAGATTAACTAATTTTCTGAATGCAACAATATTTTTTATAAGATTAACAACAGATTGATTGAGGTTAATATTTCTATAATAACGATAAGCAATAACCAAAAAAGCAACTGTAATTGTGATATTAAAAATAGATGCAATTTCGTAATTATTTATTGTTGTTCTTTTTACAAGAGTTTTTACATCATTATTAAAAAAATTTTCTCCAGAAATTATAACATAAGTATTATAAAAAAGGAAAAGTATAAATTCACAAAAAGTAAAAATAAACAACCATTTAATAGTTGTTGAAGATTTTTTCTTCAACATATTGAAAATTTGATTTTTATCAAATTTATCTTCTTCTTTTATGGAACTCCATATTGATTTTAAGTCATCTAACTCCATTATTGTTCCATTTTAGTCATTATTTCTTTTAATTTGATTTTTACTCTATTCATTTTAACCCGAGCATTTACCTCAGAAATACCTAATGTTTCTGCGATGTCTTTATAAGGTAAATCTTCTAAATAGAGTAGAACAAGTGCACGTTCTATATCATTTAAAAAATGTATAGAAGCGTATAGAAGTGTAATTCTTTCTTCTAGACTTTCGTCTTTATCGTCAGATTTTATATTGATGAAATTAGATTCTGCGTAATCTATTTCTTTTGATTTCGTTTTTTTTCGTATTAATGTAATTGCTGTATTTAGACTAACACGATACATCCATGTTGTAAACTTTGAATCCCCCTTAAAAGAATCATAAGATCGCCATAATTGTAAAACAATTTCCTGAAAAAGATCATCATGAGAATCTTTGTCATCTGTATAAACACGACAAACCTTATGTATTATCCCTTGATTTTTTTCAACTAATTCAGTAAATATGTTTGCTTTATTGTCCAAGTTTGTTATAATCTACTTTCCTTTTAATATGTAGTTTATATTTACAAAACGTTACATTATTAAATAGATTTTTTAAAAGATATTAGTAAGTAGAGCAACAGCAAATGTTAATACAGATAGAATTGTTCCAATCATAAATATAGTATATGTAATACTTAGTATACGGTATTTCCTTTCTAAAACCTTTCCTAAATAATATAAATCTCTTGTAAGTGAGTTGTATAAGTAATCTTTATCTTCCATTAATTCTTTCATAGCATCTTCATAGGCATCTAAACCCATTTGATAAAAATTACCAAAAAAAAGTAAATTGACTTTTCTATTTTTAATGTCATCATCATTAAATTTATTATAAGTAACGTTTGGTTTTGTAGCCATTATTGCAAATACAATTGATATAACACTAGAAAGTAACATTACAGTTGCAGGAATAACAAGATGATGATTTTGTGGGTTTCCTAATTTAGGTACTAATGTGGATAAAGCGATTGAGATAATAATAGCATTAACAGATAATAAAATATTTGCTTTACTATCAGCAATATCACTTAGTCTAGTATGATTACTTAATGTAACTCTAAAAAGTGTATCAACACCACGATTTGGTTGTTGAATTTTATCACTTTTTTTCTTTTTTAGTTCAAATTTATTAGGAATTTCACCAATAAGATTAATTTCTTTAATATTATTTTGTATTGTAACTAAATTATCTTCCTTCCCTTTGAGCCATAGTTTTTTAGCAGAATCTGTAAAATAATGGTGCATATTCAAAAAATAATTTCTATTTTGTAAATTCCATTCGTAGTCAGAAAATTTTTTTTCACAAGTTTTTGAAATTTCATCTCGTAATAACTCAGAAATTTTGAAATAATCTTTTTGTGCAAGATGGTAATTATCAGCATCTCTTATAATACATTCTTCTATATTTTCAGGTGTATATGTAATTTCTGTTGCTAATATTAATTTTTTTATATCATTGATATAATCTTCAGAAAAATTTATATTTTTTAAATAATCACTTGCAATTTTAATACTTTCATGTTCATGATTTTTTATTGATTTTGTATAACCTGTATCATGAAACCAACCAGCGATTAGTAATTTTTCTACTTTTTCTTCTGAAATATTTTCATTTAATACTAAAACTTTTATAGCTTCAACAACCTTTGCTGTATGCATAAAATTATGATAGGTATAATCCAAAGAAAGATTATCTTTGAATAGATTGAAGATATAGTTTTCTATTTTTAATAAAGCTTGATTCATTACAAATATTTAACGCTTAAATGTATGAAAATATTACCGACTCTAAATAAAAAAATAAATTATCCGTTTCTTACTTTTTTAGGTCTTTCCTTATCTATTTCTTCATGTGCAACACATCATGCACAATATGGGAAAAATATAAAGCAAGAAAACATAGAAGGGAAAAAAATACAATCATTATATCTTGTAGGAGATGCAGGAAATTTAGATTTAATAGAAAATAAACAAAATTTATCTGTTCTAAAAAATCAACTTTCAAAAGCAGATTCAGCTGCTTATTTAATTTTTTTAGGAGATAATGTTTATGAAAATGGTATAGTTGTAGATTCTACTAAAGATGATTTTAAAAAAAGTAGAGAAAAATTACAACTTCAAATTGATTTAGCTAAAGATTTTAAAGGAAAAACCCTTTTTATTCCAGGTAATCATGATTGGAGAAATGGAATAAAAGGATTAAAAGAACAAGAAAAAATTGTAAAAAAACAATTAAGTGGTAAAAAAAGTTTTTTACCTAAAGATGGTTGTCCTATTGATAAAATAAATGTAAATGATAGTATAGGAATTATTGCTATTGATTCTGAATGGTATTTACAAGATTGGGATAAACATCCTAAAATAAATGAAAATTGTGATATAAAATCTAGAGAAGATTTTTTAGAAGAATTAGAATCTCAATTAAATAAATATCAAAATAGAACAACTATATTAGCAATTCATCACCCTTTATTTTCAAATGGATCTCATGGAGGACAATATGATTTAAAAAAACAATTTTATCCTTTTGGAGAATCTTTTAAAATTCCTTTACCAATAGTTGGATCATTTATTAATTTATTAAGAAGTAGTAGTGGACTTAATCCTCAAGATTTAAGTAATTATAAATATAGAGAGCTTTCATCAAGAATTGCAACATTAATACAAAATAGGGATAATGTTATAGTTGTCTCAGGACATGATCATAATTTACAGTATGTTCAAGATCATAATATAAAACAGATTATAAGTGGATCAGGATCTAAAAGTGAATCAGCTAAAATAGTTGGTAAAAATGATTTTTCTTACGGAGGAAAAGGTTATGCAGTTTTAGATTTATATGATAATGGAGCTTCTAGAATTAATTATTATGCTTTTAAAGATAATAATGTAAAACTTTTACTTTCTAAACCTGTTACTGAGAAGAATAAAGTTTATATAGAAAAAAAATATATTGAACAAATCCCTAATAAAGTTGAGACTTCAGTTTATCCAATAAAAGAAACAGAAAAATCTAATACATATAAATTCTTTTTAGGCAAGCATTATCGCTCTGTTTATTGGCAATCAATTTCTGCAAATACTGTCGATTTAGATAGTTTACATGGAGGTTTAAGAGCTTTGAGAAAAGGAGGAGGACACCAAACTCGAAGTTTAAGATTAATTGATAAGGAAGGCAGAGAATATAATATGCGCTCAGTTAAAAAAAGTGCAACACAATTTATACAACAAGTTGCATTTAAAGACAAATATGTAGCAGATGAATTTAATGGAACTTTTTCTGAAAAATTCTTAATGGATTTCTATACAACCAATAATCCTTATTATCCTATTGTTGCAGCAAATTTAATGAATCCTTTACAGATAATGCATTCAACTCCAGATTTATATTATGTTCCAAAACAAAATGCATTAGGTAAATACAATGAATTTTTTGGGAATGAATTATATATGATAGAAGAACGTCCTATGTCTCTTTTTCAGGATGAACGTTTTGGTTATCCTAAAGATATAGTAAGTACAGATGATATGCTTGCAGCAATCAATAAAAATAAAAATGTGATTGTAGATAAGAATGCATATATGAGAGCTAGGTTGTTTGACATGCTTGTAGGTGATTGGGATAGGCATGAGGATCAATGGAGATGGGGTATTTATAAAGATGGAAATAAAACGATTTATCAACCTATTCCAAGAGATAGAGATCAAGTTTTTCCAAAATATGATGGGTTATTATTAAAATTATTGATGAGAATTCCTGCATTGAGACATATGCAAGATTATAAAGATGATATAAGAAATGTAAAATGGTTTAATAGAGAACCTTATTCACTAGATTTGGCTGTGTTAGAATCTTCTAATCTTGACGCTTGGTTAGAACAAGCAAAATATATACAAAATAACTTAAGTGATGAATATATAAGAGAATCATTCCAGTTAATTCCTAATGAGGTAAAACGAGATTATGATAAAACAGTAATTGATAATTTAATTAAAAGAAAAGCTAAATTAGAGAAATTTACGAAAGAATATCATAAAGTTCTTAGAAAATTAATTATTCTAAAAGGTACTGATAAAAAAGATGATTTTTTAATTACTCGATTACCAGAAGGTAAAACAAATGTAAAAATATATTCTGGAGGTAAAAAAGATTTAATTTTAGATGAAACTTACAATAAAAAAGAGACCAAAGAAATACGATTATATGGTTTAAAAGGTAAAGATAATTTTACAGTTGATGGAAAAGGTAATAAAGAAATATTAGTTAGAGTTATTGGAGCTTCTGAGAGTAATAAGAGTGAAATAAAAAAAACAGATCGTATTAAAGTTTATGATAATTCTTTAAAACATTATAAATCAGATTCAATATTAGATAACAAAAGGGCTAATTATGATTATGAAGTTAACACATATTTATACAAACAACCAAAATATAATTATTACTCTGCTTTACCAAACTTTGGTTTTAATCCTGATGATGGTTTAAAAATAGGGATTTCTCCAACCTATGTTGTTAATGGATTTGATAAAGAACCATTTTCTCAGAAACATAGTCTACAAGCTAGCTACTTTTTTGCTACAGAAGCTTTAGAATTAAAATACAAAGGAACTTTTATAAAAGCTATAGGTAATTGGAATTTAGATATTAACGCATTGTATACAACACCAACTTATAGTACTAACTTTTTTGGATTTGGAAACGAAACAAAAAATAATCAAAAAACGTTAGGAATGAACTATAATCGCGTTCGATTGAGAAATTATGCTATAGGAGCGTCAGTTTTTAAAATTACAGAAAATAACGGTCGTATAGATTTCTATGGAGAATATAGCCATAAAACAGTTCAAGAAAATTTTGATAGAGTAGTTAAACAACCAGGAATAGGGATTAATGAAAAAGTTTTTGATGGGCAAAATTTTGGAGAAGTTGGTGCTAAATATGTTTTTAAAAATTATGATAATGAATCAATGCCAAAATCTGGAATGTTGTTTTTGACAAATGCAAAATGGGTTACTAATTTAGAAGATGTAGATAGAAATTTTTTCTACACAGAAATGAATCTTGGTTTTACACATAAAATTTCTGCAAATGGAAGGTTAACAATAGCTTCCATGTTAAAAGGTAAAGCTATTTGGGGTAAAAATGAAAATGTTGAGTTTTATCAAATGGCAACTTTGGGAGGTGACCAAGATTTTAGAGGTTATAGACCAGGTAGATTTACTGCAAATAAAGTATTCTTACAAACTTCTGATTTGCGTTTTGATGCATTTCGTTTCAAAGCGATTGTTCCTTTACGTTTAGGTGTGTTTGTTGGTGCTGATTATGGTAGGGTTTGGTTAGATGGTGAAAATTCTAAAAAATGGCATTCTTCTACAGGAGGAGGTATTTGGTTGAATGGAGTAAATACAGTTACAGCAACAATATCTTATTTTAAGGGAGATGATCCTGGAAGAATTGTATTTGGATTCAATTTCGGATTTTAATCAAAAAAAATAGCCTTCAGAAATTAGAAGGCTATTTTTTTGATTTTTATCAATAAGTTTATTTTAACGTATAATTTACAGATACTCTTAATGCTAATAAACCACTTATTCCTTGTAAATCATCAATTTCTAAATATTCTATATCATTATTCAATCGTTCTTCAGAAATCAATTTTTGAATGTATTCAATGTACTCATCTTTTAAAGAATCATCAGTATATACAATACAAATTTTTCCTGGTTGACTTATCCTTTCATGTGTACCTTTTACTGTAGCTTTACTAATTCTCTTTTTTATAATTTCGTATTTAGCGTTATTGTAACCATTAACATCAAAACGTTTTTCATCAAGTTTAAAAGTTATATCTAAAGTTGTATTAGTTGTAAAAATCAATGAACAAACGTCCATTTTTAAAGGAATATTATGTTGAATTGTTTTATACAACTGTTCTAAATTAATCATAGTTTCTAATTGCCAAAATCTAATTTTTTTGATTTTTTTGTAATTAAATTTTAAAAGCGGAGATATACTTTTTCCTACATACAAGTTATAGTCAATACCATCAGTTTTAAAGCGTTCATAATAATGAGGAAAAATTTTTTGAGCATTTGATTGATAAAAATCTAACTTATTGGATAGTAAAGTATTAATTGTTTGGATGGATTTGTCAAACTTTTTACGTTCTTTATAGAAAAGTCCAGTTATTTTATCAAGTTTTTTTAAATACTTTATAATAATAGATTTTTCTTCAGGTAGAACATGTTTTGGTATTTCTGTATGTATATTTTTAGTGATGTAATCAAAAATTTCACTTTCAAAATAAATTTTATCAACGTTATCTATTTCAGAAAGAAAATGATTTAAAACATTTATATTTTCTAAAAATTTATCATCATTACTTCTTATATGTAGTTCTTTACATATTTTGATGAGATAATTGATTTGATTTTGATAATCAATTTTTACAGCTTGATTTCGGATAATAGAAGAATTTCTAACATCAATTTCTCCATACATCGGATAAAGATTTTGAAAAGAAACTTGGGGTTTTTGTTTAGATTGAGAAAAATCTGTCAAATGCTTAATAGCTTTTTCTCTAAACTTCCAGTTAACACTAGGATGTAAAGAAGTGTATTCAGTTTGAATGTAAGCATTGATTTGATTTTCAAATTCTATATTGTATCTATTTAAAGATTCTTCGAAAAGAGGGATTATTTCTTTTAGAATATTAGCATTTACACGATTAAATACTTGAGTTTCTTTTGATGTTAATTCTAAAATCCCTAAAAAATTATCTCCTTTCTTTAAAGGACAAAGTATTGTGCTTTTTATACCATTGTCTTTAAAAAAAGTAAGTATTTCATCATTTGGATATTGCTCCAAAAATTTATCTAAATCAGATATTACATAGAAATTAGGTTCTGATGAAGTATCTTTATTAATATTATTAAAGCAAACAGAGTTTTTAAGTTTTAAAAATTTTCTTTGATCTAAAATACTATCAAATAAAGTTTTATTTTCTAGAATACTTTTATTTTCAAAATAAGCAGATAATCCAACATTTAGGTCTCCATTTCGGAAAACGGATCTCAAAGAAGAAATAATGTCATTTTTTACTTCATCAAAAGGTTCTCCATAGGTAATTAATTTAGATTTTAGATTAGACAATGCTATTTCAGTTGTATTATCGAAAAATGAGACAATATTAAAACCTTTTGCAATCCATGATCCAATAGGCATTTTTTCGAACCATAAAGCTGTGTTTTCATAATTGTTCAATAATTCATCAATTTCATTTTCGGTTAATTCAAATTTTTTATCTGAAGGAAAAATTCTAAAATAATCACTATTTATATCAGCACCTAAAAATGTTTTATAACCATGATTATTCTCTATTTCTAATTGATTTGAAAGATTAAAATCTAAATTAACTTTATAATATTTTGATAGAATAAAATAGCAACAGAATTTATATCTCGTTGTATAATCAATATTTTTATAATCAAATTTTAGATTTGTTTTATTGTTTTCTAATAAATCTTTTAAACGATTTGTGGTAAAAATAAATTTATCAGAAAAAGGAACAGTAATTGCCTTTAAGTTATATTTCATTAAAGGTTTTGGTATGATTTTATCTATAATAAGTTCTACATCTTTTAGTGAATTTTCAAAATTTCCAAAGTCTTCAACACCATCTATAAGTTCTGGTTTAACCTCTTTTAAATAATCTAAAAAAGCTTTGAATTCTCCATAATTATACTCAGAATCTTCTAATTCTTTGATTAGAGATTCTAAAGAGTAAACAATTCTTATGGGTAATTTATTGATAAAATTATCTTTCATATTATTTTTAAAAATAATCAAACATTTTTAAAAATAACATTGTTTTTTATATTTTTAATTGACTATTTCTTATTTCTTGTTTAGCTAAATTATCAAGGTTAAAATAGATGTTTTTCTGTTTAATTATTTTTTAATTGATTAAGTTAAATTATACATTAGATAAACGAAAGAAAGATTATCTTTGGTAAATTATAAAGCATAGTTTTCTATGTTTAATAATGCTTGTTTTCAAACAAGTTTTTAATGTTTAAAATTTATGAATTTATTGTTTTCTCTAAAGAAAAAAAAATTGAATTATCCTTTTTTAGCTTTAGTAGGTTCTTGTTTTTATTTATCTTCTTGTGCTACGCAACATCCGCAATTTGGCAAGAATATAAAAGTTGATGAGCCACTAAATATAGAAGGTAAAAAAGTTCAGTCTATTTACTTAGTAGGAAACGCAGGGAATCTAGATATTCCTGAAAATAAGAAAAATTTAGAAATTTTAAATGATGAACTATCAAAAGCTGATTCTTCTTCTTACTTATTTTTTTTAGGAGATAATGTTTATGATAAAGGAATTGTTATAGATTCTACAAAACAAGATTTTCAAAAAAGTAGAGAAAAATTACAACTTGAAATTGATCTAGCAAAGAAATTTAAAGGAAAAACACTTTTTATTCCTGGAAATTTAGATTGGAAAAATGGAATCAAAGGACTCTTAGAACAAGAAAAAATAGTAAGTAAAGAATTATCTAATGCTAGCTTTTTACCTAAAAACAGTTGTTCTATTGATAGAGTTAGTTTAAATAAAGATGTAGGAATTATAACAATAGATTCTGAATGGTATTTACAAAATTGGGATAAACAAACATCTATTAATGAAAATTGTTATATAAAATCTCGTGAAGATTTTTTTGAGGAATTAGAAAATCAATTGAATAATTTTCAAAATAAAATAACAATTATTGCCATGCACCATCCATTGTATTCTAATGGTATTCATGGTGGCTATTTTGATATTAAAAAACAGCTGTATCCTTTTGGTGAAGATATAAAAATACCAATGCCAATAGTTGGTTCTTTTCTGAATTTGTTGAGGAGTACCACAGGTTTAAGTACACAAGATGTCAATAATTATAAATATAGAGAGTTAGCTTCTCAGATTTCGACTTTAATAGAAAATAGAAATAATGTAATTGTTGTTTCTGCTCATGACAATAATTTACAGTATATACAAAACAATAATGTAAAACAGATTATAAGTGGATCAATTTCAAAAAGAGAATCAGCAAAAGCTGTAAGAGATAATGATTTTTCTTATGGAGATAAAGGTTATGCAATTCTAGATTTGTACGATAATGGAGAATCTAAAGTTAACTATTATGCTTTTACAGAAACTGGAGTAGAATTACTATTATCTAAACAGGTTACAGAAAAAAAGAAAATAGCTTTAGCAAAAGGATATAATGATAAAACATTTCCAAATAATGTAAAAACTTCTATTTATCCTAAAAAAATAACTGAAAAATCTAAAACATACGAATTTTTGTTTGGTAAACATTATCGCAATGTTTATGGTCAAGATATTTCTGTAAATACATTAAATCTTAATGAATATAGAGGAGGGTTATATCCTGTTAGAATGACAGGAGGAACTCAAACCAAAAATCTTCTTTTACAAGATATCCATGGAGATGAGTATAACATGCGTTCAATTAAAAAAAGTGCAACACAATTCATTCAACAATTTGCATTTAAAGATAAATATATCGCTAACGAATTTGAAGGTTCATTTTCAGAAAAATTTTTAATGGATTTTTATACAACAAATCATCCTTATTATCCTTTGGCTGTTTCAAGTATGATGAATTCTATTGATATTTTACATGCTAATCCAAATTTATTTTATGTCCCAAAGCAAACAAACTTACAAGATTATAATGAAAATTTCGGAAATGAAATGTATATGCTTGAAGATCATAAAATTTTAAATTTTGAGGATGCAGAATTAGGATTACCAGAGAAAATTGTTTCTACTGATGAGATGTTGGCTTTAATAACAAGAGATAATAAGACTTCAGTAGATAAAAATGCTTATGTACGAGCTCGTTTATTTGATATGCTTGTAGGTGATTGGGATAGAACTGAAAATAAATGGGATTGGGCAGGTTACAGAGATGGAGATAAAATGATTTATAAACCAATCTCTAAAGAGACTGATCAGGTTTTTCCTCGTTATGATGGTTTATTTTTTAAAATTGTTTTAAGTAGTTCACCAGCTCTAAAACATATGCAGGATTTTAAAGATGATATTAAAAATGTTAAATGGCTAAATAGAAAACCTTATCCATTAGATTTAGCTATTTTAGAAGCTTCTGATTTAAATTTATGGAAAAAAGAAGCTGAAATCATTCAAAATAATCTTACAGAAAGTGAAATAAGAAAATCATTTGATTTATTACCTAAGGAAATAAAACAAGAATATGATGATGTAATTATTCAAAACTTAATGGATAGAAAATCTAATCTTGAGAAATATGCAGAAGAATATAATAAAGTTTTACGTCGTTTGGTGATTTTAAAAGGAACAGATCAAGATGATGAGTTTATTATAACTAGATTACCTGAAGGAATTACGAATATAAAAATATATTCTTCAGCAAATCAAAAATTGATTTTCGACCAAGATTTTGATAAAAAAGAAACAAAAGAAATTAGATTATATGGTTTGAATGGAAAAGATTATTTTAAGGTAGATGGTAAACCTAATAAATCTATTCTTATTCGAATGATAGGTGGTTTAGATGATGATATTTATGAAGTAAAACGCTCGTCAAGAATAAGAATTTATGATTATGCAAATGGGAGTGATATTTCTCAGTCGAGATTTTTAACGTTTAAAAAATTTGAAAATGATTATGATATAAATACTTATTCATTCAAAGAACCAGAATATAATTTTTTAACAACAGCTCCAACTGTTGGTTATAATCCAGATGATGGTCTTAAATTAGGTCTTTCTCCAACATATACAATAAACGGTTTTGATAGAAACCCATATTCTCAAAAGCATAATTTACAACTTAATTATTATTTTGCTACTGGAGGTTTTGAAGCTAAATATAAAGGGACGTTTGTAAAAGCTATAGGAAAATGGAATTTAGATTTAAATGCAACATATACCAGCCCAGCTTTTAGTGCAAACTTTTTTGGTTTAGGTAATACAACAGCTAATTATCAACGAAGATTAGGAATGGATTATAATCGAATAAGATTACATAGCTACAGTTTTGGTCCATCTTTAATAAAATCAACAAATAATATAGGTAGTTTAGATATTTCTGCCTTATATAGTTATAAACAAATTGAGGAAAATTTAAATCGAATTGTTGGAGAACCTGATCAAAATATCAATAGAGATGTTTTTAAAGGTCAAAATTTTGGTGAATTAGGAATAAAATATATTTTCAAAAATTATGACAATGAATCATTGCCTAAATTAGGAATGACATTTTTCGCTAATGGTAAATATATTACGAATCTATCTGATTTTCATAGACATTTTTTCTTCACCGAAGTTAATCTTGGATTTACTCACAAAGTTTCTGCAAATGGAAGATTAACAATAGCTTCTATGTTAAAAGGTAAAGCAGTTTGGGGACAGAATGAAAATATAGAATTTTATCAAATGGCATCTATGGGTGGTGATTCAGATTTTAGAGGTTATAGACCTGGACGATTTAGTGCAAATAAAGTTTTCTTGCAAAGTTCTGACTTGCGTTTTGATGCTTTCGGTTTCAAAGCTATTGTCCCACTTCGTTTGGGTGTTTTTATTGGAGCAGATTATGGTCGAGTTTGGCTAGATGGCGAAAACTCTAATAAATGGCATACTTCTACAGGTGGTGGAATTTGGTTGAATGGAGTACAATCTGTTACAGCATCTATTTCATATTTTAAAGGTGAAGATCCAGGACGTGTTGTTGTTGGATTTAACTTTGGATTTTAATTATACATAATATTTTTTCCTAAATTGTTCAGGAGTAAAATCTGTGTATTTTTTAAAAAATTTCACAAAATAAGATACATCCTGAAAATTCAATAAATAAGAAATTTCAGTAACTGAGATTTCTTTATTTACTAATAATCGTTTTGCTTCTAAAATAACTCTATTACGTATTATAGTTCCTGCTGGAAGTCCAAAAATATCTTTACACAATGCATTTAAGTGATTTGGTGTTATATATAATAATTCAGCATATTCTTTAGGTAATTTTTTTGTTTTGAAATTTTCTTCTATTAACATCTGAAAATTATCAAGTAAAACCGATTGATAATGCGTATTCTTTTCTTTTTCAGTTTCTAAACTTCTATTTACATCAATAAATAAATTCATTAAATCAAATCCTATTTTTAGATTAGAGAAATGATTATTATTTGTATTTTCAGCAATCATTGACTGGAAATAACCAGTTATTTTATCAACTAAATTATCAGGAATTTGTACAACATGATCTTTTACTTGTATCGATTGTAAAAATCTAAATTCATGTAAAATAGAAGAATTAATCCCAATCCAATCGAAAAAATTTTCATAAAAATTAACTACAAATCCATCATATTCTTCTTTAAAATACCATTGATGTACTTGCCCAGGTTTCATAAAATACATAGCTCCTTTTGTAACATCAAATTTTTCGAAATCTATTAAATGAGATCCACTTCCTTGTGTAAAATAAACCAAATGATAGTATTTATGACTATGTACTTGTAATAAATGTGGATTACTGTTTACATATCCTCTAAAACGATCAACAGTTAATAATTCATTACTATTTTTTTCTGCATTCAGATTGCAAATATCAAAAGTAGGAAATAGGTCTTTGCTCATGCTTTGTATTAAATATTAGTAAAAATAGTCACAAAAGCTAATATTTTAAAATGAAAGTTCTAACTTTAAAAAATGAGATAATCAACTAAATGGAATTCAAAGAGAAAAAAATAATATTATTATCATTAGATGGTGGAGGTATACGAGGAATAATTACATGTGTTATTCTAAAATATATAGAAGATCAATTAAAACAATTGGATAATGAAGAAGCTAAAATAGGGGATTATGTAGACTTTGTAAGTGGCACAAGCACAGGCGCTCTCATTGCTTCATTGTTATTAATGCCAGATGATAATCATCCCAAAAAAGCAAAACATTCCATTACCGATGCGCTTAATATTTACTTGGGCGAAGGTAAAAATATATTCTCTAAAACATTTTGGACACTTCTCAACAATCCTCTTTCGGTATTCAAAGGTAATTTAGTTACAATAGTTTTAGAAGAACAACTTAATATTGTTTTCAAAAATACAGAACTTAAACAGCTTATTCGCCCTTGTGCATTTGTTGCTTATGATACGATCAATCAAAAACCAAAAATCTTTAATTCTATCGATGCAATTTCACCATTCAGAAATTTCTATATAAAAGATGTCTGCCGCGCCTCATCTGCTGCACCAACATATTTTGAGCCAGTTAATATACAATCTTTTGCTAAAGAAGAATTTTGCTGTATTGATGGAGGTGTTTTCGCTAATAATCCAACGTTTCTAGGTTACATCGAAACACAGAAAATAAATTTTAATAAATACCTGAAAGATGAATCAAAATTTAACGGTATTGCTCCGTTAAAAGAGTTTGTCGTTATTTCTATAGGAAATGGGTCTCGAGCAAAGTCATACACATATCAGGATTTATATGGAATTTCAAAGTCTAAATGGGTAGATCCGCTAGTAGATATTTTTATATCGACAGGTGTTGATATGGTTGATACTGAAATGCAAAGTTTATATTCACTTTTAAAACCTAAATACCAACAAAACTATTATCGTTTCAATCCTAAAATTCCAGAATCTGCAATTGATTTAGGAAATGTTTCTGATGACAATATAAAAACCTTATTGAAAGTAGCAAAAACCTATGTAGCAAATCACAAAGAAGAATTAGATGAGGTTGTAAAGAAATTAATAGAAAATAAAACATAAAGTATTTTTTATTAAGTACAGAATAAACTCTACTTTTAAAGTTATTATATTATTTGGACAATCCCTTCGGGCAGGCTTTCCGTTCCAATCTTTACTAATTGGTTAAAGAGCTGAATTTCAAATGTATTCAATTAGCAAAGGATTTTCACTTCAATCCTTATTGCAATAGAAACAATTAGAGAAAAAGGATAAAAAGAAAAGTTTGTATAATTCAGAAAAAAATGTTTTTTACATAACTTTTTAGCTTATAAAAGCAATCGTTTTTTTATGTTGTTTGTTGTATAACAATTCAGTTAAAGATCAAAAATTATATAACATTATTTTATTAAATAAATTAGTTTAAAACTTCTATTAACTAAATTAGTTTAAAACTTCTATTAAACTTCCTCTTTCTTCATCTTTTGTTATGGCTAAAGACATTGGAATTCTATCTTTCAGTTCTTCGACATGAGATATAATCCCGACAATTCTATTTTCTTTTTGTAAACTAAGCAATGTTTCGAAAACAATATTTACCGAATCCAAATCCTGAGTACCAAAACCTTCGTCAATAAAAAAGAAACTTTTATCTGATTGTGCATTCGACTGTACACTCTCCGCCAAAGCCAACGCAAGGCTAAGTGAAACCTGAAAAGCTTGTCCTCCAGACAGCGTTTTTACACTTCTGCTTTTTCCTTCGTTTAGATAATCAATTATTTCGAAATCATTCGTTTCATTAATTTGAAGACTCAATTGATTTCTTGTCATTCGATGAAAACGAACATTAGCATTTTCACATAATTGTTTTAGATAAATTGACGAAACATATTGTACAAAACCAGCTTTGTAAAACATATTTTGCATGATTTTGAGATTTTCTGCTCGTTTTTGTAATTTTTCTAGTTCAAGTAAAAGTTCTTTCTTTTCTTCGAATGCTTTTTTTAGTCGAGCTATTTCTGTCTTCAATTCAATAACTTTTTCATTTGCTAACTTATAACGTTGTTCTAATTCAGCTAATTTTAGTTGTTCATTTTCAAATGTTTGTTCATCAAAATAGACATTCTCCAATTTTGATTCTAATTCTTTAATCGAGTTTTTTAAAGTCTCAAAATGAATGGTGAATTGTTGTATTTCAGCACGTATTTTTGCTACATTAAGTTCTAAAGCTAAAATAGTTTTTACATCCTCAACAGAAGTTATTTTTTGTTCTTCAAGAACTAATTTTAGTTTTGCTGTCAATTTTTGTAGTTCAGTATTTAATGTTACAATTAATTGGTCTGAAATTTCAATTGACTTTTTATGTGCAAAAACTTTCGGATTCAATTCGTTGAATTTTTCTGTTAGCTCCTTGAATGACTTTTCTAAATTAGAGTTTTTTAACTGTAATGCTGTAAGTTGTTCTTTGATTTCAGTAGAATTTTTACTTATATAATCTTCAAAACGAAGAGTTTTCAGTTGAGAAATATTTTGTTTTATTTGTGCTTGTTTCTCAATTTCTTCAATTTTAATTTCTTCTAATTTTTTTGAATAACGCTCTACATTTACTTTAGATTTTTCTAAATTTTCTCTAAGAACAAAAAGTGAATTATTTTTTTCGTCAATCGTTTTGTCGAGTAGGAGAGAAGCGTTTCTTTTTTCTTCGAAATCAGCAAAATTATTTGGATTAAAATTCTGCCAAACAAAAGTTTTTAAATGATTTGATAATTGATTTTCAATTATTTTATATTCATCAGATTCAGCTTTCAATTGTTCATCAATAAAACTTTTTTCAGAGAAAATTGTTTTTAATTCATTGTATAAATCGTTTGTCGATTTTAAATCATAATTGATTTTTGTTAAATGAACAGAAACATCTTTTTCTTCAATAATTTGTGGATGTTCTAAAGCGCCACAAAGCGGACAAGCTTCGCCGTTATGTAAGTTATGAGCGAAATGAGATAATTCTTGCTGAACTTCTAATTTTGTTTTGTTGGCTTCTAATTGTTTCTTCTTTTCATCCAAATCAATTAAAATAGTATTTAATTGATTTGTTTCAGTAAAATCAGGAATAAGTACTTTAATTTTAGATAAAATCTGTTCTATTTTTTCATTTAGTTTATCAATTTTTTGCTGTTGATTAGCTAAAGCTTTTGTGTTATTTTGCTGTTGAGAAAACCAATTTCCAATTTCTATTAATTCAGAAGAATTAATTTTATTTTTCTGAATTTCTTTTATTTCATTTTCAGTTTGTTTTATTTGGTTTTCAATTTCTTTTTCAGCTAATTTAACTTCTTCAACTTTTTTCAAACCATTTTCTGTTCGAATTTTATTGTCATCAATTGATTTTTGAAGAGAAATACATTCATCAATTAATTGTAAATCATTCTCTTCTTGTCTTTTTTTAGGAAGATTTTCAAACTCAGGTTTTATTTCATTAATTTTTTCAGATAATGTAGAAAGTTCATTTTCTAAAAGAATAAGTTCCTTTTTTAAACTTTCATTATTTGATTGATTGACTTGTATTTCTTTTTCAGTTTTAGAAAAATCGTACAATAATTGATGAAAAGCTTGATAAACTGTTTCATATTCTTGCAATTGAATTTGTTGTTTATCAACTTCAATTTTTTGTTCAGTAAGATGATTAAATTCATCTTTTTTTATTTTTAAATTTTCAACATCATTTTTTAATGCTTTAAGACGTTGAAAATTATCATTAACTGTTTTGTATTCATTCTGTAAAGCAGAAGCAATTTCATTTTCTTGGAGAAAAATATCTTCAGTATTTTTGATATTTTCTTCAGAAATTTCTTCAAAACCAGAAAGTTTACCTTTTAGAATATTTAGTTGCGTAAGATTTTTACTGTTGAGTGCAGCAACTTTATCTTGTAAATCATAACGATGAAGATTAAAAATCTCTTTCATCATGTGAGTACGTTCAGTTGCTTTCAATTGTATAAATTCCTGAAATTTACCTTGAGGAATAATAATTGTTCGACGAAAGTTTTCTGAACTTAATCCAAGAATAGGTTCAACGTCGGAACTTTCTTTTGGAATCCATTCATCATTGATGCTTTCATATAAAACAACACCAGAATTGATTATTTTGTCAAATTTTTTGCTATTTCGTTTATATTCCCGTGTAATTTTAAATAACCTATTCTCATGATTTAGAAATTCAAATTCGATGTATAACTTATTCGATTTTAAATTCATCATGTTGTAAGCAAAATCAGTTTTACCTAAACGATCAGAATTACCATATAATCCAAATGTAATAGCTTCTAAGATAGAAGATTTACCAGATCCTACATTTCCAAAAATGGCAAAAAGTCCAGCTTCGGTTAGAGAAGAAAAATCGATTGTTTGTCTTTCTTGATAGGAATATAAACCTTCTATAGTAAGTTTTACAGGAATCATATTTTGTTAAGCTAAAAAGTTTTCTGATATAAATATCCTCAAATTTATAAAAACTAAAGAGAATTTTAGACTTGATTTATCAGTATTTATAGATTAATTATTATGATTTTTTATGAAACGATTGTTATTGTTTCTTTTAGAATATCTTGCTATTTGCAATAGCGATTGTAGCGGAAATCCTTTTTACATTGTAAAAAGATTGGGAGCGATAAAGCGCGGGCCGCAGGCATTGCCCCCAAAAAAACTTTTACTATAATTTAATTTAAACCTAATGCTTTATAGATTTGATTAGCAATATTTATGTAATTCTTTTGGTTAATAAGATATGTTCTATCCTTATCATTTGTTAAATAGCCTATTTCAATCATAACAGTAGGTGTTTTAGAATCTCTTAAAACTTTTGAATTTGTATCAATTACACCTAAGTTTTTAAACCCTAAAGAACTAATGTTGCTTGAAATCTTTTCAGCTAATTCTTTTGCCTTATCATAAAAAGCATTCATTGGTGATACATGTGTTTCAGTACCTTCTACAGTTTCTTTTATATTATAATTGACGTGAAGAGAAAGAACCAAATCAGGTTTTAATTCATTGATTTTATTTGCTCTTTGCGTATTGATAATTTGCTCGTCGCCATTACGAAGCATCACAAAGTTAACTTTAGAAGAAGGATTATTGTTTTTGATTACATTGGCAATGTTTAGTACAATATCTTTTTCTTGAAATTCGTCTGTTTTTACACCCGTATCATCTCCTCCATGACCAGCATCTAGAATAATTGTGTATTTATGAGTAAAAATTGAATCCGCATTATTTGTTTGAGCGAATGTAACTGTTGTAATCAACAGGCAAAAAATTCCAATAATTTTTTTCATTTTGATTTTTAAAACTTTGATGTGGTAAATTCAATTACAAATATTATGCATTTTTTCTATCATTTTAAATGTTAAGAAATAAAAAATGTATAAATAGCTGTAAAACAATATTATAGTCGATTAGATTTTTCTTGTTTTTTTATTTTTATCATGATTTTCATTTCATGAAAATCGAGTAACTTTGTACAATGTTAAATAATGATACAATTTGTGCATTAGCTACGGCTAATGGAATGGGAGCAATAGCTGTAATTCGTGTTTCTGGACCAGAAGCAATTACAAAGGTTGCTCAGATTTATCAATCTAAATTTAATTCATCAAAATCGTTAACTGATGCAGAATCTCATACTATTCATTTAGGATACGTAATGGATGGAGATATGATTATTGATGAAGCTTTATTTTCTATTTTCAAAAATCCACACTCATATACAGGAGAAGATGTTGTAGAGATTTCTACACATGGTTCCATTTACATTCAACAAAAAGTATTAGAATTATTGAATAAAATAGGAATTCGTAATGCAAATCCTGGAGAATATACTTTTCGTGCGTTTTGGAATGGAAAAATGGATTTGACACAGGCAGAAGCTGTCGCAGATCTTATTTCGTCGGATTCTAAAGCATCACACGAAATAGCAATTAAGCAAATGCGTGGAGGTTTTTCTAATCAAATTAAAGACTTGAGAGATCAAATGATCAATTTTGCAGCTTTAATGGAGCTAGAATTAGACTTTTCTGAAGAAGATGTAGAATTTGCAGATCGTACACAATTTTATGCTTTATTGAATCAATTACAGAATATTTTGAAACGTTTGGCAGATTCTTTTGCCTTTGGTAATGTAATAAAAAATGGTGTTCCTGTTGCTATAGTTGGTGCTCCAAATGCAGGAAAATCCACTTTACTAAATGCGTTGTTGAATGAAGAACGTGCAATAGTTTCTGACATTGAAGGAACAACACGTGACACGATAGAGGAAACGTTATATATAGACGGAGTAGGTTTCCGTTTTATAGATACAGCTGGTATTCGTGAGGCAGGTGATACGATAGAAAGAATCGGGATCGAAAAGACTTTCGAGAAAATAGATAATGCTTCTATTGTTATTTATCTCTATGATGCTAATATAACAGCCGATAACCAGATTGCACAACAATTGGACGATTTACAACAGCGTGGTAAAATATTGTTTAATGTTGCCAATAAAATAGATGTAACGAATAATGAATCTGTTATTTCGGATGCTATAAAACATGAGTTTAAAGATGTTGTACATTTAGAAATATCTGCTAAAGATCAGTTTAATATTGATGCGTTAAAAGAACAATTAATTCATCAAATAAAACTAAAAGGTACTAATCAGGACGATACTATTGTTACGAATTCTCGCCATTTGGAAGCATTACAAAATACACTTTCGCAAATTGGTAAAATAAAACAAGGAATGGACATGGGACTTCCTGGTGATTTATTAGCAATGGATATCCGCGAAGCTTTAACATATTTAGGTCATATTACTGGTGAAATAGATGTGGATCAGGATATTTTAGGAACTATTTTCGGTAAGTTTTGTATCGGTAAGTAATGGAGGTGATAACGGACAATGAAAACCTAATAAGTGCTTAATATAGTGCTTGTTAGGTTTTTTTGTTTTATATTTGGAATGAGTTAAAAAGTTGTTATTAGTACTTTATTTGTACCTTATCTACACCTTTTTATTTACAGAATTTAAAAGATGTAGAATTCTACATCTTCAAATTTATCCACTATGAAAATAAGTCTGAAACAAAAGAAACTAAACTCTGGTAAAATTAGTCTTTATATTGAATATTATAAAGGTTCGAAGAAAGATGAGAACGGAAGAGAAATTCATAACCGTGAATTTGAATATTTAAGTAAGCAAATAGGCTATTTAATTATTGATCCTAAGAATGCTAGTGAAAAGAAAGAAAATAAAGAGAAAATAGAATTAGCCGAAAATATAGTAGCAATTCGTAAAACGGAATTCCTGCAAGGTAAATTTGGTATTGTAGATCGTGAAAAATCTAAGATTAAATTATTTGATTACTTCGAAATTTTAAAAGAAAATAGATCCTCATATCTTTCTAATTATGCTACTTGGAAATCTGTAAAAAGATATTTAGATCAATATTTTCATCCATCAATTACTTTAGCTGAATTAACTGTAGAATCTGTGAGTGGTTTCAAACGATTTTTGGATGTAGATGCAATAACAAAACATGGGTTGCCATTAAAACATGGTTCTAAATATGGTTATTTTAATCGATTTAGAGCAACACTTAAACAAGCTTACGAAGAAGGTTACCTTACGAATCCAAAACTTCTAAAAATAAAATCATTCGAACAAAAAGAATCACAAAGAGAATATCTTACTTCTGAAGAATTACAAGTATTAGCTTCTACAGAATGTAAATACAGTATACTAAAAAAGGCATTTTTATTTAGTTGCTTAACAGGTTTACGCTGGAGCGATATATATAAATTGACTTGGAATGAAGTACGTGATGAAAATAATGAACATCGAATCTTTTTCACTCAACAAAAAACAGATGATTTAGAATATATGTATATCAATAATCAAGCTCGTGAACTATTAGGTGAAAGAAAAATAGGAAATTCGAGAGTTTTTGTAAATCTAAATTATGGATCAGCTACTAATACGGAACTATTACGATGGTGTATGAAAGCAGGAATTACAAAACATATTACTTTTCATTGTGCTAGACATACAGCTGCTACACTTTTATTGGAAGCTGGAGCAGATTTATATACTGTAATGAAAGTCTTGGGACATAAAGATATTCGCACAACTCAGATTTACGCTAAAATCGTAGACAAAAAACTAAAAGAAGCCTCTAACTTATTACCAACTTTAAACTTAGAATTATGAATACTTTAATAGACTTCATTAAAATCATATTATTAACAGGATTAATAATATATGTTTATTTTGCTTTAATTAAGAAATTAAGTAATAATTACAAAGTATTAATTCTTCCCTTCATAACTTTAATTAACAGTATTATTTTTGGATATAAGGCAAATTCAAATGATGATGATATTACTTTAATTATTTGGTTGGTTATATTTTTAACTTCTTTACTTTTAATTGTACTAGTAATTAGAAAAATTAATTCGAAGAAACATAAACCTGTACAAACAACAATCAATAATACAGAAATTAATCATAATACTAATATTGATACAATTGATAATTCTAATACCTTTCATAATTTACAGACGAATAATCATTTCGAACAAAATAATAATGTAACGAATATTCATTCGAAACAAAGCAGTCAAAAAAAAGAAAAGGTAGACGTTATGAACTCGAGTGATAATACTAATAATAAATTATCCGAAGAACAATTGAAAAAATTATATAATTTCTTCGTTGATAATGACCTTTTAGTAGAAAATAATCTAGAATTAATAGACTTTAAAGATTTATTTTTAAAAAAGCCTATTAGACTAAAAGCAGATGTACCTACATTAAGAGAATTCTACAACAATTTGAAAATCCAAAAAAATGTAACTTTCAATAAAATAAATGATGATTTCTTAATTTATTTCATAAACTCTAATGATAATAATATATATAATTATAAACAGTTTGGAAATCATAAGCATACGATTTCGAAATTAAGTGATGAAATTATTGAACTCTTTAATAAATTTTAATGGTAAACCATTTTTTCCATCTTTTCCACTTTTAGGTTAATGTAGTTTTGGTGATATAATCATAAAAACAATATACCAATGGACAATTTAATTTTAGAAAAATTATTAAGTATTGAAAGTTTATTACTTGATAAAAAGAAAGTTTTAAACCCAGACGAATTAGCTGATTATACAGGCTATTCTAAATCGACAATTTATAAAATGGTACAAAATAATATTTTACCATTTTCAAAACCCAATGGGAAACACTTATTCTTTGATAAAGAAGAAATTGATGAATGGCTACTTTCTAATAAATCGAAAAGTAAACTTCAATTGCAAAATGAAGCTTCAAAATATGCAAAGACTAGAAAATAAAAAAGTGTTTATTCCCCAATAAACACTTCAAATATTATTAACAAAGTTTTTGCCTTGTCTTATTTATAATCCTAAGTCAAAGATAAGGCAAAAAACTTATAATTCAATCATTTTATGAACAAAAATTATAAGTCGTTACGTTCTGTATTCGACCAGCTAGAGGAATATCTAAAAAATAGATATGATATCAGATTTAATAACATTAGCCTCCTTTATGAATCTTCAATTCACGGAGAATATAATTACAATGAATTGAATCTAGAACGTCTTTACATTGAACTCGAAAGGAATGATATTCGTATTTCGTTTGACAAGCTTTTAATCTATTTAAAAGCTACATCTTATCATTATAACCCTATTAAAAACTATTTTCATAACCTATTACCAAAATGGGATGGATATGATTATATAGGCGAATTGGTATCGAAAATTGTCGTAAATGAACATCAAGAGTTTTTTAATCAACAATTCAGAAAGTTTCTAGTTCGCACAATCCTCTGTGCTTGTGAAAAGAAAATAGTTAACAAAAACGCAATTATTTTTTATAGCCCTAAACAAAATATAGGTAAGAGTACTTTTATTCGATACTTATGTCCACCTATTTTGGAAGAATATATAGCTGAGAACATCAGTAACGATAAAGATTCTATTATT
Organism: Chishuiella sp.; assembly: GCF_032109125.1. Taxonomy (NCBI): domain Bacteria; kingdom Pseudomonadati; phylum Bacteroidota; class Flavobacteriia; order Flavobacteriales; family Weeksellaceae; genus Chishuiella; species Chishuiella sp. The sequence goes on from NZ_DAMCLZ010000001.1 coordinate 174,930, forward strand.
AAAATAGCCAAATGCTTAATAATAAATCTTGATGAAATGCAAAATTTTATGACAAAAGATATAGAATTTACTAAATCTCTTATTTCAAAGGACAGTATAAATGAGCGATTACCCTATGGGAGAAAATCAGAACGAATTGAACGTATAGCTTCATTTTTAGGGTCTACCAATCAAATTCGAATACTAAAAGACAATAGCAATGTAAGATGGTTAGTTTTCGAAATTGACTTTATCGATTTTTCATATTCTAATATTGATATTAATATTGTTTGGTCTCAAGCTTATCATTTAGCTTATAAAGATAAAAATTTTGATCCATTTTTAACAAGCGATGAATTAAATTATAATGATGATAAGAATAATAAATTCAGGTCTTATTCTCGAGAAGAAGAAGAGATTATTTCTTTCGTAGATTATAGTGATAATGAAGATGATTTTTTGACTGTTACTGAACTTTCTTTTGAACTAAGAAAAGTATCTGTAAACAAGCATCCTGTTGTGCTTGGTAAACTATTAAACAATATAGGTTATAAAAAACTTAGAGTAGGGGAGGAAAGAACAAAAAAATACAAAATAAAATTATCCGAATATTACTATGAATTTATGAAGTTTTAAAAAAACTACCCGTTCAACCCGTTCTACTTATTCAAAGTCTCTATTTATGGAACATAATTATGGGTAAGTTAAATGTTTTTACTTATTCATACCTATTCAAAATTTAATTTATGGATAAGTCCGAACGGGTATGAACTAGTAGTAAAAATAGTCACAAACCTAGTAATAGAAAGAACTGAACGGGTAGAACGGGTAAAATTTAAAATTAAACTTTCAAAAAATGAACTTAAACGACATAAATAAACTTGATTTTGTTCAATTGTTAATGAAGCAATTTGGAGTAAATCCTTTATATAAATCAGAAAAGTCAATATGGGTTATTTCACCATTTAGACCAAATGAACTAACGCCATCTTTTCATATTTCGAAGATGTATAAATATGATATTTGGTTTGATCATGGAAATGGATTAGGTGGAAAAATTGTAGACTTTTATCTCCATTATTTAAAAACGGATTTAAAAGGAGTTTTAAAATATTTTAATGAAAATTCTTTTTCTTTTCAAAAGCAAAATGATTTTCTTATTGAAAGAAATATAAAAGAGACTCAAACTAAAAATGAATATGAAATTTTAAAATTGAAAGAAATTTCATCATTTCCACTCATTCAATATTTAGAAGAAAGAAAACTTCCCTTAGAAATTGTAAATCGATATTGTAAAGAAATTCATTATAAATTAAATGGAAAATACTATTATGCAATTGCATTTCCAAATATTCAAAATGGATATGAAATTAGAAATAAATATGTAAAAATGTGTTTAGTAAAAAAAGATATTTCTTTGATAAAAAATAATCAAAATCAAGTAAAAATATTTGAAAGTTGGAGTGATTTTATCAGTTATATTTTTTTATTTCCAGCTCAAGAATTTTTATCAGATTTTTTAATATTAAATTCAATTTCTTTACTCAGAAAAAAATCAGAATTAATTAATAATTATAAAAAAATTGAAACCTATTTTGACCATGATACTGCTGGAAAATCTGCAACAATTTTTTTAGAAAATGAATTAAAAAATAAAGTAAAAGATGATTCATCTTTTTATAAAAACTTCAAAGATTTGAATGAATTCATAATTCATTTAAAAGGGTGATTATACTTCGTGTGTGTGATTAACGATAGCTTACGCGCACGTAATTACTATTTTAATGAGGTAAAGATAGAAAATGATTAGTAAATTTTATAATAAACAGTTTATATTAAATTCAAAAGTGTTACTTAAATATCTGAATAATTTTTTCTATTTTAAGTCTATTTTTCCTCCATCGATAGCCTCAAATTTATTTGTCCAAGTATAAAAATCATAGTCAATTTCTTTCCAAAGATTTTCGTTAAATTCAAAACCGAAATTTATACCATTATTGTTTAAAGTTATATAGACTTGTAATCGATCATTTTTTTCAAAATTTAATAATTTATCAAATAATGAATTTGTATTTAATTTTTTTAGAATTATTTCCACTATATTATTTGAATTAGCTTCTTTAAAAAGTGGATCTAAAATAATTTCACCTACAATAACAATATCTAGCTTTTCATTGTATCGATACAACACCCAATAATTCTCTAATTGATCAATCATTTCTTCACTAAAGTCTGAGCAGGTACAAAAGATTATATCTGAAAAATTTTTACACATAATTTTAATTATAATCTAAAAGTATAATTTTTTCTTTCAATAGCCTATAATTCTTTAGTACACTTTTATTATCTCTTATTATCTAAGCGACTTATTCTGTCGTTACAATAAATTATATTTGTTATATTAAAAAAATAAAATTAAAAATGTGATATATATTACGGTTTCCCGTAAGGATATATCCGTTGTTATTACTTTATTAGCAATTTAACATTTTGTATATTTACATTTTATAAAATGCAAATCAATTCAAATATAAATATCATTGGTGGATTACCTGAATTCAATCTGATCAAAACTTTTTTGATAAAGACTGAATTACAGGAAATAAGCCATGTGGAATATTCTGATATAAGAACACTTAAGTCGGTTAATCGATTCAAAAAGGCAATTACAGAGTCATTCATTTCTACGAATGAAAATCTAAATCATTTAGTACTTCCATTCATAGAAAAGCAGTCTATAGAAGAGAATAGTTATTTATTATTTCTTCTATTTTCCTTCAATAATGAATTATTTAGTTATCTAAATAACCAGGTGTTTTTTCCAGTTTATTATTCAGGACGTAAAATCATAAAAAAAGAAGAAGTCATTGCTTGTCTTGTTGAACTTCAAAAAACAGAGGATACTTTAAAGAGCTGGTCTGAATCTACGATTACAACTACAGCTTCTAAGTATTTAACTCTATTAAAGAAATTTGAATTATTATCTGGAGTTCAAAAAAAAGAAATAGTCTATAAAAATTTATCTAGCGAAGAATTTTTAGTATTTGCTTATTTTTTAACGATAGCTGAAGAAAACACCAATAAAATTAATTCCGATTGGATTAAGTATTCGTTCTACGAACAAGAATTTTTCGTTGAAAAGGTGCTTAATAAGCAGTTTATTCAATACGTTGAAATTCAATATAACGGGGACAGCTTAAAAATTAATCCAACTATTAACTACGATCAACTTTATGAAATACTTAAATCCGCATAATGCAATTCTAGAACTGGAAAGATTGGTTTCTTCTAAGGATTCTGAAATTAAATTGCAAGCGAATGGTGGAAATTCTATTCTATTAGTTTGTAAACCTTCTGAAGAAATTAATTTCATTAATGAAATCAAACAACTAGAAGAATCTAAATACCACATTGTAGATATGAATCTTTTGTTAGTAGAGTTTGTTACGAATAACAAAGAAGATATTGAATTTTACTTTGAGCATTGGCCATCTTCACTAGATCGAATTTTTAAAAATGATTTAGAGGAACAACAAGATTTCTATCATCTAATTTTAGATAAAATTAATGAGGCATTTTCAGTGAATAAGATCCCTGTAGTAATTAATACAGGTGTTATATATGCTACGCATTTTGATTTAGCTACTTTTTCAGGAAGTGAACTGATCATGAATGCTTCATTGCCTGCCGTGTTTTTATATCCTGCAGAATACAATCAAAACAATCAATTAGTTTTTTTAAATAAAAGAATTGCATCTCAAGACAGATGTAAAATAATATAGCCAGTAACACATGAAAATTAAAGATTTATTATCAATTGATCTATCGGTCGACATTAAGAACGTGATTAATATCGAGGATGTTTCTGAGAATGAAATTCAAAAGGAAATTGAAGATTATATTGTGACCGATGGTTTAGCGAAAGATTTTGAACAATTTATAGATAAATTCACATCTAACGCTGTTGAAACTGGTGTTTGGATTTCTGGTTTTTATGGATCAGGTAAATCCTATTTTTCAAAAATGATTGGGTATTTGTTAGCCAATCAATCTATAAATGGAACACCATCAAGAGAACGTTTATTACACCGATTTACTGGGATTAATGATGAAGTTTTCTTTAAAAATAAAATTGCAAAATTAGACCGTTACAATAATATTGTCGTGTTTCTTGATATTGCAAAACAAGATACATCAAAAGGGTTTAGTTATACCTTATTTAAGAACTTTTTAAAAACGATTGATCTTCCGCAAGACGAATATGGATACATGTTATTCAATTCGATGATTGCTGCAGGCAAGTCGGATATTTATGCCCATGTTCAGGACACAATCGGAAAAGATTGGGCTACATTAAAAGGAAATATGCGTACTTATTTTACGGCTTGTAAGGATATACATTTAAAGTCTGGTTTATCAGAAAAAGAATACGATCAATTATTTTCATCGGTTAGAAATGCCATTGGTGTATTTGCAGCGGCTGATTTAGCACGTGAATTAAAATCGTACTTAGAAGTTAAAACTGACGCGACTGTGGTATTTATGTTTGATGAAACTTCGGAAGCGGTGAATCAAAATAAACTAAAGTTATTGGATTTAGAAGGGGTCTCTGAGGCATTAAATACGTTGGGTAAAAAAGTATGGACCATTGCAATTGCTCAGGAAAAATTAGATGACGTGATTTCTAATGCAAATATTTCGAAGGCTTCCTTGGTTAAAGTGACAGACCGATTTGTGGAGAAAATTCACTTAGAAGCCACTGAAGTGGATACCATTATCAAAAGTAGAATCCTTAAAAAAACAGAAGAAGGCGTTCAGTTATTAAATCAATATTATCAATCCAACTCCGGTAAAATTGGAGATCACTCCAATTTAAATGGCTATGGTATATCGAATACGTCAACAGTAGATTCTTACGCCGCTTATTATCCATTTTATGAAAACCAATTCAGCCTACTACAAAATTTCTTGTTTGGGACGAAGGGATATGCTTCTACGAAAGTAGCGGCACGTGGGATGATCATTACGACTTTCGACATCCTACGTAAATTAGTAAAAGAAGATGATTTATATAACACGGTAACTGGATGGCAAATTGCACGAGAAGCTAATAATCAACCCGAAACCAGTATTTCAACCCGATATAAGACTGCAGAAAAGGTTTTGGAAAATCACTCAATTGATGGGAGAAAATTATCAGAAACTATAAAATTTCTACATGATTCTGATGCAGTTAAAGTAACCTCTTTAAATATAGCAAAAGCGTATTTCAATAATGCGGATGACGTGATCACGAAGCAGAATGAAATTAAAGAGGCTTTACAAATATTAGTAGAGGCTAAAATTTTAATTGAAACAGATCATACCTATAAAATTACGACTGATGTCGAGCAAAAGATATTAGACGAGATGAACAATTTTGCCGTGCAAGGATTCCTAAAAAAGGGAAGACTAATTGACTATTACAAAAAGTCAAGTATGATCAGTCAATTAAGTAGTGTAACGGATGGTATAAAGTTCAATTTTAATGTGCAATCCGATGATAAGGATGATATTGCAAACCCAAATACAAAAGAATTAGCGTTCCAAGTTAAGAGTTTATACACGATGCAAGACAATCGTGTGGCTGAAATCAATCAGTTAAAAACACAATACGACGAACAAAAAGGAATGGCTATTTTGTATCCAGAAAACGATCATTTTACAGAAATAGATAAATTGATTGACGCGATAATTCGTATTGAGCAAGTGGAAGCAAAATACCCAAGTAAGAGTACTGAAGAAGGAAAAGTTGTACAAAATTTATTACGTAACAAAGAGGATAAAGAACATGCGCTTAAAAATGCAATCGACAAAGCATTAGCCAACGCTACGTTAATTTATTGCTTTAATACTACGATACTGAATGATGCTAATTATGCTGCTGAAGTACAAAATCTACAGCGTAAAATGGTAACGAATGTGTACAATAAAAGACTGCAAAGTCAAATGCAGGAAGCAGTAGCCGTACAAGTGGTAAAAGAGCAAAATCCAAGTCGTTTAGCCACATTTTTTAATTCCAAAGAGTTTGGTTTTTTTGATGCAAACGGAAATTTTGTGGGAGAAAATTTAAGTGTGGTTGAAGAAATAACCAATCTTATTCGAAACTCATTTGTACCAGGATCAGATATCGAATCAAATTTAGCAGGTGCACCTACTGGTTATACTTACGGAACGGTAATCGTTACCTTAGCTGCCTTATTACGAGCGGGAAGATTAGCCGTTAAAACGCCTACACAAACCAATCCTATTTATGCCGTAACAGATAAAGGGGCTTTAGAAGTGTTTTCAAAAACAAATGAATTCAAAAAAGCATCTTTCAAAGCCAATACACAATCCCTTTCTGCACACCAGAAAAAGCAGGTCGTTGATTTCTTCTTGAACAACGAACTTGATTATACTGTTCAAAAAGTAGAGGGGTATAAAGTAGATTACAACACCAACGATTTCCAATTAGCGGTGGCTATTCGAGATGTTTCGAAAATATATGTACAAAAAATCCAACAGCTAACGGATAATGTGAAAGATTTTACCATCTATTTCCCGAAAGCCAAAGAACATAAAGATTACATCAATGCATTCACAAGTCAAGTGACACCTGATAATTACATCAGCAGAGTGAATGACTTTATTGCCCAGAAAGAAGAATTAGAAGCTGTAATTCTGAAAGTGGATAAAATGGAGAAATTCGTTAAAAAGAACTTGAAGAAATTACAAGATTGGGCCATCTATATTCAAGACGTTAAAACCGATTTATTAAAAGCCAATGCTTTAGATGCTTCGGTAACGGATAAAATGGAAGAATATGAGGCCTTGTTAAAAACAGATATTACCAAAGCTTTTGTACAATTACAACAATTAGCGCAAGAGATTAAAGATAAGTATCACGCTAAATTCAAAGGGCTTATCGATCAGTATGCTGTTGAGTTTAAAAAGCTACAGACTAAGGCGGAAGATATTAAATTGGATATCGAGGCTTTACCGAATCAATTGAATGCGGGTATTTTATCAGAGGTGAAAAAGGTGTTAACCTTTGCGCAACAACGTGCTGTAAGCGATTTAGAGTTGGATTTTTCTATCGTGAATAAAAAGTCGGGCTTCTCGTTTTCTGAATATGCGACAGCTACCGCTTTAATCAACCAAAACGACACGCACTTAGAGATTCAAAAAGCATCCATTATTCGTACAGCGCCAGCGCCAGTTACACCGCCAACAACGGATGGTACTGACACACCAACAACGCAAGTACAAGAGCCAGCTACGCCTGTCATTCGTAAAATTAAAACGCAAATTCCTACAAGTAAAATGACGGTAGTGGATTACAAAGCGTGGTTAACCAAAGAATTACAGAAAGTAGCGAATGCGCAACCTGACGATGAAATTGAATTTGAGGACTAAAACCGAACCATAGAAAACACGATAAATTAAATGAAACTTTCAGATCATACTAATCATATACGCCAAAAGGTTCAATCTGCTGTGAGCAACAGATTGGATCGTTTAGGCATCACTATAGAAGAAACAGAAATCAGCCTTTCGGCTGAACAACAAAAAGAAAAAGAACGCTTGTTAGAAGTGTTTCAATCTTTAAAAGACGAAACAGGAACAAAAGAAAAAGCGTACGAAAAGTTAGTAGATGAATTAACATTTACTTTATTCAACCGTATTGCTGCTTTAAAAGTATCAGAAGCGCATACCTTAATTCCAGAAATGATCACGCAACGTCCTGAAAATGGAAATCGTTCGTTTTCACACACAGCTTACTTAGAGCAGTTTCCTGACAAGCGTAAACAAGAACAAGAAGGTTTGGTGGATTTCATCAGCTTCGAGTTCGAAAACTTAGCAGAAAACTTACCTCTTTATAGTCTATCGGATTATTATCATCTGATGCCTTCTGCAATGGACTTAAAGGAAATTATCGACGCTTTTAATGCCGTAGAAGTAGACAAAGATGTGGATGATGCCATTTGGCAATCCGATGATGTATTGGGTTGGTTGTACGAAAGTTATAACAACTACAAGAAAGTAGCCCACAAAGATTCTAAAGCCAAAACAGAATACGATAAAGTATCCATACAATCTCAGGTGTACACACCAAAGTGGGTGGTAAAGTTTTTGGTGGATAACAGTTTAGGAAAACAGTATTTGGAAATGTACCCGCACTCGGACATCAAAAACAAATACGCCATTGCCAACGCACCTACTGAACGTGTTCGTGAGTCTAAACCATTAACTGAAATCAAATTAATCGATCCTGCCATGGGATCGGGAAATTTCTTATTGTATGCGTTTGATGTGTTTTATGATTTGTACCAAGACCAAATCGATAATTTTGGTGCCGATTACGACGAACGCGACATCCCGAAATTTATTTTAGAACACAATTTATACGGAGTCGATTTAGACAACCGTGCGGCTCAAATTGCACAGTTGGGACTGTACATCAAAGCAAGACGTAAAAAGCGCAATATCAAAATTGAACATTTCAATTTGGTAAGTTCCGATTTTATCTTACCACCTTACGAGCAGGTAAAACATATTTTCTTCCCTTCAGAAGAGAAAAAAACGACTGCCGAACAAGCGGTAGAAAGAGTCGTGATCAGTTTGTGGGACGATTTAATGCAAGCTCATAAGTTTGGAGCATTGATCCGTATTGAAGAAATTGTAGAACAACACTTATCGGCTTTCGAAAAATCAGAAGTGACCTTGTTTACTTCTGCTGAAAACGAAACCTACTTGTCTTTCCGTAAATCTTTTATTAACGATTTGTACAAAGCCGTAAGCAAGTACGCCTCTACAGGGGTGCAAAACTTTATCCAAGTACAAGCAGCCAATGCGGTAACTTATTTGGATGTATTAACCAACAAATACGATGTAGCAGTTGCCAATCCGCCCTATACAGATTCAGCCGATTTTGGTCCTGAATTAAAAACCTTTGTAGAAAAACACTACAAAAAACCGTATAAGTTTCATACCAATCTATACGCGACCTTCATCAAACGTTGTTGCGAATTAACCAACGAGGTAGGAAAAGTAGCTATGATTCATCCTTTAACTTTTATGTACATTAAAACATTTGAGAATGTTCGTAAATATATCATCGAGAAAACACATATTTCAGTTTTTGTAGATTATGGTTTAAGTAATTTATTTGGTGCTGTGATGGTTGATCCTGCATTCTATGTTTTAGAGAAAGGGAAAAAAACTAAAGAAGAATCATTATTTATTTCTTTAAATCAATATACTAGAACACCGAATGAAAAGTATAAGAAAGATTTTTGTTTAGAAGCATTAAACGACTGTATTGCAAATAATCCAAATAAGCACAACATTTTCCTAGACCAAGAAAAGCTAAAAATAATTGATTCTTGGCCGTTTATTTATTGGATTTCCGATGAATTTAGAGAGAAGTTTGGAGGCAAATCATTAGATGAATTTTTATTCATTGTTAAAGGATTAACAACTGGTGATAATAATAGATTTATAAGATACTGGTGGGAAGTAAATATAAATAATATTTCAAAAGATTATAGTACAGATAAATTAAAATGGGTTCCATATGCTAAAGGGGGACCATTTAAGAAATGGTATGGAAACCTATGGTCTGTTATAAATTGGAAAGATAATGGTTATGAAATAAAAAACTTAGTCGACGAAAATGGAAAACAAAGATCGCGACCGCAAAATGAAAAATTTTATTTTAATGAAGGCATAACATATACAGCTGCTGGTAGCAAAGGTGCATCATTTAGGACTCTGCCACAAAATCATATTACAGACGCTGGAGGATCGGGAATTTTTCCTAAAAAGTTTAGTAATACCAATTATATAATTGGTTTTCTAAATTCGTCATTAATTACATATATTTCTAATTGTTTGAATCCCACAGTCAATATCAATCAAGGAGATATATGGAGAATACCATTTATTAGTCCGAATAATAATCAAGAAAGTTTAGTTACACAGCTTGTTGAATTTAATATTTCATATATTAAAAAACTTGCTGAATCAGAATTAATTGATCCATTATTTAATGGAACAAAGTTAAAAGGCCAATTTGAGTTATTTCACAAAGAAATATTACAGGTATTAATTGATGTAAACAGTTATGTTGCCCAAACATTAATTAATGAAACAATCATTAATAATGTAGTTTTTCAAATTTATGATTTAACTGAATCGGATTATCAAATGGTAATCCAAAGTGTAGGTGTTTCTATTGGATCTTTACCAATAACAAATCAAGCGAAACAAGCCTTTTTAGCAGGATTAAAGAATCCATTGCCTGAAGTAGTGGAGTATATTAAAAACTTAGAAGAGCAAACCTTTGAAGAAGATGTTGTAAAAGAGATTAAAGAAGGCTTTAAAACTTTATATCAATCAAATAACGATTTAGAAGAATTCTGTATTCGTCATCAAGTTAACCCGATCAATGTATGGTATTGGTTCAAAGAAGCCAATATTCTACCAATGGGTAAAGCCAAAGAAATTGCTTTAGAGTTTGTAACCGATCATATCCGTACCTTATTAGCACAGGATGATGATGGCATTATTCCATTGTATGCACAAGCGTTAGAAACTCGCTTAATCGATCGTTTGGTGAATCACTTACATGAGCAAGGATTCTCCGCAGCACAAATAGCAGAATTAGATCAGTTCTTAGGGAAGCCTTTAGAGAAATATATCGAAGAACATTTCTTTGAAGATTTATCTAATCATTTAAATCTTTTTATGTTCCAACCAAAGTCACCATTTATTTGGCACTTATCTTCGGGGAAATACAAAGCTTTTGAAGTGTACACATCCATTTACCAATGGAACCGCGATAGCATCTTCAAATTAAAAGCCGTTTATGTAGCCAAACGCAGAGAGCAGTTGCAATTGCGTTTATCAGACATCCGCGAAGCAGATTCAGCAGCTGCACAAGCGGAGAAAGAACTTATTGCCAATCAATTCATCGAGTTAGAGGCGTATGAGGCAAAATTAGATGAGTTAATCGCAGAAAATTACAACCCGATATTAGACAGCGGTGTGGCTAAAAATATTGCGCCTTTACAGAAAAAAGGAATGATAAAAGCCGATATTTTAAAAGCACCTCAGTTAACAAAATACCTAAACGCAGACTGGTAATGGTAGATCAATGGATACAGCAAGAGCTACAAAATAAGTTGAGCCGTAGAAACTTGGTCATGGTAGTAGATCCAGACGGCCAATTAGAACAATTGCTCCCAATGTGGGAGCAACAGGTTTTGCAAGTAATTACAGTAGATGCCACCTTAAAAGAAGAGTGGCAACGTGTAAAAGAAGAATTGTTTATTCGGGTTGCCATAGAACAGGCCCCGAAAGAACCTACAATTGTCTATTCCCAAAGACCGAAACCGCAATTAAGTTTTTTATTTGATTACACCGAAACCCACGGCTTGTTAGATTATACCAATGCCGAAGAATGGTTGCGTCAAAAGTTATTTGCCGAAACAGGCTTACAAATACAGTTAAGCAAAGAAGAGCTGTTAACTGCTGCTAAAGCAAGTATGGGGAAAGACATCAAATGGTGGAAATCGGTCTTACAAGGTTTAGCAGATGTCGTGAATTTAGAGCACGAAATTTTACCGTTAATCTCAAATCCAGAAGTTTGGGAACAACAACAAGCAGAGGAAGTAATTCAGTACGTTCGTCATAAATTGTTTGCCTTTGTTGCACAACCCGTTTCAGATAAACCATTGAAGGTACTCGTACAAGAAGTGGTCGAGCAAATGTTGCACAACATCGTACAGAACAAAGCTACAGAAGATAGAGTATGGTACACCAACTGGTTAGACAGTAACCAATACATAGCTGTATTGAAACAATACGTAAAGCATTTTACGATACCACAGGGTATCAACCATTGGGAAGTAGAAAGTAACCATTGTTTTGAGGAAATAGACCGCAGACAATTGGTAGATGTGGTGGCGAATTTGCATAATGTGGCATTTAAAACAAAATACCACAGTACCATTAAGAAAAGAATAGGAAACCATCGTAATCCGTTAGTACCAACGTGGTGGAAAGATATCAGTATTGTTTTAAGTTTTGATCCTTCAAAAATTACGAAGCTATTCAGTTTAAAAGAGGTCGTAGCATATTACACCACCGAATATCAAGCTTTGGATCGTGCGATACGCAACTTGTATCAAGAGTTTTTAAACGAAGAAAGTATCTTAAAACCGATACAAGAATACTACCAAAGTATCAACCAAGAATTGATTGATAAATGGTTCGCCTACAAAGACGATTACCAAAGCAATCAACAAGGATATTTGGTTGATTTGATTAAAAATTCAACGAAGAAATTGGCGGTAATTGTAGGCGATGGCGTACGTTGGGAAATTGCAGAAGCGGTTGCCAATGCCATTGATAAAACCTACGAAGTACAAAAACAAGTGATGTTAGCCGATTTACCATCAGAAACCGAGCATAATATGTCGGCTTTATATGTGGGAGATCAGCAGGTCTTAGCCAAACAAAGCGACCGTGAAAAGGAATTGCTTAAACGTACAGGGAAAGAAATCGCATTCAAGAAATTAGTGGATACCAATGCAACAACACAAGATCCTATTTTAGTTTTAACCTACAAGGATATTGACAGCGCAGGTGAAAAATTGCAGTTGGATGCCATTAAATTATTCGCAGAATTCGAAAAAGTTTTAATCAAAAAAATTGAAGAACTTTTACGTGCGGGTTATGAAGAAGTACATTTAGTAACCGATCACGGATTTGTATTAACAGGTTTATTATCAGATTCCGATAAGTTAGAAGTATCTATTGAAGGAAATCACAGTAAAAGTGAACGTTACATTCGCTCGGTAGAAAAACAACAGACGGATATCTTATGGAGCATTCCAAAAACTTATGAGCAATACCAGTACATCAATGTAGCACAATCCGATAGTCCGTTCCGTACACCAGGAGTTTATGGTTTTGCGCACGGAGGTTTTGCACCGCAAGAGGTCATCATTCCAAATTTTATGTTCAAGCGTAAAGGGAATGCACAACCTGCATTACAGGTATTTATTTCAAATAAAAACCAATTAGCAGACGTATCAGGTGAATATTTTAAAATCAAATTAGAAACCCAAGCAAGTGGAGATTCGCTATTTGATGGACAGCGTACCGTAAATATTACCTTATACCAAAACAATATTCCAATGCAATCGGTAGAAGCCATCACGATTCAGAAAGACCAACAATGGGATAAAGAATTTAGCTTTGAAGGACATCAACAGATTGTGGTATTGGTAGAAGATGCGACTACAAAAGAAAAAATAGACCAAGTGGTCGTGAACAAATCATCTGCCCGAGATATGGGAGGATTATTTTAATTTCTAAAGATATAACAATGATTCAATTAGATAATTTAGATACACAAGCCATAGATAACTTTAGAGGTTATGTGGTGAAAAAAGATTTAGTAGGTATTGTTAAAGGGGGAGCCAATGTGCCCGCCTTTGTTTTAGAATACTTATTAGCGAATAGTTGCAGTACAGATGATGAAGAGAAAATAAAAGAAGGCTTAGAAAATGTACGTACCATTTTACGCGATCACTATGTAAATCCTGAAGAGAGTTCATTAATCCAATCAAAAATCAGAGAGAAAGGACGTTATAAAATCATCGATAAAATTTCGGTAGAATTAGATGCGACGAAAGATACCTATTGGGCAACTTTAGTAAATTCAAACATCAAAAATGCCAATATCAGTAGTGATTTGGTAAAATACCACGAAAAGATTTTGTTAGGAGGTATTTGGGCAATTATCGATGTAGAATATGATCCATTAATTACTATTGGATCAAAAGTTTTTCCTTTCGTAGTAAGTAAAATTACACCCATACAATTATCGTCTTTTGACAATTCATCGATCGTTGATAAACGTAAGAATTTCGAAACTGCAGACTGGAAAAAATTATTATTGCGAAGTGCGGGATATGAGCCAGAAAGCGAAGGAATGGACGAGCGTATGCAAGATTTATTATTGTGTCGTTTAATTCCACTGGTGGAAAAGAATTTTAACATCGTAGAATTAGGGCCTCGTTCATCTGGGAAATCATACATCTATAAAGAAATAACACCTTATGCGATATTAATATCGGGTGGTCAAGGTACGGTTGCGCAATTATTTGTGAACAATGCTTCAGGACGTGTAGGAGCTGTAGGACTTTGGGATGCGATTTGTTTTGACGAAAGTACTGATAAGCTTTTTAAAGATAAAGATGCTATTCCATTAATGAAAGATTATATGGAATCGGGATCATTCTCTCGTGCGAAGAATGGAGAGATTTCAGGTTCAGCTTCGATCATATTAAACGGAAATATCAATCAGCCTGTAGAAACGGTTTTACAGACTTCTCATTTATTCAGTCCGTTATCAGATGAAGTTAATGAAGATACAGCCTTCTTAGATCGTATCAACTTATTTTTACCTGGTTGGGAAATTGTAAAATTTAGTCCATCAAACTTTACGAAGCACTATGGGTTTAGTACAGATTTCTTTTCAGAATTACTAAAATCACAGCGTAAAATAACATTCACAGATGCATTAGATCAATATTTTGCCTTAGGGAACCATTTAAAGCAACGTGATGCTAAATCAGTGCGTCGTATTGTTTCAGGATTTGTAAAACTATTACACCCACACGGAGAATATACGAAAGAGGATATCCGTAAATACTTAACGATTGCAATGGAAATGCGTCGCCGTGTAAAAGAACAATTAAAACGTATTGGGGGTATGGAATTCTGGGACACCAATTTCTCATACATTGACAAAGAGACACAAGAAGAAGTTTTTGTTGGTTTGCCAGAGGAAAAAGGATCGTCTTTAATCGAAGCAAATCCATTAGCTCCAGGTACATGTTATACCGCTACCAACGATGGCGAAACCAACGCTGTTGTGAAAATAGAAGTAGTTGCAATCGCAGGTAATGGTAAATTAAACATTACAGGTACATCGAACCAAGCCGTAAAAGAGAATATCAAAAATACTTACAATTACCTAAAAGCGAACGAAAAATCAATTTTGAATGAACGTCATTCTTTAAGCAATTTTGATATTAACTTACAAGTTTCGACTATTTTGGGTTCTAATGTAACAGATGGAATTGGAGCTGCCGTTTATGTGGCAATTATTTCAGCATTATATAAGAAAAACTTAAAAGGCGGATTAGCTGTTTTAGGTAATATTTCAATTGGTGGAGCAATTGAAAGAGCCAATAATTTTGCAGATCGTGTGTCAAATTTGTCAGAAAATGGTGCTAAAATCATTTTAGTTCCAATGCTAAACATGTCCGAATTTGGTACTTTGCCTCAAACTATTTTCACTAAAACAGATGTACCATTCTATACGGATGCACAAACATTGTTACAGAAGGTGATATTGGATATTTGATATAATAAAATTCTTCACCAATACGAACAGATTATACAACTTAAAACGTCCGTTATTCCATACAAAAACATATAATATATGTAGAATAACGGACATTTATATTTGAAATTAATTATTTCTTAGTTTCTTCAATCGACGTTGAAAATTTTGTAAATAATTAGGCTCAGATTCAAAAGAAGATAACTTTAATTTATTATAGATTAACCAATTGATCTAATTGTTTCTGAATTTCTTCATTTTTTATTTTACGATGTGATGCATTGTACACACATTTTCCATCTTTTATAATAAGGATTTGTGGTGATTCGTGTAGAACATTGTAACGGCGTTCAACCTCATTAGAGAGAGGTCTATACGTTAATAAATCTAAATAATTCAATTCGAAATCGCTTTCTTTTACAATATCCCAAATAATATCACATAGTCCACAAGTTGTACTGTGTTTATAAATAATTTTTGGTTGATTAAAAGATGCTTGATCAATTTGGTCTAATTGATCCAAAGTTGTAATATCTATTTTTTTCATTTTTGTTTCTATTATTTCAATTATAAAATTACGTCGAAAAGAAGGAATAACCTATAAAATGATAAATTATAAAAAGGAAATAAAGTTTCAGATTTGAATTCGATTTGACTTTTAGGTAGTGCCATATATATTAAAACCTCAAAATTATAATTATCCAGAGATGCCCGAAAATGAACATTTAACGATGAGATTAGCTGAAATTTGTGGTATTTTAATTGTTAATTCTTCATTGATAAGATTAAAATCAAAAGAGCTGTGTTATATTACTAAGAGAATAGATCGAGAACCTCACCCTCTGCAAGATGCATTTAATAGAATTTTTAAAAAGCATTAAAAATTAGATAAATCCTACAAAATTAATATTTTTCAGGATTTTTTTATTTAGGAAGATTTTGAAAATCTTCCTAAATTCTCAAAAGTTTTATGGCAAGTTGGTGGCAAGTTTTAAAATAAGTAAAAATTGTCACGAATAGAATTATAACAATTTGAAAATCAACATGTGATATATTTTAACACCTTGATTTAAAGTACTTTTAGTTTGACATTTATAACCTTAAAAATGTTGAATTATGTTAGAACAAAGTTATGGGCTGAACTTCTTTTTGAAAAGCTCTAATGTTAAGTATAAATCCATTTTTCCAGATTATTATCATTATTTTTTATATTATAATAAATTTTCAAGGTCAAGTTTATTATAATAATAAGAACCCATTATTTTTCTAGATCTAATTTTTCCAGAGATTCTAAGATTTTGTAAAGTAGCAGCAGAAATATTTAAATATTCCCTGACAACCTTACTTCTTAACCATTCGAATTCTTTATTTTTATTAGAAATCTTTAATTTTTTTGTTTAACAGATGATTAATATCTGATACAATTTGTCTTCTCAGTACTTCAAGATCGCTTTTTGTTATTCTATCCATGCTATAAATTTTAATTTGAGTACAAATATTTTTCATCTAATAATGAATAGATTAAAAACCAAATTATTTGGTACTTCTTTTCGTTCATTTTCCGATGAGAAGATATAATTGATATAAACAATTCGTGAAGATCTTTGTTTTAAACTATAACTTTTCCACAATTTACTGTTTATATCTCCTATAAAATAGATAAAAAAAACAATTTAAACAATATAAGTATAACAGTAAAACCATTTAAGTTGTTTAGATTAATTAACACGAAAAAGAATTTATATGGAGAAAAGTTTTTACTTCAATGTATTGGATGAAATACAAGTTGAAGAGAAAAATGTAGAGTTATTAGCAGGAAATACAATTGACAATTCCTATCGAATGATTACATTTTTACAAAATTTATTACATGAATTAAGAAGTTTGTCAGCAAAAAAAGGTTTTGCAAGCCATGAGGAAGAAATTTATTTTTTCAAGAAAATTAAACCCAGTATTCTTGGTAAATTAATTTATTACAATAAAGTATACCGAATCGAAACAACCTGTCCTTTTCATGATGGAAAAATGCACAATAAATATTTTTCAAGACAATTGGCTAATTTGAAAAGAGATTTTATAGAGCATATATGTAATTCAGATTTTTATAGGTACTATCGTTCTGGACGAGAAGATAGAGATAGCACTTACTTTAGACGAGGTAATATCAATTATCATGATGGACTCAATAGTATAGTGTTTGAAATTGATCCTGAATTTTCTACTTTTTATGATTACAAAATTGCTCGAATCTTAGCCAATGAATTATTATATTCTTATCTATTAAGTAAGATAAATCCCGATGAAGAAGTAGATGGCTTACTTTTAAGTTCTGAAAACAACAAAAAAGATATATCGTGGACAGATAGTAAAAATGCTCTTATTGAATTAATTTATGCACTGTATGCTTCAGGTGTAATTTCACATGGTAAAATAGGTATTCGAAAAATTAGTTTAGTTTTTCAAATAGTATTTAAAGTTCCTATTGGAGATCTTCATCATTCTTTTCATCGCATGAAATCCAGAAGTGGCTCACGAACCATGTTCTTAGACTATCTAAAAATCTCGTTAGAAGAATATATGGATAAGGATTTATAAAACATATTTTTCTAAAAAATACTTAAGTATTATCTATGCCAATTGGTAAAACGTTTTATTGAAAATTAATTATTCAAAAAAAGCATTTTTTCTACTATCAATCAGCATTTCACTCTCTTTTATATCTAAAATAAACTCTCTTGCCAATTGGCATAACTTGGCTTATTAGACATTTTTAATCATTCAATTTTGTATTAAGATTTATTAACTCAAAATAATTAATATGAATATTGATCGAATGGAATTTTTAGCTTGGATGGAGCGTCTTATGACAAGGCTTGATCTACTTGGTGAAAATATAAATGATTTTCAGAAAAGTAAAACCACTATCGATGGAGAAGAATTACTGGATAATCAAGATATCCTTCAAATGTTGAAAATTAGTAACCGCTCTTTACAACGATACCGATCAGAAGGAAGACTTCCTTACTATACCATTAGTGGTAAATTATATTACAAACTATCCGATGTTCATGAATTTATTCGAAACAGTTTTAATTCTTCAGCTTCTAATCGGAGAGACAAAAAATGACAGAATGTGCCTAGTAAAGCCAAAAAAAATACCTCATGAATGATTCTATTATTTTCGATGAACATTAAAAAATAATAAAAATGAGTGATAATCAACTAGATAATTTAGCACAATTATCAGATATTTTACTGGTATTGGATAAAGAAAGAATGAAGATTGAGGCAGTGAAGAGTCTTCATCAAAATGGTCAAATGGAAACTGTTTCACCTACAAAGAAAAATCAAAACCAGTTTATGCGAATAGATAAACATGGTGATTTTCTATCCAATTTTTTTTCAAATTTCTATAATCAACTTAAGAATCCTTCCAATTTTTCTTTCTTCAAAGTACCAGCTCCTATTGCGATAGAAAAAGCAAAAGAGATTCAAAATCACTATAAATCACCTTCTACTGAAAGTGAAAAAAATATCGATGAGTATGAAATAAAACCAGATTCACTTGAGCATAGTAATTTAAAAAACAAAGATAATATGGAAACAGAAAAAACTGAATACCGTTTCGATTCAGAGCAAATTGATTGGGAAACAATGAACAATTTAGGATTAAGTAAAGAACGATTAGAGAAATTAAATCAACTTGATCCATTATTAAAAGGTTATAAAACAAATCAACTTATTCCAGTTAGTATAAATTTTGGATCAGCAATACTTCGAACAGATGTTCGACTTTCACTACAACAAACTGATGATAGTAAAATTGTACCTGCTTTACATGGTATTCGAAAAGAACCTAATTTAAATTACGAGTTCTTTGGACATCGATTCACAGATGAAGATAAAAAGAATCTTTTGGATACTAGAAATATGGGTAGAGTTGTAAATTTAATTAATTCCAAAACAGGAGAAACAATTCCATCAATTATTAGTATTGATCGCTTAACAAATGAGCTGATTGCATTAAAAACAGAATACATAAAGATTCCTGATGAAATTAAAGGAGTTAAGTTAAATGAAAAGCAGAAACAAACCTTGAAAGAAGGAAAGCCACTAAAGATTGAAGGAATGACTTCAACTAAAGGAAAAGAGTTTTCTTCTTATGTTCAGTATAATGCAGATAAACGCTATGTAGAATTTTTATTTGATAAAAATTTAGATTCTAAACAAAGTCAAAAAGAAGCTTTTGAAGCGCCAAAAATATTTAGAAACAAAGAACTTTCGAAAGAACAGTACAATGATTTTAAAGACGGTAAAACAGTTTATATTGATGGATTAGTAGATAAAAAAGGACAACCTTATCAAGGTTACATTACATTCAACAAAGAATCTGGAAAAACTAAATTTTCATTTCCAAACCAATTAAAAGAAACTGCACAACCAAGTGATGCACATAAAACACAAGTAGCTGTAAATTCTAAAGGAAAGACGAATGAATCTACAAAACATCTTCAAAAGGAATTGAAACCAAAACAACAATCACCAAAGAACAAAGAAGATAAAAAAGCAGTTGAAAAAGTTTCAAAATCAGTAAAATCGAAACGTCATAAAATGTAATTATAAACTAATTATCATGAAAGCTGAACGAATTCCTGAATTAAAACTTATCTGTGAACGTTATTTAGAACATATTAACTTTAAAGAAGAAACGTATTTTCAATTAGAGCTCTTACATATTAAAGCATTTATAGAATTTAAAAGTGTATCTAAATTTAAGTGTGATACAGAAAAAGAAATAAAGAATATTTTAAAGTTAGTTGAGCGAATAGGAAAAACTGAAGTATTAGCTGTAGAAATCAAAAAAGTAGTAGAAGAATCTCCTCTACTTTTTAATTTGATTGATTTACAGAAAAAGGCTAATGAAGAGTTTAATTTCACCCCAGAAGAAACTTTAAGCATTGCACAAAGTCTTTATGAAAAGAAGTTTATTACATTTCCTAGAACTGAAAACAAATTTATTTCAGAAGATTTATGGAATGAGATTCCAAATCTTGTTCGAATCCTTCAAGAAAGAGAGAAGTATAAAAAAGCTGTAAGTAATTTAAAAAGGAGATTCTTTAATAAGAAAATTGTAAATAATCTAAAATTAATTGAGCACCATGGGTTACTTATTACAAAAAGAATTCCTTCAGCTTTATCAATCAAAGAAACAATTATCTACCAGATGATTGCTTTTAGGTTTTTAGAATCAATTTCTAAACCATGTATCAAAGAAATGACAACAATTGAATTGGAAATATTACAACATAAATTTTCTTCTAAAAGTTGTAAAATTATAGAAGCTGGTTGGCGAGCTATTCAAGGAAATTTTTCAGAAGAAACTGAAATAAAACAAGATTTACCGTCTTTTAAAAATGATGATGAATTAAAAGTAAAGGAATTTGTACTCTTAAAAAAGAGAACTAAGCCTCCAAAATTGTATACAGAAGTAGATTTATTAATAGCAATGGAAGTTTCAGAAAAAGGAATTAAGAAGCTATTGACTAAAAAATATATTGTAAGAAAGAATAAATTCTTACTTCCTACAAAAAAGGGATTAAAATTTTATGAGCATTTAAAAAGTAAAGCTAAAGCAAATCCTATCTTACCTGTAAACTATCCAAAACTAAATTGTCCAAAATGTAACAATAAGCACTTAATTATTAATGAAAAGAAAATTAGATGTTCAACTACGTCTTGTAATTGGATGCTATTTAGAACATTTTGTGGAGTTTTAATTTCTATTAAGGAGATTGAAAATTTAATTAATATAGGAAAAACTTCGCTTATTAAAGGAATGCAAAGTAGGTCAGGAAAAAAGTTTAATGCTTTTATTGCTTTGAATGAGAAAATGGAAAGTCTATTTATTATTGAGAATAAGAAGTAGAAAGTCTTTTGTACTAAGAATTGTTATTATTTAATTCATTCAATTTTATACGATGTTTTAATTGTTTAATAAAATCATTCGGTCGTAGTGATGTTACTTGAAAAAAAGCATCTGAAAAGTGTCGTGCAGATGAAAAACCACCTAATTCTGATAAATCTCTTATAGAATGTTTGTGGTATTTTTCACTATTTTCAAGTAGGTTCATAATATAATTTATTCTGAGTTGGTTGATATAATTTGAAAAATTTGTTCCCTTTTGTGTATTAATGATACGCGATAAATAAGTCGTATTTGTTTTGAAAGATTTGGCTAATTGTGTAAGTGTTAAAGTTGATTGCAGATATAATTCTTTCGCCTCAAATTGATCTAATTGAATTAATATCTCTAGAACTATTTCGGTTGGAATATCTGTGGTTTTTAGATTGATTGATTTGTTTTTATGAACTGATTTGTTTTTGAAAAAATGAGTATAAATATAGAATAGACCAATAAAACTTATTAAAATAACACTAAACACTAAAATTGGATAGAAGTAAAGTTTGAATTCTACTTCTTTTTTCAATTTCAATAATTCTTTCACATCATATTCTTTCAAAATAACGGGAGATAATTTTTCAAAGTTTTGATGTGTAAGCTGATCTAATTTGAGTAGTTGATTAATGTAGTAGAGTTCATCCTCATAGTGAGATTTTTTTTCAGAATAGTTAATTAAGCTTTCATAGACTGGTCGCATTTCAATATCTAGAAATTCGTTTTGATTGAATATTTTGTCAACTTTTTGAAAATATTCAATTAATTTCTCATAATCGTTTAATTTTTCAAATGATTTTCCAATATAAAAATAGACTTTACTGAGCGTATTAAAATCCTGTTGTTTTTCTAAATAATGGATTTCTTTTGTTAAGATTGAAATGGTATTCTTGTAATCTTTTTCAAAATATTTATCGATTGCACTAAGGTAAGAAAAGTAATGAATAAAATGAGAATCTTGCATTTGCTTACTTAATTTGATCCCATCATGACTAAGTTGCCTTGCGAGATCAAATTTCTGTTGAGATTGGAGAATACTTGTTATGTAATAAAGCGTATTTAAATAATATGTTTGATGATTAGTATCTGACGCGTTTTTTTCAAAATAGCTGGAGCATCGCTGAAATAAGATATATGCCTCATTAAGTTGTTTCAAATGAAATTTAATTAAGGCAAGATTAAATATTACTTTGTGATATAAATATTTAGATGATTTACTATTTAACTTTTTCTCAGCTAATAAGTAGTTTTGTAATGCAGGTTGAAATTTCTTGTATTGATAATGAACCATTCCTTTCGATAAATAACTTTGAATGAGTAAATCATTTACTCGAGTTTTTTGAGCAATAACAATCGTACTATCGGCGTATTTTACTTTAGTATGATAGTCATTTGAAAAATAGATTCCTTCCTTGTATGCGTAAAATAAAGTTTCGTTGTCTTTTCGAATTTTTGCTTTTAATATGTATGCATTAATATACCTCCAAACTTTAGGATTATTTTTATCGAATTGAAAAGAATCAATTTTTTGAACCAAATAATCATTTGTCTGAGCACTTAAATTGTCAATGGAATAAACTTCTTTAGGGTTTAAACAAAGCAATAAAAATCTGAATGTTAAATGTAGACATGTTTTCAAATTCTTGAATTTTTAATGAAAACAGCAGTAGAATCATAGGTAAGTTACTTATTATTATTTAATTACAATAATTCTAAATCGATTTTATCCTATTTTTTCATAAATCAAAAAGTGAATTTATAAATCTGATACGCTCAAATATTACTCAAAATAGTGAAATTCTGAAAAATCACTAAAATTTAACAAATCGTAAACACCTGTAATAAAGTGTTTTATAGATAATTGATCAACGTATTTATAAAATCGTCATTTCATTTACATTTTTGAATTTATGATATAACTTTTGAAGTAGTGATGAATCCTAATTTTACTTTACTAAAATGAATAATCTAAAAATATTAACGATGAACACGAAAAACCTTTTATTACTTAGTACTGTTAGTTTCTTATTTTATCAATGTATAAATAATCAAGAAGATGAGGAATTTAACTCCATCAATTCACCAATTTTACAACAAAAAGATTCTCTCATAGAAATAGATAGTATACGTTATTTCGAATCAATAAAAAATGAAAAAGAGAATGAAACTGATCCACCGAAAGATAAAGATCCTTATATAAAAAAAATGGTACTCATTACCAATTGATTAATAAATATAAAAATAACGTTTAAATATGAAAGATGAGAAAACTAATTCCAACTTTAAGAATACTCATCTGCTACCTTTTTATCGTATTATTTGTTTATGCAGCATTTAGCAAATTAATTGATTTTGAAAATTTCCAAATTCAATTGGCTCAATCTCCTTTATTAAGCGCATATGCAGGATTTGTATCTTACGCTGTCATTATAACAGAACTCATCATTGCCTTTTTACTTTGTCAAAAAAGAACTCAGCAAATAGGATTATTTGCTTCTTATGGACTAATGTTAGCATTTACAGTTTATATCTATATTATTTTAAATTATAGTGACTTTATCCCTTGTTCTTGTGGTGGTATTCTTGAAAAATTAGGTTGGACAGAACATCTTATTTTTAATTTATTTTTTATAGTATTAGCTGTAATAGCAATCTTATTTGATCAAAATGCATTTAAAAATAAAGTAATTACTTCCATTATATTGTTTATTGTAATTAGTATTTTTAGCACTGGTAGCGTCATCATGTTATTTATAAAGTCAGAAGCAAAAATTACTGAGCAAAATCCTTTTATTCGTAAATATTTAAAAGATTTAGTTATTCGTAAAAAGACCTATACACTCAAAAATAGTACACAATATTTCATAGGTTCCACAAACAATAAATTATATTTAGCAGATCGATTAGCGCCTCTTTCTTTAGCAGAAATTGATTTAGATAATTACCAATCGAGGGATATTAGAATTAAAATTGATCGTGATGACTTTCCTTTTCGTTCTGTCAAAGTTTTTATTTCCAATCCAAATTTTTATCTAGTTGACGGTACAGTTCCTGTTATTTTTAAAGGGAATATAGCTAATTGGGAGGCAACAGTATTTTCCACTGATCCAACTCTTTATTTCTCTAAAGCTGTAGGCTCTTCAAACAATAAATTATTTGTAAGAAAACAAGATTTTACACAAAAACGAAATGTAATTGCTCAATTTGATTTGAATGGTCTTACTAAAGAAACTCATAACGATTCATTACTTGATGATCAAACCAATGGTATTTTTGATACAGATGGAATACCACTTTATGATTTACAGAAAAATAAGTTTCTATATGTCTACTATTATAAGAATCAATATTTTGTAACAGATGATAATCTAAAAATGGATACATCATCTAAAACTATTGATACAACTCGTACTACTCCATTAAAAGTTGTATCCACTAATAACAAACAAAAGCTATTAAATCCTAATAGTACTGTAAATCGTTTAGCTACAGTGGACAATGGATTGTTATATATAAACTCAACTAAAAAAGGTCAGTTTGAAGACAAGCAGGTTTGGAAACAAGCTTCTGCAATTGATATTTATGATTATGAAAAACAAGTTTATAAAGGCAGTTTTTATCTCTATAACATAAAAGGACAGAAAGCGAATGAATTAATGGTGATTGAAAATAAATTATATGCCATAATTGGTTATCAACTGGTAATTTATGAATTAAATACTCAGTAAATAAAATAATCTATCGGCCGATAGCAGGAGTAAAACCGAACACCTGTAAAATATAGTAGGTTAACTTAAAAAATTACAAAAATGAAAAATTTAAAACTTCAAACAGTTTTGCCTATTGCTGCATTTTTATTGGCTGGAATAGGAGCGTTTGCTACACAGCAAACAACAAGTAGTCAATCTAATCAAGATGCTGCTTTAATTGATGGATTCATTCGACACAGTTCGTCTACAGACTGTGAACCGATTAGTGTCGATTGTACAACTCAAGTAACTGATCAACTTTGTATGACGGAGGAAGCAACTCCTGAGCAAGTTTGGCAAAAAAATGGACTTGGTCAGTGTGTCATAGAATTGTATAAAACCAATTAATAAAAATAGAGGTTCCATTTTAGGGAACCTCTTACTTTTTTTCAATAAACTTATTTTTAAAACTATTTAATCCACTTGCTATTACGCTTATTTTTCAAATAGTATGCAAACCATTCATGTACTCTTTTTGTTAAATCTTTTTGGTCATTTCTATTTAGTAGAAAGTGTCCTGCATTTGGATAACGTAGCATAATAATATTTTTATTTAGTTTTCTTAATGCAGTATAAATAGTCATTGTTTGCTCAGGAGAAACAATTGGATCTTTTAAACCTGTCCAACTTAGTAAAGGAGTTGTTATTTTATCGGCATAAAACAAAGGTGAATTCTTGATATATAAATCAGGCGATTGGTAAAATGTTTTTCTAATTCTGAACTGATGATTTTCATAACGCCAACTTTCCATTTTCTCAAAAGTATCACTCATTGTAAAATATCCTTTTATCAAATCAAAAAATCCAGCACCTGTAACAGCTGCGCTAAATAAATCAGTTTGAGTAAGTATATAGTTTGTTTCATATCCACCAAATGATTGTCCAATTAGTCCTATTTTTCCTTTTTCTGTTACCCCATTTTTTATCAATTTATTCAAAACTGCAACCACTGAATTTGTAATTGATTCTCCTGCAAAACCTTCCTTATAGTTTACATCAGGCAAAACAACAATATAACCTTGTTGGGTAAGATTCGAAACATTAAAACCAATTGTATTCGACCATGATGGAGGATGATATTTTTTTACTTCATGAGAGAGATTTTCATACACACGAATAATAACTGGATAAATACTATCCTTTTTATAATGAGGTGGATAAAATAATGCTGCTTTTAAATTTTGACTATTTTGAGTGGTATAGTTGATTAATTCAGATTTTCCCCAACTGTAATTATAATGCTGTAAATTACTTGAATAAATTTTTACAGGTGCTGATTCAGTTGCTTTTTGATACCATACTTCAGCTGGTAAATTATAAGCTTCTTTCATAAAAATAAATGCTTTAGAAAGAGAAGCCTGTTTTAGATTTGAATATAAAAAATCTTCACTTTCTAGAAATACATTGATTTTAAGATTTGGCTTTAGAATTCCATAGGATTTAGTTCTTGCTTCTAAATTATCGATGATTAACCTTGCATCTTGCCTAATGTCTAGCTCTCGCAAATTATTTGAATAACTTACTTCTTTTCGTTTCTCATCCGAAAAATCAAATCGAAAAATTCGTTGAGATTCTCTTCCTTTTGTTATTCTATTAAATGCTAAAGTTCTCCAATTTATTTTCCAAATATCGTAAGTATCGTAAATAAAAATCTCTTCTTTATCCATACTTACACCTGCAACGCCCCATGCTTCTTTCTGATAAGCTTCATCAACTTCTTGATTGTCCCATTGAGTATCTATTAGTGATGTTAAATTGATATTTTTTTCAGATCCTGTATCATACATCCACCAATTATTATCTGCATAATAAATGAAGTTATCTGTTTGTGCTATATTTTTTATAAGGGATGCATTGCGGTTAAATGACTTAATAATTCGTTTTTTACTCTTTGTAATAGCATCATAAAGGTAAAGATCATGATTATTAATTAGTTTATCATCTGTGGTTTTCTCATATTTATTATAGAGTAAAACCTTTTTTGCATTGGCTAAATAATGAACTGAAGTTAGTAGGGTATCTGTTAGTTGACTAACTATATTTTCTTCTCTATTCCAAACCCATGTATATAACTCGTATCCTCTTTCATCTTTTGCTTTTCTAATGGGATAAATCAGCTGATCTGAACCATACCATATTTCTACTGAATCATTAGTTGACTTACTTACTAATTTATTTTTTGCATTAAAATAAACTAGCTTAGAATCTTTAGAAAGATGTAGTGATCTTGGTGTTAAATCTATTTCATCTTCAAATAAATCTATTTTCATACAATCACTTTTTCTTTGTTTTTCATCAAAATAACAAACAGTTGATCTAGATGAGTTTTCATCTTTTTTTATCATGGCAATCCCTTTATTATTCCATGAGAAGTTTTGGTAGGTGACTGATTTTTGTTGATCAATTAAATAAGAAGATAAAGGATGAGCTAATTCAAGATATTCTAAGTAAGTGGTAGAATCAATAGTTCTTTCATAAACCATTCGATTAACCTTTTCATCTAAGCTAAAATTTCTAATTTGCTTAATTTGTCTTTCAACTTTTCCAAACTGATTTCTTATGACAATTTGCTGATCTGCTTTCTCTTTCTCGACTGTAATTAGCTTGTTATATTTTTGAGATAAATAGATTTTATTGACAAATGGAATTATAGTTATGTCATTGGTTTTTAAATTAAGAAGTGAAAGTTCCTGATTTTTTAACCATAAAAAAGTATGTTCTTTCATGAAGAATCCTTCCCTTATTCCTTTTATTGTTAGCTGTTTTTTTGTTTGATTATTTACAAGAAATAAACTGTCTACAGAGGGGTAGGTTACATAGAAACTTGACCAGTTTCCTTTTTCAGATAATTTATTTCCTGCTAATGTTCCCCATTTGTCATACTCTAATTCGGTTATGGTTGGTTTAGGTTGAGCGTATAATGGTTGAAACTTAAAAAGAGAAAATAACTGAATAAGAATAAGGGCTAATTTGATTATAATACATTTCATTGGTAACCGCTATTTTGAGTAAAATTTGAATTCTTTAACAATTCTTGTTCTGGAATTGGCCATTGTTGATGGTAATTTTTCCAATTCGGTTTTGTTGATGATAAAACCTGATCAATTAAATTCAATCTTTTTAAATCAAAAAAACGATGTCCAAATTCACAAAATAATTCGTGTTTTCTTTCCCTTACAATCGCATCTAAAATCATTTCGTTTGTCAATAATGAAGAATTGAGTAAAGGTAATCCTGCTCTTGTTCTAATTTTATTAATGTCTTCTACTGCACCCTCAATATTCCCTTGTTTTAAACGAGCTTCAGCACGAATTAAAAACTGTTCAGCTAATCGAAATACAACAGAGTTTTCAGTAGTTGCTGATGCATTACCTCTTTGTTTGTATTTATAGGTATGTTTCCAAGTATTAGTCTGATTTGAAACTGTTCTAATCCAACTTTGACTACGTAAATCATTTGCTTCAAATTGAGTTAATTCATTTCTTAAAGCTATTGATACTGGTGGTCCAGAAGCAAAATAATATGTCGCTCCCTCATAAGTAGCATTGCCCGATTGTCTTGGAGATAATTGCCAAATAATTGATTTATTCTCTTTTAAAAATTCTTGATTAATATCTAATTGCCATTGAAGTGAAGAATTATTAATTAACAAAGAAGCCAATTGTTCTGCCAATTGCCAGTTTCCTCTATATAGTTCCACACGAGCTAATAATGCTTGTGCGCTTAACTGATTAGGACGATTTCGTTGAGAGTTAATTTGGATAGGTAGTTTAGAAATTGATTCTTCTAAATCTTCAATGATATTTTCATAAACAATAGACTCTTCTAAACGAGAAACATTCTTGTTTATCTCATAATCTGTTGTTTTTATATACGGAACATCTCCAAAAGTATTTAATAAATAAAAATGTAGTAATGCTCTTACAAAAAGGGCTTCTCCAATAAATTCCTTTTTCTCTTGCTGAGTTAAACCAGTACTTTTCTCGCATCCTTCTATAATGGCATTTGCCATGTAAATTTGATAATAGGTTTGCGACCAAAGTTGTAAGACTATAGAACTATTGACTTGTAAGGTATTATTATATAGATTCTGCGTTTCTACATCATTTACGCGATAAGAATCTAACTCATCGGTATAAATTCCCATAGAAACTGCAAAACCACTCATTTGTCCACTTAAAAATCCTTTATCTCTTATATCTGCATATAAGTTAACAAGGGTAGCATTGGTTGTCTTTTTGTCTGCAAAAACTAACTTACTGTTGTATTGAGTTGTGGGTACGTCTACATCTAAAAAATCATTGCATCTAAAAAATAATGAAAAGATGAAGACAATTAAACTAGTTAAATATATTTTTCTCATTGTACTTAATTTTATTATTCTTAAAAATTCAATTTCATTCCCATTACAATTGTTTTAAGTGGTGGTAGAAAACGATTGTATCTAAATTCTGGGTCACCTCCTTTGTAGGGTGTTATGGTAAAGAGGTTTTGTGCTTGAATAAATATCTGAGGTTTTAATTGACTCTCAGGCAAAGGAATGTCGTAGGTGATCGAAACATTTTTTAGTCGGATATAAGAGGCATCAACAATCGAGAGATTACTATTTCTCATCAAATTATAGTTTGCAGTAATTTGAGAATTATTTGTGCTGTAAGGTTGCATTGGTATACCGTAATCTACAAGCTGATTCATCATAGCACCAGCTATAGCAGTTGGTAAATACAATTGGCGTTCTTGCTTGACGAATTGAAAAAGAACATCTAAACTAAATTGTTTGTATTTGATTTGATTCGAAAGCCCTCCGTAAAAAGATGGATTAAGGTCTGCAACAAATAACCTATCATTTAATGTTGTTATTCTTCCATCACCATTGTAATCATAGAATTCATACTGTTGAGTTATAGGATTTATTCCTGTAAACTGATATAGTTTAATGATGTTAGTAGGTTCACCAATTACATAAGTATTGGCATAAGCAGAGCTTTCGAGATTAGGAAATGAGATAAGTTTATTTTGATTAAAAGTCAAATTAAATTCTGTTATCCATTTCCAATTCTTGGTACGAATATTTTCTGAACTCAAAGAAAACTCCCATCCTTTATTTTCTACTGTAGCAGGCAAGTTTCCTGAAAAAGAGGAAAAACCTGTTGTAGTAGGTAGAGAAATTCCTACCAGTTGATTTCCTGATCTATTTTGATAATAAGCTACAGAGAAGTTTAATCGATCTCTAAAGAAACCTAATTCCAACGCAGTTTCAAATTTCTTGTTGGTCTCCCAACGATAATCGGGATTATAAAGACGTATTGGGCTTAACCCAACAGTTCCACCATAGGGATTAGATGTCATTTGATAATTGTCTAAATATTGATAATCACCAATATTATCACTTCCCGTTATTCCATAACTTCCTCTTAATTTACCGAAACTCAACCATGAATTATTTTTTAATAATTTTTCTTTTGAAAAAATCCAAGCGGTACCAACAGCGCCAAAATTTGAGAAACGATTTTGAGGACTAAACCTGCTTGATCCGTCTCTTCTTCCTGTTATATTTAATATGTACCGATCATGTAACGTATAGTTTAGACGTCCATAAAAAGCTTGGTAACGATAATTTATTTTTTCATCTAATCCTATTAATTGTAATGCCGCTGTAGAAAGGGATAAGAGCATTTCATTTGAAGGGAAATCTCCAGCTGTTAATAGCAAGCGATCTGTTGTTTGATTTTGAAAAGTTGTTCCAACAAGTACAGAGATTCTGTGTTGATTCCATTTTTTATCCCAGCTTAGTTGTGGTTCTATAATCCAAGAATTACGATTTGTTTGATTCGACTCTACGATGGATGATTCGCTTCCTTGGCCTAAAGATGGATTATACATCGTTGAAGGAAATGTTCGTAGTTCACGACTATGAAGTTGGCTGAAACCTAGATTTGTTTTGAAAGTTAATTCTGGTAATAGCTTGTAACTAATAACCATATTAGTAGTTAAATCATTTATTTTGGATAAAAATTTAGAATTTAAACTCGCTAGTGGATTATTCCATGTATTATTCTCCCAATTTAAACTACCATCTTCATTGTATAATCTAGGAGCATTAGGCGCAAGTTCTCTTGCTACAGTAGTTAAGTCAGTTGAGGGTTGATCATTATTTTGGTCTGTGTAATTTCCTGTAAATAAGAAATTGAACTTATTTGTTTTATCCTTGTAATTTAAAGAAAGATGAACAGCGTTTCTTAGGTATTTAAAATCTCCAGGATAAACCGTTGTTTCTTCATTACGAGTTCCACTAATGGTATAATTAAAAGAAGAATTACCTCCTGAAATAGAAGCTTGTAATGTTTTAAATTCAGCAGTACCTCCAATTAATTCTTTTTGCCAATCAGTGTATCTATTTTGATCCCATGTTCCATTAATATCATATGCAGTAGCAGGGTAAGTTGTTATTCCATCATTTGTAAAAGCAGTTTTTCTCATATCCAAATACTGCTGTGTATTCATCAGTTTTAATTGACGTGTTATCTTGGCTAAACCCATTGATGTTCGTATACTAACTTGAGTAGCGCCCGATTTTCCTTGTTTAGTGGTGATTAAAACAACTCCATTAGCTCCTCTAGATCCATAAATAGCGGTTGCATCAGCATCTTTTAATACTTCTAAACTTTCAATATCGGCTGGATTTATAGAAGATAAAGGACTTGTAAACGAAGGACGATTTCCAGAAGTTGTAGTACCTCCAATTGGATCAGAAGAGTATGGAATTCCATCAATAATAAACAACGGTTGATTGGCATCACTTCTTAAACTATTTTGTCCACGTATTTTTATCTGAAATCCACCACCAGCACCTCCGCTGTTTTGAACAATTTCCACTCCTGGCATTCTTCCTTGCATAGTAGAGAGGAAATTATTCACAGGTTGATTTTCTATTTCTTTGGATGTAATACGTGAAATAGAACCTGTTCGTTCTTTATCTTTTACATTGTAGTATCCTGCATTAATGATTACATCTTCTAATTTAACAGATCCGTCTTCTTTTAAAAGATTAACATTGATCACATTCCTATTTTGAACCTCTTCTTCTTTAACGGAGAAGTCGATTTGCTCAAAAGTAAGTTTAGAGTCATTTTTTTCTAAGATTAATAAATACTGTCCATTTGCATCGGTTTGTACTGTATTATAAGTACCTTTTTCTGTCACAATCACTCCAGCTAGAGAATGATTATTTTCTTTTACTGTTCCTGTGATTGTTTTACCTTTTTGTGCAAATAGTGGGGTAGCACAAATCAGCCCCAATAGCACACTTATTGTATGCCTATTGAGTTTAGAGTAAAATATTTTCATAATTTTACATCAGTTTTTTAATTCAACATTAGTTTTAAAAGCCACTCCTTTTCCAGTACATCGCGCCAACTTTGTTTTTGGGAAAGGGGTTTTTATTTTTTCTTCATATTTAAAAATTCCCTCTACTAACAGTTTTAAAAAATTATAGTGAGTAAATGAAATAAAAATTAACACTAATTAAATTTGATGAAGATGTTTTCTTCACTAAAATATGTGTTCAAGGGAATTTGACGTGAGTCTATTAATTTTAAGTCTAATTACAATAAGGTATGAACCTCGATAGATTTGGATAATAATAATAAAGGTTTTACTTTTAATGTGCGAAAAAAAAAAGAGTATAACCTTACTGTCAAAATCTCATTAACGAGGTTCTGATAGAGAGCGTTTAAAGAAAAAGAGAATCTTTTTCTTTGCAATCCATTTTTACATATTATAAAAACGGATGATATTCTTAAAAAAAATGTAAACGTTGCAGACTTCGTCTGGTAGTTTTTTACGGATGAATAGTAATTGTTTCGTTCTCATGCATTTTGTGTTAAGAGCGATAGTCTTTCATTGTAAGTATAGAAGAAATAAGGACGAACTTCAATACTTAGAAAGAGGTACCGCTAAGAACCACTATAACTTATGTTATAGTTCCACAAAGATTTACATGAAGTTCGCCCTATTAGATATATTACAAAAATAGTAAAATCTAATAGAAGTTGGCGAACCCATCATCTCATGTGGAATTTTAGCGGTTTTCTTTCATGAGAGACATTATTAAGCTAAGTGATACTTAACTAATATTTTATGTCGCATAATTATTATAACAAATATATAAAGTTTTACGTTAAACGCAAAACTTTTATTGAAAAAGTTTTTATTATGATGAAAATAAATAGGCTTGATATTATTTTTAAAGAAAAAAAAATTAAAAATAGAGTAATAGCGAAATTTATTAATAAGTCTGAGTCTACTATTTCACTATGGAGAAATAATAAAAGGCAACCATCTCTAGAAGAGTTAATATGTATAGCAAAATTATTAAGAGTTAGTATTTATGATTTGATAGAACCAATTAATTGGGATAATGAAAAATCAGATACGTATGAGGAATTTGTAAAAAAAGTGAAAGATTTAAAATAAAAAATAGATAGATAATCAAAGTTTATTGAATATCTATTTAGTTTTTGTCAATTTTCTTGTTATGTGTAATTTTCATTTTGTAAATCAATTTCTTCCTGCATTTTCAATAACTCTTTTTGTAAAGAATTATTGGCTTGTAATGTATTTTCTAGTTTATATAATAATAAATCGTTGATTTGTTCTTCTTCTTTCTTACAGGTAATAAGCAAGGTTATATTTAATAAAAATGTGAAATAGAAATATCTCATGTTGTCAAACTAATTATATAATTGTAATTTCTAAATTTATTGCGCTGTGTAGAATAGTAAAAGATAAAATTGTTAAAAAATTATGAATGATATAAAAATTACATTTTCACCAACACAAAAACAAGTAGATCAAATATACTGTTGGACTACATTTCCAGAAAGTAACTGGTCTTCTATTCAAATGTGTTTTCAAAAAGGAAATCTGTGTGTTGCCACAATAAAAAATAAGCCTGTTGGATTTTTTGCTTACAGGTTAGAGTCAATTAGTATTTTTATAATCATTGCAGAAATTAAAGAAGACCAAAAGAATAAAGGGATTGGTAAGTTAATAAAAACAGAACTTGAAAATAAGTATAGAGATATTGGATATAAGGCATTCAATTTATATTGTGAACCCAAATCCTCTCAATTTATTTGGAAAAAGTTAGGTTTTGAATATTATCCCGAGAAAGAGAGAAAAAACAATAATGACTTAATTTATATGTATTCAATTTTTGGAGATGTTATTAAATCATCTACCAATAGCTACGAACAATTAGAAAAAGATAATACAATAGAAATTTGGAACTCCTATGATCCAAAGGATAAACCACCCATTTTCTTCTCAAATATAAACTGTCAACCCGATGGCATGACATTAAGTAAACCTGTATTATTTTTTGGTAATTATGATTGGAAAATAAGAATCAAATACAGTGGAAAAATATATGAAGGGCGTTATAAAGATTATGATCGATCTAGTAAAGTTTATGAATGTTTCTACATTGAAAAAGTAAAAATAGATTAATGAAAAAATGAACTTTTTGATTCAAAATTTTTCTATAAACTGTAATCAGTATAATTCTAAGATAACAATATCGTATTGAAATTCTACATTATTTATTAGTAATAATATATTCTATCAAAATATTGTTATTTAAACTTACAATTTTTTTAATTATCTAGAAAATAAGAAAGTTCAACTTCTTAATTAGGATTTCCATTGTATAACATAGATATACTATTTTACTCCAAAGTATCTTAACTTTCACAATTACAACATTTAAAAATATGATTAAATTCAGAATCGGATAAAATAGTAAGAAAATTTTATATCTTCGCAAAACCTAAATTATTGCCTATGAAAATATTTAATTTCAATATTTTATTTAGTAGAATATATCCATCAAAATTTAAACTTTCCTAATTAATGAAGAAAAATTTACTATTCTTTATGGTATTCATTATACCTATAACTATATATTGTCAAAACTTAGAACTAGAAAAACTACCACACATTCGTGTAAAAGTTGGAACAAAAAAAAATGAAGTAAAATTACGTTGGGCTGTAGATCAATCTGCAGCATGGCAAAAAGCAAATACAACAGGTTTTACTTTGAAACGTTATACAATGGTTCGTGATGGGAAAATATTGAATATTCCTGAAGAGAAAAACTTTGGCTTATTTTTTCCTGCAAAAGAAAACAAATGGGAAACTATTGTAAACCAGAATGATTATGCTGCAATTGTAGCTCAATCTTTATTTGGTGATAGTTTTGAAGTTGAATTAGGAAATCAGAAAACAAGCGAGTTAGAAAATATTCTAAATAAATCTCAAGAGTTAGAACAACGATTTGCTTATGCTTTAATGGCTGCAGATTTGGATTTTGAAGTAGCAATATTAGCAGGTTGGGGATTTGTAGATAATTCTATAAAACCAAATGAACGTTATTTATATATTGTTGATATTAACGAAGAAAATAAGTCTGAAAATTCTACACAAAAAGGCGAAGCGTTAGTTTTTGAAAATAAAGAAGAAGATTTACCTAAACCGTTGGATTTTATTGGGATTTTTCAAGATCAATCGGTTATTTTATCATGGGAATATTTACAATTACGTGATATTTATACGTCTTATTTTATTGAACGTTCTGATGACGGAAATAATTTTTCTTCTTTGAGTGATTTACCTGTAATGAATATGAACAGTGATTCTCAGAAAGAGGCTCATAATATGATTTTTATTGATTCTTTAAAAACTGTAGAAAAAGATTATTCGTACCGTGTAAGAGGAAAAACAATTTTTGGAGATTTTGGACCATATTCAAGTATTGTTTCAGGTAAAAGTCGAAAAAAATTAGAAGTAACACCTCGAATAAGTCAAGTCAAAATAGAAAATGAAGATAAAATCATTTTAAATTGGGAATTTCCTAACGAGAATGAACAAGAAATAGAACAGTTTGATTTGTTGTATTCTGCTACTGATAAAGAGAATGACTATAAAGTTATTCAATCTAAAATTGCTAAAAACTTACGAACAATTACAGTAAAAAATCAATCATCTTCCAATTATTTTAAAGTTAGAGCAACTGGCAAAAATAATGACAAAAGAGAATCCTTTTCTGTTCTTGTTCAACCAGAAGATAATACACCTCCAGCAGTTCCAATACAATTGAAAGGAAAAATAGATTCTACAGGTATTGCTCGAATAGAATGGAAACCAAATACAGAAATTGATTTGGAAGGGTATCATGTTTTTCGAGGAAATCAAAAAGGAGAAGAATTAATGCGTATTACAACTCAACCAATTAATGAAGCTTTTTTTAATGATTCTGTTCAGTTAGAAAATTTAAACTCAAAAGTTTATTACTATGTGACATCTGTGGATTTTAGAAAAAATCAATCTCAACCATCTCAAATTATAGAAGTAGAAAAACCAGATGTCATCCCTCCACAATCTCCATCATTTAATAAATATGAAATTCAAGATGGTGTAATAAAACTTAGTTGGTATAAAAGTGTAAGTGATGATGTGGCTTTACATCAACTTTATCGAATTAACATTGATGATAATGATACAATAGCTAAAAAGATTTATGAGACGAAAGAATTAAATCCTGAGTATAATTTTGAAGATAAAGATTTAGAAGCTGATAAGCGATATATTTATTACTTAAAAGCTATTGATCATAATAAATTGATTTCAAAAGAATCGCAGCGAATCACTCTACGAAATATAGATTTACGACCTAAGAAAGTTATTTCTTCATTAACAGGAACTGCAAATCCTAAAAAGGGAATGGTTGAACTTATTTGGAAAAATCAAACAAAGGATATCAAAGAAATCATTATTTACAGAAAGAAAGAAGGCGAAAAATCTAGTCTAATTTCTACACTAAATGGTTCTCAGAACTTCTTTGAAGATAAAAATATAATGACGGGTAATAATTATACTTATCTCATAAAAGCCATTCTGTCTTCTAAACAACCATCAACAACTGAAAAAATTACTGTAAACTACTAAACCAACCTTATTTTATTATGAAAAAACTTTTACTTTTTATACTTGTCTTGTTAAATGGGGTTGCTTTTGGGCAGAATGTACAAGGTGATTCCAAATATAAACTTTCTTTAGATGGTTGGGTGGGACATACAGGTTCTTCTAGTTGTGGTTCGTTTAGAGGTCTACAATGGATTACAGCCTTTTATCAAAATGGTAATCATCAAGACATATTTGGTACTTATAATAATAGGGAACAGAATTATTCCAATGCTTCTATAAATTTTGATAATATTTTTTATACAAAAAACAACATATTAACAAAATTAAATATACGTACCACAGCCAGAAGAGGAAATACAGCATGTACTTCTTATGAAAATACAGGTTCTCCAAATATTTCAGTTACAATGGATAGATACTATGATTTTGAAGAATTTGAACAAAAAGAGAGACATATTCCTGGATACGTCACTATAAAATCTTTACCAATTGTAACTTTAAATACACCTGATGAAAACAATAGGTTAATTACAAACGAAAAATATCTAAATATTCAATTAGCAGATAATATAGATAATTCTTATTATAATTGGGAATATTCAGTAGGAAATCCAGATAATTTTATAAGATTTCCTGATCAATATAATAATCAACCTATACTTAATTTAAAAGGAGATGACTTCTTAAAAAACAATGATTTGGGTAAATCTATATTTATACGAGTAAACACAGGTTATCAAAATAATACATCAAATATTATTTTATTTACTTATTTAAAAACTGCCCCAAAAATTACATCGGCTTCTTCTGGTGATATTACTTGTTTTGGAGAAGAAAATGGTCAAGTAACATTAAATTTTGATCGAAAATTAGAGGAAGGTGAAACTTTAGAAAGTTCTTTAGTAAACACTGATAATGGAAATGCTGTTGTAGATAATTATAATTTATCATCTTTATCAAATGCGACAAGTTATACGATTTCTGGATTAGAAAAAGGTAATTATAGGTTAGACTTAGCTCAAGGTACTTATGGTGGAAATTCTACTTATACTGATGGAGCAGACTATTCATATACATTTACCATTAAAGAACCAAAACCTGTCGAATTTTCGGTCACACAATCAACAGATGTCTTTTGTTTTGATGGAGCTGATGGGACAATTAGCTTATCTGCAACAGGAGAAGCAGGTAGAACATTTAAATATTCTATACTTGGAGGAAGTTTTACAACAGATAATTGGGTTGATTTTTCATCAACAAGTACAACAAAAATAGAAAATTTACCTGCTGGAGAGTATACAATCAAAGTGATGGATTCTAGTGGTTGTTTAGCTAAAAATGGAGATACGATAAAAGAGGTAAAAGTAAAAATTACTCAACCTGATGCTCCACTTAGTGTTGTAGAAAATGAAATTATGCTACAACAACCTACTGGTTATGGTTTATCGAATGGATTAATTTCTGTTCGTATTGTTGGAGGAACAAAAAATGATGATGGTAGTTATAATTTTGAATGGCGAAAAGATTCTCCATCTGGGGAAATTATTTCTTCATCACAAATTGTAACAGATGCTACAAATAATCCTTTTACAATTGTTTTGAAGGATATTCCATCAGGAAAATATTATTTAACAGTCAAAGATAAAAATTACTCAAATGCATTAAACGGTCAAGAAGGATGTGGTATTATTTCAAGAGAATTTTTTGTAGATCAACCCTTGCCTTTGGTAGCTAAATTAAGTATAAAAGAAGAAATTTTATGTCACATAGAAAATGAATATTATGGGAATTTTGATCGAGATAATAATAATATTCCAGATCAAGCTGAAACAGGAATTATTCAATCTGAAGTTTCAGGTGGTGTAGGGAGTTATAAATATCAATGGTATAAAAATGATAATGGTAGTTTTATTATACTCCAAAATGAAACTTTGGCAGAGCTTAGTAAAGTTATTGCTGGAGAATATAAATTAGAGGTTGTTGATGAAAA
The DNA here is from genome assembly GCF_032109125.1 of Chishuiella sp. Classification (NCBI taxonomy): domain Bacteria; kingdom Pseudomonadati; phylum Bacteroidota; class Flavobacteriia; order Flavobacteriales; family Weeksellaceae; genus Chishuiella; species Chishuiella sp. The sequence goes on from NZ_DAMCLZ010000001.1 coordinate 214,034, forward strand.
TAAAAATAAAACAGAAACTGAACTCATTATAAATTCTCCAGAAAAATTAATAGTAAATACAGAGGCTAATGAACTAATTTGTAATAGTGATAATGGTGGAGTAATTACAGCTACGGCGATTGGAGGTTCAGGAGATTATACTTATTTATGGAATACATCCGATATAACAAGTACAGTTACAGGATTAACAGCTGGGAATTATTTTGTTACTATAAAAGATAAGAATAATTGTGTAGCAACAAATTCAGTAACAATAAAAGAACCTTCAAGTTTTGAAGTTGAAGTTGTTCAACAAATAAATCCTACTTGCTTTGACCAAGCAAATGGACTTCTTGAAATAAGTATTTCAGGAGGAACATACCCATATTTAATAGAATGGTCTAATGGAATGAAAGGAGCACTTATTTCAGGGTTAAAAGCTGGAGCATATACAGTAACTATTACAGATGAGAGCGGTTGCCAGACCATTAAAACTTATATGTTAACTGAACCTGAAGAAACAAAAGTAAATTTAGGAAAAGATGTCACATTATGCTTAGGTGATTCAATAGACTATGATGTTACAAGTACTGATGCTAATGCAACTTATGAATGGTTAGATAAAAATGGTAATATTATTTCTACTTCAGCTAAAATATCATTGAATTTACCAGGGGAATATACAGTAAAAATAACAAATGAATCAGGCTGTGTTTCTACAGATAGTGTTATTATTACTAGTTCTTCAGCTATTTTACAACCTGAATTTTTAATTGCTACACACGGATTTGTTGATGGAAATGTAAAATTAGTAAACTCTTCTAAAATTATTCCTGAAAGAGTTGAATGGATTTTTCCTTCAGAAAACGATTATAAAATAATTAGTGAAAGTACTGAAAGTCTTGAAATAAAGTTTTCTAAAATTGGAAAATATCAATTTGGATTAAAAGGTTATCAAGGTTTATGTGAAAAAACTTTTTATAAAGAAATTTTAGTGGAAGAAAACACAAATGGTATTGATATCAATCCTAAAAGTATATCAAATATTAAAGAATTTATTGTCACGCCAAATCCTAATAATGGAAATTATAAAGTCATTGTGAAATTGTATGAAGCTAGACCTATACGAATTAGAATTATAGATATGCTAGCTCAAGAATTTTATGTATCAAGTGAATTTATTAAAAATACAGAATTTGAAATTCCTTTTCATCAATCATTAGTATCAGGAGCATACTTTGTTGTATTAGAAACAGAAGGTGAAATATTAGTTCGTAGAATGTTAATTAAATAATCCTATAAAAATGAAAACAAAATTAATTTATATTTTTTTAATCATTGGGTTATTTATCCTGCAATCTTGTGCTTCTGAAGAATCAGTAGGAATTAATATTGATTTTGATATAACTGTTCAGAATAATGATTATTCAGTACCTGTAAAAGTTGATATAAAAAATAAAACAACAGGAGCAGATACATTTAATTGGAGTTTTGATGGAGCAACTGAAGTAGTATCAACTCAAAGAAATCCTAAAACAATAGTTTATACAAAACCAGGAACTTATACTATAAAATTATTAGCCTCAAATAAAGATGGTATAAAAGAAGAAAAATCTATTGAAATAAAAATAGATGCAGCAATGCAAGCAAATTTTGATTGGGAACAAGAAGGAAGTGATATAGCTCCTGTAAAAATTAAATTAAATAATTTATCAAAAGGAGCAATAAGTTATTATTGGGAGTTTGAATATGGTAATCCTATAACTTCAACAGAAGAAAATCCTGTTGTTACTTTCAATAAATCAGGAACTCATAAAATAAAACTTACGATTGGAAACGGACGTGAAGAAGATACAACAGAAAAAACAATTACAATAAAAGATGCAATGAGTGTTGATTTTGACTGGTCTGTTGATTTTATAGATGAAGATTATGAAACACCCGTCAAATTGTATTTAAATAATTTAACAACGCAAGCAACTTCATATCAGTGGTTTTTAAATAACTCATCAACTGCATTTAGTACACTACAAAACCCAACTATTGTTTTAAAGAATATTGGGACGAATACAATAAAGTTAATAGCCAAAAATGATAAAGAAGAGAAAATAATAGAAAAAAATGTAGAAATAAAAGCCAATAAAAATTTATTAACATTCAATCATATAAAATTAGGAATCAATACAGCACATACTTCAATTGGATCATTCTTCTCATCACAATTAGGAAAAGTTGTTAATCAATCTGATGTAAATAATATAGATGGATCGTTGATTGATTTTGCTTATTTCGGATTAAGTTCAACATTTAATTATAATGAATTTTTGTCACCAGACGAAGTTCAAACAAAATCATTTAATGCCATTAAAAATGCGATACATATAAAAGTTATTAATTCGCAAGAACTAGTCGGTACCCAATTGAATATTTCTCAATATGATGCAATTGATAACGGAAATGATTTTAATCGATTAACAATAACAGAATCAACTAGAGGAAAAACACCATTTGATAATAAAACTTCTAATAGAATTGTTCTTTTTGAAACAGTTGACGGAAGAAAAGGAGCTATAAAAGTGACCGATTATGTTCAGGATGGAAAAGAATCTTTTATTATAGTATCAATTAAAATTCAAAAAACGAAAAGCTAAACCTCTTTACTTATGAAAAAAATGAAGCATTGTATAGCTTTTGTATTTTGTTTTTTATCTATTATAAAGATAAATGCACAAGAAGTTGATTTAGAAAATATAGGTGGAAATATTAAAGAAAATTTAAAGAAAAATCCATTTAAGATTTCAGGTGGAGTATCTGCAAACGCTATTTTTTATAGTTCAAACGTTAATCAAAATAGGGAACCTTTTACGTATTTCTTAAATGGAAATCTTAATTTAGGTTTATACAATTGGTCAATGCCTATTTCGTATAGTTTAACCAATCAAGGATCTAATTTAGGATACCAAGTTCCATTTAAATTTAATAGAATAAGTGTTAGCCCCAAATATAAATGGGTAAGAGCACATATAGGAGATTCAAACATGAATTTTTCTTCTTATACGTATAATGGTTTACTATTCACAGGCCTTGGTTTAGAGTTAACACCTGATATCCCTTTTAAAATAGCACTTTTAGGAGGTAGATTAAATAAAGCTGTAGAAGACGATGGACAACAGCAAACAATAGCATCTTATAAAAGAATGGGATATGGAGCTCATTTAAAATGGGAAAAAGAACGTTATAAAATGGGATTAATTGGTTTTTATGCTAAAGATGATCTTAATTCTTTAAAACAATCGATTGATGATAGAGGAATAACACCTGAAGAAAATTTAGTTCTTTCGATGTTGGGTTCCTTTAAATTGTTAGAAAATGTTGAAGTTTTTGCAGAATTTTCTAATTCAGGTCTTATCAGTGATATTCGAGCCGAAAAAGGAAAATCTTCAAAAGGAATAGCAAATAAATTTTTAAAAAATAATTCTTCTTCTGAAAGTTTTAATGCATATAATGCTGGAGTAAATTTTAATTTAAAATCAACAAGTTTAGGAATAAAATATGAGCGAATAGATCCTGGATATAGAACACTAGGGGCTTATTATTTTAATAATGATTTAGAAAATATTACCATAAACACAGCATTTAATTTATTTAAAGGAAATGTAAATGTTAGTGCAAATATTGGTCGTCAAAGAGATAATTTGAATTCGGCTAAATTAAAACAAACGAACCGTTGGGTTGGATCAATAAATACCAATGTAAAAGCAACAGATAAGTTAATGTTTACAGCAACTTATTCTAATTTTACAATGTATACAAACAACCAACTTAATCAGTTCAATAATTTAAATAATAATCCTTTAGCATTACAACAACCTAGAGATTCAATTAATTACAAGCAAATTTCTCAGAATTTTAATCTTAATGCAAATTACAATTTATCAAGTAGAAAAGAATTAACACAAAATATAAATTTTAATTATTCTTTAAATGACATGGTCAATAAAGAAAATAATATTGTTAGAAGAGGAGGGTTAAATCGTTTCCATAATGCAAATTTAACTTATTCTATAGGTTTACCTGAAAGATCAATTAGTTTAGCGACTTCCATAAATTATACTAATATGTATGCAGCATCTAAAACCACTAATATTTGGGGACCTTCTGCTACAATTAATAAAATGTTTATGGATAAAAAGTTACAAACTTCTTTTGGTGTTTCATACAATGCTTCAACAAGTAATGCAATTTCTACTAAGGTTTCTAATTTTAGATTAAATGCAGGTTATTCACCTTGGGAAAAGCATAATTTTAGTGCAACTATCATTCAATTATTTAGAAATACCAATCAGGATATTCCAGATAAAAAATTGAACGAATTAACAGCTACTCTTGGCTATAATTATTCCTTTTAATCCTCAACCAAATGAAAATATATAATCCAATTAAACTTTATTTTTTTATTTGCATTTTACTTTCAATAAAAGTATTTGCAAATCCTAATTTTGATGTAAAAACACCTATCGATTTTTACAACGAATTATATTCTCCAATTCAAGATCCATCAGTTGATAAAGAAATTGCAATAGCAAGAGGGGCTTTTAATATTGTTGAAAAAAATAATAGCTATTCAACAACAATTAATCCAAGTGAGTTAACTGAGCTGCCTATTGGTGTAAAAGAGATGATGGATAATGTGGAGTATGCAATTATTGTTACAAAAGCTAAATTTACTCCAGAATATGCATTAATTAATGTTTATGCAAGAATTATTACGCCTCAACAAGGAGTAGATGGAGGAAAAAAAGAATTATATTTTGGGGCAGAAGATGTAAAGCTTTCTTATCAAGGTAAAATTATCGGAGATGCCAAGCTTTCTCTTTTAGGGAATCAATATATACCATTTAACGGAGATGAATGGTTAATTACATTAGAAGGTGGATATATTAATAAAAAAGGAGGAGGAAATTCTGTTAATGAGAATACGTATGTTGTAATAGACTGTGACGGAATAAAAGAATTAGCCCTAAAGGGTAATGTACAAATTTCTCGAAATGTTTTAGTACCTGTCGATTTAAGTTCGGGAGATATTATAGAAGATGATAAAATTCGTGTTCGTGGAGATTTTGCTGTAAAAGCAACAAGCTGGAATGATTTATTAGTAAAGGTAAGCATTTCTCCATTTGCTATTACAAAACAAACTCAAAAAACAAACCAAGGATATTTTACTTTTTATGCGAACAATGCAATTTTGGATATGAGTGATCTTCGCTCTGATCCTGGAATTGTTTTTCCTGAATATTATTATACCCACGGTTATTTAATTGATGGTGCTGAAAGTTGGAGAGGTTTTTATGTAGAATCTTTACACATAGGTCTACCAAAAGAATTTAAGACCGAAAAACAAAGAGTTGCTCCTATTTCATTTGATGCTCACCATTTAATTATTGATGGGTATGGGGTATCAGGTCAATTTGCTGCAAATAATATATTTCCTTTAAAAGAGGGTATTACCAGTGAAAAAAATGCATGGAGTTATTCATTAGATCAAATTGGACTTAATTTAGCAGCTTCTAAAATAGTTGGAGCAAATATTAATGGTCAAATCCAATTACCAATACAAAATACAGAAAAAAATGCTACCAATAATCTAGGTACATTAGCTTATGAAGGTTATATAACAGAAGATGAATATCTCTTAGCTGTATCAGTTCAAGAAAAATTAGATTTTTCTTTATGGAGTGCTAAAGCAAGTATTCTTCCTGGTTCTTATTTAGAATTATTAGTTCGTAATAAAGAATTTTTACCTAAAGCTGTTTTAAATGGTTCAATGGATATTAGTGCAAATGGTAACCCAAATCAAAATAATACTATAGAAAATCAGAAAGAATCAGAGTTTAAGGGAATTGTATTCGAAGGATTAACACTTCAAACAAAAGGTCCTATTATGACTGTAGACTACTTTGGAACAAAAGGAGCTCACCAAATAGGTAATTTTCCTGTAACCATAAATGAAATTGTCTTACAGTTAACAGAAAACCAAGCTAATCTTGGAATGGATATTACTGTAGGCCTTCAAGATAAAGGATTTGCAGCTAGAGGAGCTTTCTTTATTGATGGAATAATAGAGAAAAATACTATAAGACAACGCTGGAATTATAATGGTTTCAGAATATCAAAATTATATCTTAACAATGTTGATATAACTGTTGCAAAAGTTAGTGGTGAATTAGAATTCATGCGAGATGATCCTTTGTATGGAAAAGGATTTAGAGCAAACCTTTCAGCTACAGAGATCAAAGGTCTAGGTAAGGGAACTATAAATCTTAATGCTATTTTCGGTCGTAGTACTTTTAGATATTGGGGATTGGAAGGTATGGTAGATGGGTTAAATATCAATACAGGAACTTTTACAGTTTCAGGATTTTCAGGAGGATTATTTTATCGTATGATACCTGATGCAGGACTTAGTATAGAAAATAAAAAACGTGCTGTTGTTTTTATTCCGAATGAACAAGTTGGAGTAGCAGTAAGAGCCGCTGTTTATGGTTATGTTTCAAAAAAAGAGGCTATTTCTCTTATGGCAGGCTTTAATGTATCAACCAATAAAAATGGAGGATTACGAAATATTGGATTTATAGGAGAAGCACAAGTAATGGCTGATATAACGGTAGGATTTAATAATCCTTTGGCTAAGTTACAAGAAAAATTACACGAAACAACTGGAGGTAGATTTCTTGATAAATTGACTAAAGACTTAACAAGCGATAATAGCCCTCTAAAAAATATAATAGATGTTGATGTCGATGAATATTATCCTACAGAATTTACTGGGAATTCAGCTTTATCAGCTAAACTTGCTATGGATTATGATTTTAATAATAAAATATTTCATGCTAATTTAGATGTATATGTAGACGTTGCTGGAGGTATAGTAAAAGGAATAGGTCCAGGAGGAAGAGCAGGTTGGGCAGTTCTTCATATAGCACCAGATGAATGGTACATGCATATAGGAACACCAACAGATATGATAGGATTAAAAGTTGGTGTTGGTAATTTTTATGTACAATCTTCAAGTTATTTTATGGTTGGTGATCGTATTCCAGGATCTCCACCACCACCAATTGAAGTTGCTCAAATTTTAGGTTTAAAACAAGGTGATTTGGATTATATGAAAAATCTTAATGATCTAGGAGACGGAAAAGGTTTTGCATTTGGAACACATTTCAAATTTGATACTGGAGATATGAATGCACTTTTCTTGTATGCTCGTTTTGCTGCAGGATTTGGAGCCGATATCATGCTTAAAGATTATGGTGAAGCTGTATGTACCAATAGAGGAGGAAAACAAATAGGGATTAATGGATGGTATGCTAACGGACAAGCTTATGTTTATCTTCAAGGAGAATTAGGGATAAAAATAAAACTATTTTTTATTCGAAAGAAAATTCCAATTATTAAAGCTGGTGCAGCTGCACTTTTACAAGCTAGAGGACCTAATCCTTTTTGGATGAGAGGTTATCTTGGTGGAAATTATAATTTATTGGGCGGTTTAATAAAAGGTAAATTTAGATTCAAATTAGAATTTGGTGAAGAATGTAAACTAGAAAATGAATCGATTTTAGGAGGAATGAAAATCATTACAGATGTTACACCTAAAAAAGCAGATACTAATGTAGATGTATTTGCTATTCCACAAGCTACATTTGCTTTAACAGTAAACGAACCTGTTGTTATTCCTGAAGATGATGGCGATCATACGTATAAGATTGTAATTGATAAATTTACAGTAGTTGATGAAGCAGGAAAAGAAATTGTAGGTAAAATAGATTATGAAGCAAGTGATCGTGCTAATTTTATTTCAGAAGATATATTACCACCGAATAAGAAATTAAAAGCAATTGTAACAGTTAGTTTCATGGAGAAAAAAGGTGGAATTTACCAGGTGATGATGGAAAATGGTAAAAAAGCGATTGAGACAGAAGAGCGAGAGTTTACAACAGGAAGTGCTCCTAATGTTATTCCATTACACAATATACAATATGCTTATCCTGTAGTGGATCAAAATTATTATTATAAAAAGGAGTCTAATAAAGGCTACATAAAACTAAAAAGAGGACAAGATTATTTATTTGACGATCCGAATTGGACAACAAAAACAGTTTTAAAAACAACGGATGATAAATCATTAGAAACCAATTTTGTTTATGATCAAGCAACAAATGAAGTGCAATTTGAAATGCCAGAATTAAAGAACAAAAGCACTTATACCTTAGGAATTATTGCTAAAAGTTTAAAAGGAAACACAACGAATGATTCTTCTACTACAACATCAACATCAACACAAGGAGAAGATGAAGAAGGTTCTTCTATAGAGACTGAAACAACAATTAAGAAAGCAGAGAAACTTTCTAAAGATGGAGAAATAGAACGATTATCTTTTGCATTTGGTACAAGTCAGTATAACACATTGCAAGAGAAATTAAAACGTTTAAAATTTAATCATTATTGGGAAAAAGTAAGTTCAGATATTGTGATGTTACAAAATGGAGTAACCAATGGGAATGAAAGTTTTGATTTATCTGAATTAGTAGGAACAAGATATACAGATAATAAACCTTTACTCCAAGTTTCAGCATTAATGGATGATGCTTTTGCACAAAAATTTAAAACATTATTTTATAATAATTATCCAGTAGAGCACCTAAAGTTAGATCGTAGTGGTGATGAAATAGGAATTCCGCCAATAAAAGCAATCCCAATTTTCTCTTCTTATTTAATGTATTTAGAAAATAATGAAAATAACGCATTTCTAACAAATTACTTACCATATAAATATGATTTGTTTAGATATTATAAAAATGATTGGTATGAGTTGGTAACTAAGGCAAGTTCTAATTATTTAAGTGTTCCTGTACAACGACGTCCCGCAAAAATTAATGATTTAATCGGTTCTAGTTACGGAATAATACCAAAAGGTAAATACCCAATACAAATGATTTATCTAATGCCAGGTAATAAGACAGGAACAGAATATCAAGTTAATTTTGAAAATAAATAGAAAAAGTATGAATACACGATTATTGAAAAATTATTTTATAATAGCATTTCTTTTTCTATTTAGTTGGATAAATGCGCAACAATACCCAGTACAGGTAACACCTGTACTTATTCCTCCTTATAGTTTAAAATTGGGAGATTATGCCACAACAGGCGAGAATAAGTTACAGTTACAATTGCTCATGACCGATTTAATGGAGCCAACGCATAATGTACGTTTACGTTTTTCATTAGAAAGTGGTATAAACGCAACACCAATAGCTGTATCTAATCAATACATTAACGGAATGCGAGATATTACTTTGTCTCCAGGTGTTCCACTTATTTTATCGAATATTGATATTCGTCCTTTATTTCAATTGCAAAATTTGGGAGGGATTTCAGCCGCTGATTATGCTAGAACATTACCTCAAGGAATGTATAATTTTTGTTTTCAAGTAATTGACAGTAATACAGGTCGAACATTATCTCAGAAATCTTGTTCAACAGCTTATTTTGTACAATATGATCCACCGATGCTTTCTTTACCACAAAATGGAGAGTTAGTACAAAAACAGAACGAAATACAGAATCTTGTTTTTCAGTGGATGCCGAGACAATTAGCACCCAATACGCGTTATATTTTTACATTAAAAGAAATTTGGGATACACAGCGAGATCCTGTTACAGCATTTTTATCTTCACCAGTACTTTATCAAGAAGAAGTTTATAGTAACTCTTTATTTTATGGATTTGATAAAACGCAATTATTAGTAGGTAAGCGATATGCCTGGCAAGTACAAGCGAAATCAGGTAACCCAGTTTTAGGAGGAAATCCAACCGAAGACAATGGCGTGTATAAAAACAATGGCTTATCAGAAATTTTTTATTTTGATTACATTCAAGATTGTAAAATTCCCTCTTTTTTATCAGCTAAAAATGCAGGACGAGGACGCGTAGAAATCCGTTGGTCTTATCCAGGAGAAAAGCCCAATAGCTTATATAAAGTACAGTACCGTAAAAAGGGAAGTACTTCTGCTTGGATGGAACTAGATGCTTATCAGGAATCTGCTTACATAACAGGTTTAGAAGATCAAACAGTTTATGAATATCGTGTAGGTTCGGTTTGTGGGCTTAATACGTCTTTTAACAATTCGTTTGAAAATGGGACAACCAATGCATATTCTTATAGTAATATTCAGCAGTTTACAACAAATAGTAGTGATAAAGACAATAATTACCAATGTGGTTTACTTCCTGATAGTAATATAACCAATCAATCACCATTACAAGAGTTATTAGTTGCTAATGAAATATTCACAGCAGGCGATTTCCCTGTAACGGTTATTTCTGCAAAAGGTAGTAATGGTAATTTTACAGGAGAAGGGTACATTGTAGTTCCTTATTTAGGAAACACGAAACTAAAAGTAGTTTTTAACAGTATACAAATCAATACTGAAAGACAATTAATTGGTGGAGTTATTGAAACGACGTATGATCCGAATGAATCAGCAATTTACACATTAAGTGATTTATGGAGTGGTCTTGGAGATCAAAACATAACGAATATTAACTTCAATTATCCAATAGAATCAGTAGAATATATATCAACACCACCACCAGGAAAAATCATTGTAAAAGGTAAACCAGGCGAAAATGGAGAAGAAGGAGCGAGTCAAACCTATGATGGCGGAAAAGAAACCAAAATAGTAGATTCCGAAGGTAATATTTGGGAAGTAGACAAAGATGGTAATGTAACCGATGGTGGAAAAATAGCCAAAGGAGGAGCATCAACTTCATCTAATACCGAAGGTATATCAGGAAGTGGAAAAAATAGTAAAGTAGAAAACTATACAGCTAAAGGTATAACACTAAAATGGGAAGAATTAAAAGATAAAACGACTTATACGTTTGATACGCCTTTAAATTCTGGTTTAGCACTAAGTGATTATGCGAATGTAAAAGACAGTAAAGGAGTAACTGTTGCGGTTCCTTACAAATTGGTTGTAAACGGAAAAAAAGATGTTTTACAGGCTAATGTAACCATTACAGATGAAACGTTGAAAGACGCTAAAATTATTTTTAAAACCTTAAAGGAAGGAAAAGAAATAAATGCAGAAGAAAATAAAGTTTCGTCTACACAACGTTTGTATGAATTAGAATTAAAAGGCGTTTACAATTATGCCGAAGAAGAAATAATTGCAGTAGCAATGCCAACCGATTCAATCGGGAAACAACAAATTATTAGTTCGTTTAATCTAGTTCATATCAAGAATGAGAAACCAAAGGTACATTTGGTTCCATTAGATAATATATCTGAAGGAAAACTGAAAGAAATTGAAGAAAACATCAAAAAATCTTATAAAGTTGTAGGCGTTGACTTTGAAATTGTAAAAGAAGATGTTTTAGATATTACCGATTTAGGAATCGGAAATACAATAGCATCAGGTGACCCAAAACTGATGAGTACGTATGGAAGCGATCAAGTAAAAATCAACAATTATTACCTGAATAAGCGTAGTAAAGAATTACGTTATGTGGTTTTTGTAACAGAGAAATCTTCTTCTACAGGTCAATATGGGTATATGCGTCTCAATGGGCAATTTGGGTATGTATTTGGGAAAGCCCCAATCAAAACAGCAGCCCACGAATTAGGACATGGTGTATTTAAACTAGAACATCCAACAAGTAATAGCGATAAATTATTGATGGGTTATGGAACAGGAGAATTACTATCTCACCTAGACTGGAAACAAATCGGTGATCCTAAGTTTAAATTGTATGCTTTCCAAGGGCAAAGTGAGGGAGAGTTAGCAAATGGATTTGGATTATCTCCTAATTTCGATTTATTTGAAACAGATTCTAATCTTATTCTTACGTACGATGATATTAAGTTAGAATATGGATTTGTAGAAGGCTTCATCAATAAAGGAACTGATTATTATTGGGATACTACTTTAGAAAAGTATATCGATTCTAATCAAAATAAATATCCATTTATTAACACTACGCCAGCTGATAATCGATTTATTTGGTTGGTTTATAATCTTGACAAAGAGTGTAAAGAACGTAAGTTTATACGTACACTTTACAGAGACGTAAAAGATATTATTGCTCGTAAAGACAAGCAAGCATTAGTAGGTTATATTGCTGAAATAGATAAAATAAATCGCCCAAAAGAACCGAAAGATACAGATATCTATTCAGGATATTTAGGTTGTGATGAAAGTAAAAATAGAACAAATGAAGAATTATTACAAAAAGCCAATAAAATTATTGAAGATAAAATAAAAGCACAATTCCCTGAAAAGAATATTACTTACTCATTGTTAGATAAAAAAGACCCTGACTATGAACAAAAATTGGTAGAAGCTAAAAAACAAGCAAGTTATATCATCGCAACTTTAGAAGCAAATGGCGAATCAACATTGGATTTTAGTTTTGGAACACCAGATTGGTTACTAAAATTATTACCAGAAGGAGGGAAGTCCAATGATACGTGTGCGAAAGAGTATGTTAATAAAGCATTAAAGTCATTAAAAGAAAATATAGCCTACAAAACTGCAGAACGATCAGAGCAAATCGCGATGGAAGTAGGTACAGCAACTTATTATGGTTTCTTTGGAGTATTGTATTGTGCTACGAACGAAGAAAGTTGTAAGAACTCATCTTCAACAGTTAAATTTATTACAGGAGCTACACATGAGTTGGTAGCTAGTGTAGATGTTGTACAAATAGTAGAAGGAGTTGTAGCATTAATAAAAGGAAATGCATTAATGACTATGAAATCTTATGTAGATTATTATAAAAATCTTGAAACAATTTCTCGAAATCAAACTGTAACTCCACGACAAGCTTTAGAGGTTATTTTATATCCACCAGCTAATAGTAGTATAGTAGCAGTTGAAAAATCGATAGAAGTAGGAGATAGTTTTATCAAAAATTATTTTACAGAATGTGATAAAAATGAAGATATTTTGAAATATGATAACTCACAAAATATGTGTGCTTATAAATATGGAGAAATAACGGTAATGGTAGTTCCTATAGTATTTACAGCAGGAGAATGGGCGATAACAAAAGTATCTGCTTTAAATAAATTGAAAACATTTACAAAGTTAAGTGAAAGCTTACTAGAAGCATCTATACAACTGGATAGAAAATTAGCCAACAAAGGTGTTAAATTAGTAGACGAAGGAACAGGAACAGTTTTAATAGAAACCAAAACAGGAAATCGTTTAACGAAAATTGAAAGTAAGAACCAAGCAGATATAGAAAAAGCCTTGGATAATTTAACAGGTTATCATATAGATGATTTAATAAAAGATTATCCAAATCTAAGAAAGTGGCTTGATGATCCAAAATTGAAAGAGATTTTTGAAAGAGATTTTGGTAATGCATCTCCAGATGTATTAAAAGCATTGGATAACAAAGAAGCATTCGATGCATGGAAAAATCTGAGAGAAAAGAATCCTACATTAATTTTATGTAACTAATTATGAAAAAGATATTTTTAATTGTTTTTATATTTATAGGAATAGTCCTAAATGCACAATGTTGGGCAAATGAGTTATTTATTGATATAGCTAATTCTAAGAATGATGCTTTTAAAGCATTTTACAAGAATGCTCCAGTAGAACATTATGATGCCTATAAAATACTTTCAGAATCTAAACAGTTAAGACAAGATATAGGAAGTTTACAATCTATTGTTAAAATTCGTAAAAACCCCAATTACCTTTCGTCAGGTATGTCAGACGAAATATTGTCAAAAATAAATGGTTGGGGAAACAAAGGAGTACAGGTTGGTTATAAAGAAATTGTAGATAAAATAGATAATTTTATATCTGCTTTAAAAAAGAATGATATAAATTGCATAGAATGCGACAAGTTTTTTAATGTTTTTACAGGTTCTGCCAATAATTCAAAACAAGGTGTTTTTTATATTTTGGAAGATATAGCAAATGACACAAAAACCTTTACAGGAAAAACAATAAATCGTGAAGTAAGGGTAAGTAAAATTGACGATTCAAATGGCTTTATAGATGTTGTTGTAAATGATAAAGGGTTGACTACAAGCAATGCCGATGATCTTTTAATAGAATATAAATGGTACGGAGGAGATAAAACTGTTTCACAGAAAACATTTTTAGATGAGTTTGTAAAAAGGGATTTAAACAATATCGAAAGTCTTAACAATTTACAATGGCGTATCAAAGGGCAAAAACTAACCAAAGAAAAAGTGATTGAATATCTTTCTTCTAATGAAGGGAGGAAAATGTTAGATAAACAACAAACAATAAAATTAATCGATAATTATGCAAATGATGTAAATTATCGTAATGAAATTACAAATGTAAAAGAAGTATTAGAATTTATAGAGTCAAATAATGATTGGTATAATTTAATTTTCAAATAGGATGATAAGAAAAAATATAATTAATAATGCAGAAGAATTTGAAATTCTTAATAATCAAATTTATGTAGGAAATGACACCTTTTTAACAATATATGACACTCATTTAAAGGTTCTTAAAAAAGAAAATATAGGGGTTTTTTTTTTAAAAAAATTTAATAATTATATACTATTACAGCCTAAAAGTGATAAAGAAAGAGAAAATGTTTATGTAATAAATGAAAACAATAAATTACTTTTTGGTTTAATATTAACACATAGTTTCATAGAAAATGATCAACTATATATTCTTAATTCAAATAGAAATATAATTAAGTATGATAATAAAATAAATAAAATAACAGAGTATCATAATATTGGTAGATTTCCAAAATTATTTATAAATAATACTTATTTGAAAATTACAATTGAGCAATTATTTTGTTATAAACTTAATAACAATGGAATTCTTTGGCAACAATCTTTTACCGATTTACTACAGTCAGAAGAAGTATTGTTACGCTATTATTATGTTTATAAAGAAAAGATAGTTATTCATTTACTTACAAATGGTTTACTACAGAATAAATATGTTTCTATTGTATTAGATGTTAATACAGGTAAAGAACTTTATCGTACAGAAGAAACATTGGGTAAAAAATTAATAAATGGACTAGGCTATACATTATACGACCAAATTTTATGGATAAGTAATCCCGAAACATACGAAGTAAAACGTATTGATTTATCAGAAACACTATTTCCATTAAATAAAATAATAGACGATAAAATAGGCGATGTAGATTTAGGAAAAACAGAAGTTAAATTTAGATTTTCGCCAGATTATTTTTCTGTAGATTATCCATATTTATATTTTTCTGAGCAAAGAGGTCTGCAAGTAGGAGCTTTAAATATAGAAACTAAAGAATTGGTATTTCACACAGAAATTGAAGAAAAAGGTTTAGTAAAAGATTTAAAATCAAGCAACGGAAAACTCTTTGTTCATACTACAGAGAATAACCTTTATGTTTTTGGTTAATTACGAAACAAGCCCAAAGAATTTGTAAATTCAATAGAAGGTTTTGAAATAAAATATTTGACAGATCGACAATTTGAAGCTGATATAAAAAGAACGATTAATGGGAGAACTCATTTAGGAGAATATAAAAGTTACAAAAAAGCAACATGGGAAAACTTTCCTAATAACACGAGTAGGGTAATGTATCAGAGTTAGTGATATGGAATTTTAACTAATTTAAATCGCTGAAATTCAATATAAATATTAAAAATATATAAATAAAAAGAGTAGAGATAATCTACTCTTTTGTATTTTTAGATTAAAGAAACAGCCTAAAATGATTAATTTTTCTACCTTGTGTATCAGAGTTAGTGATGGAGTATTTATTCGTTCTTTGAAAATGTAATTTTAGCGTTAGGGGTTGTAGTGACATCCTTTTGTGTAGCGAACTAGCGAACAAAAGATACAACGAAAAACCCGCTCGAACGCCCAACATCCTATCTCACCTAGACTGGAAACAAATCGGAGATCCTAAGTTTAAATTGTATGCTTTCCAAGATCAGAGTGAGGGGGAGTTTAATGGTGGTTATGCAATTACGCCAAATTATTCTGTTTTTTCTGTTGCTTCTTCAACTGTAACTGATGATATAGATTACATAATAGAAGATAACAAAAAATATGCTGACGATGGAACTTTACCTAGATTTAAATTAGATAATAAATACTATACATGGAATTATAATGAAAATAGATATGAGTCTAAAGAAAACTCAGACACAATTATTTTCAAAATAAATCCTATTGATAAGTCTAAATTAGATGATACAAAAGATATTTATTTATTCTTTAATAAGAATAATCCATGTGGAAAAACAACCTATAAATACGTAGGTGTAAAAGAATACCTTAAAGCAAATAGTGATTTATCTAGTTTTATCCATGAGAATAATGATAATAGAAAAGATTTACCTTGTATTGGGGCTACAAGTTCTACTGTTGATAATGGGAATAATAATTGGAAATTTGATCCTAATAATCAATCAGATGACGGTAGTAATGAAGAATGTAATACAACTTCTTTCGAATATTTATCTATACCTTCAGACAAAGATATTCAGTCTATAAAAACTGTATTTTTAAAAGGATTTAACGATAGAAAATCTATTCAAACCAAAGAAAGAGAACAAGGGAAATACAGTCATATTCAATATGTAAATAATTCTGGAAAAGAAGGTTCTATTACAGATATAGACAAAGATGATTTAGAGTTATTAGAAGATAAACTTCATTTATTATCATATTACAAAAAAGACACTTATGTTGGAGTTGTTTTCTTAAAAAGAAATTTTAAAGAATTCTATAAAGCAGACCTTGTAGATAAATTAGCAAGCGAAGTTATAAAATCTAGTGCAGGAGAATTAGGAGGTAAAAAAGCAATGCTTATTATAGTGCCTTACACTTATAAAGTGGCACATGATACAGATTGTTTACCAATCGGATTCTCTCAAACAAAAGATAATGATATCGTAAAATATTCAGCTGTAAAAATAGATACCAAGAAAAAATGGTTAAGTAAAGTATTGGGTATTTATACTGAAATACCTAAGCCATTATTTGTAAATAGATATTATAAAATGGCTGATGGTAAAATTATTCAAAGAGCTGAAAGTTCGGTTAAAGATATTAAAGGTTATCCTTTTATTAACAATCTAACATTTTACGAGTCCAAAGGTTATGATGCTATTCGTAGCTTAAATGATGAGTATAAGAATACTAATTTCAAAGAATATCTAGGACTTTATGCTCAATATTTAGAAAAAGCGAATAAACTATACTTTGAGTACACAACAAAAGAAGAACAAGAAGGAAGTATTAACAATGCTAATCTTTGGAAAACTATTTCAACTGACGATTTAGGCAAGTTTAGAGAAATCTATATAGATGATGTAAAATTAACTAATAAATTATGGGAAAAATCTAAAGAATCATGGGCTTGGGGCAGTAAAGTAGAAATATCTTTAAATACTAGTCCAATATTATCAAAACATTTTTACAATTTTGATAAAATGGCGTTGGTTGACGATGTAGTTTATGGTGTAGTAGATGGTGTAGGGCTAATACCAGGTGTTGATACGTTTACCGATCCTTTTGGGGCTGTATATGCAGGTATCCGAGGCGATTATACCAATGCAACTATTTACAGTGCTTCATTTGCAATACCGTTAGCAGGTTCTGCATACATGAAGGGAGCTCTGAAAGTGGGCGAAGATGCTAGCCAGCTAGTTGGTATAGTAGCCAGAAAAGCAGACAATGCCAACGGTTATATCCTAGAAGCCAAAAAGATTAGCGAAATTGGAGCCAACGAAGTTCATGTATCTTCAGTTTATTATGGTGGCGATCAAAAGCTAACACAGAAAGTATTAGATGGTGTTAAAGCCGATTCTAAATATATTGATGGAGATTATGTGAGAAATGCACTGAAATACAGTGATGAAATTAGTCCACTTTTAAAAGATTCTAAAGAATTAATACTAAAAACCTTTGGTAGAGAAACCAAATTTGCGACAGATGATAATACAGTTCGCAAAGTTGCCGAATTTTTAACAGAAAAGAACAAAAAAGCATTATCATATATAGGAGGAGAACAAGGTTTACAAGATATTATCAAAGCCAATGTTCGTGCAGGATGTACTACCTGTGGTACAGCGACAACCAATTTCCTTAAAAATATGGATGAATATTTGGATGATGTATTAGATTTTTCTAATAAGTATTCTAAAAAAGATGGTTTTGATGATGTACTAAAAGAACTTAAAAAAGTTAATAGCGGAGGTTCACCGAACTATGCAATGGAAGGAGCACGTTTATGTTAGATAAGATTAAAAAGACTCCTGAGATTACTACAACTACAGTTAAAAAATTTGATGGAAAATTTGAAGGGGAGATTGATAATATCTGTGAAAAATGTAGATTTGATATTGAATTAAATAATGGAATTAAGTTCGAATACAAGAGTTACAGCGAAGCATCTATCAATAGAATATCAACCAGTGATGCATTCCTAAAACAACATCTGAGCTACCTACAAGATGCAGAAGGCATTAACAAAATAAGATATGAGTTTGATGCTAAAAAATTCGCTAATAGAGAAAAAATTGTAGAGCAGTTTAAAAAAATGTATGAGAAGAATTTAGATAATACATTTGATGTGATATGGAGAAACAAGAATATTAGAAATAGTATATTTGATATGTTATCATATCCAACAAACATCAGTGAAGGACAATTAAAGACTATTTTAATATCAGATTTTAAATCAATAATAAATAAGACAGATAGTAAACTGTATAATTTTATAAAATCAAACTAATGTTATTTAAACAAGTTAATATAATAGATAAAATTAATGATTTTTGTATTTCAAAAAAAAATGTCGCTTTTGAAGATAGTAATAGTCAAATATATTTCAATGGAAATTTGATAGAAATTGAGAACTCAGGATTTTTCTTCTATGAAGATAGTTTTTGTTGTTATACAAATGAAAATACCACGGAGTTTTTTGATATAAATGGTAAGGCTATATATGATATGGACATAGTATTTAAGCCAACTACATTGTATGAGAATAATTTTATTAGTTCTAAAAATATATTTAAGAATGAAAATGGACGTTGGGTAAGTGATTTATACAAATTTCAATTTAAGCCATTTGAGGAATTAGAAAAATTGAATTATACTATTGAAGGGAGTTTTCATAGAATTAATGATTTTTTATTGCAAATTCATACAAAACAAGTACAATTAAATTTTGTCAAAAATGGTTGTGAAATATGGAAATTCGACTTACAATCCATTCCAAACAATCCACATGACGACAATTATGACAAGGCTGCTGATTGGGAAGTAAAGAAGTTTATCGGATTATTGGAGGGAAAACTATGGATTACCTTGAATCATCACACTATCATTGCACTTGATGTGGAAACGGGAAAACTAATCTATCAAATACACGATATACCAAGTTTTCAATGCGAATGGTTACCCCCTGCCATTCCATTGTCTGAAGCCACTGTTATCGACGAGAAAAATAATACACTCATAGGTTTTATGTGGGAGTTCTATTGGGAAATCAATCCGAAAAATGGAGAAATTACTTTATTAGATTTTACAGAGGAATTTTTAGCTCAAAAAATTAGGAATGACTTAAAAGACTTTGTTTTAACTGATAACCACATCTATTTTGGAAGTCATCACGATGTAAAGGTTGCGGCATTTAATCGTCAGACGAAACAAATCGATTGGTTTCATGAGTTTGAAGACGATGGTAATGGATATCAATCACGTATCAGTAAGATAGATGGAAATGATGAAAAATTGGGTGTTTTAACGCAAGGTAAAGTTTTATATATTTTTGATAAAGATAGTTAAGTTTAGATTTCATCATTAGGAAAGGAACTTACAGAAAATCAATTAAACGTGGTAATTTATCATATTTAATGATATGTTTTTTTTTGAAAAGTTACGTTACTAAAAGTCAATGAAAATATTTAATCTAAAAATACAAAAGAGTAGAGATAATCTACTCTTTTGTATTTTTAGATTAAAGAAACAGCCTAAAATGATTAATTTTTCTACCTCGTGTATCAAAGTTAGTGATACTCAAATTTGTCCATTCTGTTATTCCAATAAAATAGTTAAAAATGGTCATACTAAAACAAAAAAGCAACAATTTTTCTGCAAAAAATGTAGGTGTAGATTTTTAGATTATTATAGTTATAAGGCTTATCATCATAGAATTAATAATTATATCGTAGAATTTATAAAAGAGGGATTAGGTATTCGGTCTATTTCAAGAGTCTTAAAACATATCTACCACAACTTTACTAAAAAGAATAGTCTTGATTGCTCAAAAAATCAAACGTCCAATATTAATTTATGGAAAAAGATATGAGATTGATGAAATGAGATTTTATATTCATAAAAAGAAAAATTTACAATGGTTGGTTTATGCTTTAGAACGAGAAACAAAAAAAGTGGTCGGATTTTCATTTGGTAAAAGGACAAATAAAACACTAAATACGGTTGTAAAAACGTTATTAAATGCTAAACCAGAAAGAATTTATACAGATAAACTTGCTAACTATAAATTTCTTATTCCAAAAAATTTTCATTTTACAAGGAAATATGGTACAAATCATATTGAAAGGAAAAATCTTACCATTAAAATATCTTTAAAAAGATTTCAAAGGAAAACAATCTGTTTTTCTAGGAGTATAACAATTACAACAGCTATTTTAAAAATTTATTTTTGGACGTGATTTCTTTTTGTATAATTCAAATTAATCTGGTTTTATTAAATTACTTTCATTTTCAATACGATTAAGTTCAGATTCAATGATACTTAAAGTATCTAGTTTTATCTGTGTATAATTTGCCTCAATTTCTAGCTTCATTTGATCCTTCCCGTTTTTATTTTTAAATGATTGGATTGATGGAATTTTCTGATAGTTTTTAGTTTCAGAAGCAACTTTTTCATTATCAACTATAATTTCAGCATGAAATATTTTTTGTTCAATACGCTCATCAAAATTATCCGAAACAGCTCCTACAAACATTCCTTGCGTAAGAGTAGAGATTTTAGAAGCTGGAATTAAACTATCTAACTGAGTAGAGATAGAAGTAGATTTATCACTTCGATTAATTGTCATGCTTTGACGTTTTTGTAATACTTTTCCAAATCGTTCTGATAAACTTTTAGCCGTTTCTCCAACTACTTGACCACTAAAAATATTTCCTACAGTATTTTGTATCACTTTTGCTTCCTTGTCTCCATAATCACGAATTAACTGAGAGAAATCTTGAAAACCTAAGCATACTGCCACTTTATTACTCCTTGCTGTTGCTATAAGATTATCTAACCCTCGAAAGTAAATTGTAGGTAGCTCATCTATAATAACGGAACTTTTTAATTGTCCTTTCTTGTTAATGAGTTTTACAATTCTTGAATTATATAAACCTAAAGCTGCAGAATAAATATTCTGACGATCGGGATTATTTCCTACACAAAGTATTTTAGGTTCTTTGGGATTATTTATATCAAGTGAAAAATCATTCCCTGTCATTACCCAATATAACTGAGGAGAGATCATCCGTGATAAAGGAATTTTAGCTGAAGCAATTTGACCTTGTAATTGATCTTGTGCACCACCTTGCCAAGCATCCATAAAAGGAGAAAGATAATTTTCTAAATCAGGATAAGATGTTAGAATAGTAAAAAGATCTGAATATTTTTTATTTAATAGCTCAATTGCGTGTGGAAATGTACAGTATTTACCATTTTCATAAATTTTAAGATACCAAATAATAGCTGCTAATAAAATAATCGGACTTTCTACAAAGAAATCCCCTTGTTTTTGTATCCAGCTTCTATTAAGGTTTAGCATAATAGTATATGCTGCTTCATAAGCATCTGAGATATCAGTCATAAAATCAGGATTCAGTGGATTACATCGATGACTTTTACTTGGATCATCAAAATTGATGATATAAAATTTTGGTTGTATTTCGTATTTATCTTGATGTTTTAATAAATGGTTATATGCAATAGTAGAAAGATCATCAAATTTAAAGTCGTAGATGTACATTGAAAATCCTTTTTCAATATGTTGCTTAATGTAGTTATTAATAACAGCATATGATTTTCCAGAACCAGGTGTTCCTAAAACAATAGTTGCTCTAAAAGGATTAACAATATTAATCCAACCCTTATTCCATTTTTCTTTGTAATAAAACTTTGTAGCAAGATTAACAGAATATTCATTTTCCATTAATTTAGTTTCCTGCATAAAGCTTTCGTTTTCATTATTAAAAACATCATTCATTAAATTATTTTTGAGTAATCTACTCATCCAAACTCCAGCAACCATAATAGCGATATAACCTAAACTTGTCGTGAGGAAATATGAAATTGTAGCTACTTTTTGATTGAATTTTAATAATGGAAAATTGAAGAAAAATAAAACAATACCTATAAATAAAAGGCAATATATTTTAGACCAAGTAATCTTTTCATTTTTAACACCTTTTGTTCCTAAACAACTTAGAGCGAGTAATAAAACAGCAAAAATTTTAGTAAAAATAATGGAGGAGAATAATCCTGCTGTACGATTGAAATTAATCAATATTTTATTGATAACTTCAAGAGTTAAACCATTATCTAAAAATAATGAATAGCAAAACCAATAAAAGTGCATGAGGACTAATATAATGCTTACTGCTCGCATAAAACCCATTATTTTAGCTAAACCTCTTAAGTCATCTTCTCCTTGCATGTATAGAATATTTAATATTAAGTTGAGTTAAACTTATATACTCAATGCTTTGATAATAAGATTTGGCATAAAATGGTTGCAATTGGAATGATTTGACAACGAATAAAATTATTGATTTCTTTTCCTTTTGCGTTTTCTATTTGGTTTAATAACAGAATCTAATTCTTCATAATCTTCGTTTTGTGCTTTAGGAAGTAATCCTATATAAATATCAGCTGAAGTTTCTTGTTGTTGAATGTTATCTAAAAAATCAAATAAATGATGATTTTCTTCATTTAGAAAATTAGCATCATCATAATTATAATTCATTGATTGTTGATGTTTATCACTAACATTCATTTCGGATGTATTTTTTTTCCAATAATTATTAAAGATGTTTGCTGAAAATTCTTTACCTAATTGTGAGCCATTGTAAACTATTCTTGAATTATGATCAATGAATGTTACTCCATAAATACGATTCTCACTATTTTTACGAACGATAACATTAATATTCTGCTCCGCTAATGATTCTTTGAAATTTTGTTCATTGTTCGTAGATTTAAAAGCACTTGAAATAGCTAGTTTTAATGTTAATTTACTTGGATGATTTTTTAATTTATTTTTATTCTTTTTAAAAAGAGTCTCTAAACCTATTAGTCCAGCATTTTTACCAAAGAGAGAGGCTTTAAATGGCATACCTATTTTTTCTTTATTTTCATTGATAGGAAAGTATAATAGTCCTTTTTGAATTTTTCCATTTATTTCTCCTTCAACTTTTTCAGCTGTAATATTAAATAATGAAAGTAGCGCATTGTACTCTCCAAAAGTTTGGTATTTATAATAACTAGGTAGATAACGTACCACTGAAGCAATTTGACTTTTTAAATCACCATCAGAATAATTTACGGGCTTGAAAAAATTATTATTTATTTTAAAATCTTTCTTTGTAGCAGGAATTAATCCAAATTTTTGTTCTATTTCTCTGCATATTTTCATAGAACGTTTTTTCTCAAATTTATCCGAAATTTTCTTTCCTTGTTTATCAATACAAACCGATACAATATGAATATGTGTTCTAGTTGTATCAGTATGTTTAAAAACAATAAAAGGCTGCTCACCATACCCCATTTGTTCCATATAGTGCTTTGCAATTTCTTGAAACTGCTTATCACTTACCTTATTTTTTGGATTTGGATTAAGTGAAATATGTAAAGTATGTTTTTCAGTTTTGCGATTAGCAATTAAATAAGATGAGAAAGATTGTATTAACTGACCGATAGAATATTTCCCATTTGAAGTTTCAATCATTTTACTCATATACAAAATCTGTCCATTTTCTTTTTCAACTTTCAAAGTATTGTAGGCTAAAGCTCCATAGAGATTACTACTTCTTCCAATTTTAGCAATCATTTAATCTTACTTTTTCAGATATTTTGTATCAAACTGTTCTGTTATTTGAATAATTTTTTGACATAATGATGCCAGTTCTTTTGTTTGTTTTTCTAATTTATATAAAGAAATAGCTGCTTTTTTTTCAGTAAAATGACTGTATAATATCTTCACAACTTGATTATAATTAACTCCAATAGCACGAAATTGACCGTGAAAAGTTGTTAATCGCATGTAAAAATCAAGTGTTCCTTTATCTATTTTAACTGTTTTTATCTCTTTATTAAACAAAAGAGAAATAATAAACTTTGCTTTATTAGACATTCCAGATTCCTTAAAAAGCGATAATAGTTTAATATTTTCCTCTTTATTTAATCTAAAAACATGGCGATGAATTCTAGGATTTACTTTAGGAATTCGTCCACCTTTGTTTTTACTTTTAGTATTATCCTTGTTATTTTCTTTTCTCATATATCCATTTTTAATTTATACAAAATCTGACTTCGGAAGATTTTCTAAGCCCCGTAGGGCAAGTTGTTTTGAGGCACAAACTTTGTTTTTAGTGCCTCAAAACACAACTTGCAGTGTTCTGATGAACACCTTTTTACACAAAGACTATTTATAACTTCTCTTTAAATAGTTTAATAGACGCTGTATTGTTTGTTAATAGTTATTATTTAACAAAGTAAAAAGTTGTTTACAAGAGTTTTATCATAAAACAACTAGACAAATTCTGCTTTTAAATGCCAAGTCCTACCAGAAATTGAAAGTCCATAAAGTCATTCATTTTATTTGTACATACAAAAGGATGTAGAAAAGTAAATAGGTATCTACGTCACTACGTAATTACCTTTTCAGATAGGTTTATAAGTAATGAGTTATCTATAAAAGTAAATATTGCTATACATGAAGAGGTAGTTAGATTGATACATTAATATATCGGTAGATACATAAAATGATAACCCCTTATAAAAGTACTTAAGTACATTTTTAATAATGCATATACAAACAGATGTAAATATCTAATTATTGACTAAAGTATGTACATGCTAAACCAGATAAGTAACTGTTAAAGTAATTATATATGAAGGCAAAACACGATACAATTTTTATAGCATTTTCTTCTCAAAAAGGAGGCATAGGGAAAAGTACATTTACAACACTTATTGCTAGTGAATTTCATTACCGTTTAGGCTATAATGTAGCAATATTTGATACAGATTTTCCTCAGCATAGTCTTACAAAGATGAGAGAACGTGATTTTAAAATGGTGATGAAAAATGAAGCTTTAAAAAAGCTTGCCTATCAACAATTTACAACGATTAATAAGAAAGCTTATGACATAATACAACATAAATCAGAAAATGTACTAGAAGCCGCTCAAAAGTACATTGATAATTCATCGGTCCCCATTGATGTCATATTCTTTGATTTACCTGGTACGGTAAATACTCCAGGAATATTGAAAGCATTAGCAGGTATGCATCACATTTTTACGCCTATTACAGCTGATCGTTTGATAATGGAAAGTACACTTATTTTCTCTCAAATCTTAAAAGATGTAATTATGAAAAAGGGAGAGACATCTATAAAAACAGTTAATCTATTTTGGAATCAAGTTGATGGTAGAGAAAGTACTTATTTATATGATATATATAATGGCATTATTGAGCAATTAGGATTAGACTTAATGAAAAATTCAATTAAAAACAGCGCTGGATTTCGGAAAGAAAGTGAAGATTATAGTAAAGTTATTTTTCGATCTACTTTACTTCCTCCTGATATTCGTTTGATGAATAATTGTAGATTAGACCTTTTCTTAAATGAATTTTTAAAAATTATAGAATTGTAAGTTGATGGAAAAAGAAAATAATAAAAAAATAACTCCTGAAATCAATGAAGAATTGATGATGAATATTATGGTTGATGGAGTAAAAAAAGATGGTTTAGAGTTACCTCAAGAATCAGTAATAGAAGTTTCTGAAGAACCAGAGAAAAAATCTATTGAAAAACAATCTGCAAAAACCTTTGTCAAAAGTAAAAACAGTTCAAGAAAAAATACTGAAATTGATTATGAAAAGACATTTTTCAGAAAAACTGATACTCATGCTCGCGATGGAAAAACTGTCTACATAAGACCTACTTTTCATGAAAAGTTAACAAGAATAATTCAAGTAATTGGTGAAGATAAAATCTCGATTTATAACTATTTAGATAATTTATTAATACATCATTTCGATGAATTTAGTGACCAGATTATTAAGAATTACAATGATAAACATAAACCAATATTATAAAAGATGGAAACACTAATAGTTTTATGCTTATTGATTATCATTGGTTTGCTTGTATATGATAAGCTACCATTAAATAGAAATCAAACAGCAAAAAAAGAAGATAATATTCTCAATTTACATAATATAATAGGGAAGCCAAAACACACACATTACCATTCAGTTCCAAAGACTACCAATGAAAGTCAAATTCAGGAATTAGAGATAAACCCCGATAATTTAGACATAGAATTTGATGAGAATGAAATTATTCATCATCAAAATTCTAATGAAGAATTGGATGATACTTTTAGTTACGTACCTGATTTTGAAGAGGAGGAAGAAGAATGGAGAAGGAATGAAATAGACAGTGACAATTACGGTCTTGCTCAAGGGGTTACCTTCGAAGAACTTAGTCAAATGGAAAGCTTTTTAGAAACAAATGGGGTTGAAACGTCTAAAAAAGAAACAACAGTTGCTATTGTTCAAAAACTACAAGGAACCGAATTATTCAATCTGTTGGAAGATTCTATAGAAAATGCTTCTACTACAATTTCAAAATTATTAGATAGTCGTGTTTCATCTGAAACTGATTCCAATTCTTCTATTTTAAGAAAACAGAATCTTGACGATTTTGATATAGGGGAGTTTATGTAAAAAAACTCCCTTTTTATATTTGTTCGTCAACTTCCTCTCCAATATTTTTCAAATAGGCATTAAGATTTATAGCTGGAATGGTTCCGATAGCTTGTTGCAAATATCTGGTTAATTGCATAAAGAAAGTTACAAATGAATGATCAGCTTCACTAAATTTCATTTTATTAAATTTACGATTTGCATAAAATTCTAAATAAGCATCTTGTCCAACTATCGTAATTTCTTCGCTTGGATTATAATCTATGTAAAAACTACCATAATCAGCAATACAACCTAAATCAATGCTCTGTAGATTATCTAATGCTTTGATGTGCTTTTCAATAGTATCATTATTCTTATGTGTAAAACCATTAGTGCTACATAGAATCCCACCTACTATTTTTGTTAAAGGACGAGGAGAGAACTTTACACCACCATTAATAAAGCTTGCGGCTTCTCTTTTGAGTACTCTTACACTTTCTATTTTTTCTCCTGTATATTCGATATAAGACTTTTCTCCAACATTCCCTTGTATATCAGGTTTAACTTCAAAAATAGCATATACTCCTTCTGCCGGAATATAGTGAAATCCATTTTGAGTAAAAATAAAGGGAGTAAACCAATTATCATAAATAACAATATCTATTTGTTGGCTAGTATTACCTTCATGGTCTATCACTATTGCTTTGTCAACACAATATCTGTTAGGTAAATATTTTCGCAACCAATCTATCCAAGCATTTTCTAAAGCATCACCTTTAGAACCTGGATGGTCTACAAACTCTCTGTTTGTATTTAGTTGGGCTGACATCTGTTGTTGTAATCCATTGAATAATTGTTTTAAATCTACTTTACTCATATTTATATAATTTATTTTCAAACCAAACGTAAAATCCAAAATCTACCGTTGTCTTTGAGTATCCTATTATCAATAAAACTGGATTTTCGATGGAAGTATTTTTGCTGTTTATAATTGTATTTATTGCGGAAATATCTGTTGCACTTGGTATAGGGCTATTATCTGGATGAGTATGCCATTCCCCGATGTAAATCTTTCTCGGATTCTCTGTGTAAAATTTTATAAGTACATTTTCTATTCCTTTTGTACTTCGTTCAAAAGAATGTTTGTATGCTTGATACTTCTTCGGAAGTATAGTATCTGTAATATGTAAATGCTTATTATCTTCTGAATAATATCCAATTAAAAATCCGCCAAATTCTTTAGGATAGTAAGTTTTACCTACAGCTAAAAGTTTATTTAACAGTTCTTTCTCAACTTCAATACTTAATCCTATTTGTTTTACTTTTAAAATCAAAATTCTTTTATATTAATGTTGAAATTATTTTTATCGTCTGTTTCAATAACAAAATTCCTTAATGTTTTTCCCTGCTTAAACTTTAAATTTATCTGCCTTATTGCTGTCTGTACAAGAACGTTTATATCATTATAAGAAGCTTTAAATGTTGGGCTCCAACAGCCTGTTGGATTATGTAAGTCGTCAACATCAAATTTGAGAATATTTCCACCAAATTGAGATGTTATAAAGTCATATCTATTATGTTCTACCGCACATACCAAATGTTTAGCATGGTTTGATATAGAAAGATTTAAAAGTGTTGAATTTATTTTTAATTGACTTAATATATAAAGCAAATCATTATCTGCAGAGCAGTCAATAATAATATCATAATCTTCAAAATTTTTTTCGATCTCGGATTTAATGCTATGGTCGGTTAAATGTGATTTTATAAAAAAATCTAATAATTCTGAGTATTCATATCCACCACTAATTGGTTCAAAGAAAGGTGAAATCAAACATAATTCGTTTATCAAATCATTTGTCTTATTAGTGATACCAGTAAAGAAAGAATATTCAGATCTGCAAACATTTTCGGGCTCTTTAACATCATACTCTATAAAACCTAATTTTCGACACCCACTTCTTACCAATGTTTTGGCAACTATGCTTCCTATTGCTCCGATTCCAATAATCAATATTTTGCTTTCTGTTATTTGATCGTTTAATTTTCCTCTACCAAAAAAGTATTTATATGAACAATTTCTTGTCATTCCCCATTCAATAGGGAGTTCTTCTTTTATATTTGTAAACCATTGTCTGTTTATTTTTTCACCGTAAATAGGAAAATTACCAATTTCTAATATAGCAGCTTGCCAATGCATTTCTGTTTCGGAAATATTGTATCCAAAAAATAAAGGAAGTGTTTTTCCTTTCTCTTTTATTAACTTTTCCTCGACATTATGAAGGAATTTTAAAAAATCTTGTGGTAATAAAGTCTCAAAATCTTTCCAATTATCAAAAATCCATCGTTGATTTTTACTTGGAATTTCTTTTATAAAAATGAATAAACCAACATTAGAAGGTAAATTTTTAAGTTGAAAATTCCAGTTTAAATCTATTATTTTTTTTCTATCCTTATCAAAAAAAGATTGTAGAATACTATTTTGAATATTCTCTTTAAGGAAAACTCCATTACTCATTATAGAATAGTCTACAAAACCATATTGATTTTGTTGAAAAGTATAATCTACTTCATTGAAAAAGTAAGCAAAATGGTTTTCATTAAATGCTTTTTGTGGGACAATTAAATGTTCATAATGAGTATCAGAATCTTTGTTGATGTAATATTTCTTAATCCAAGCCTTTACAGATTCAATATCATATATTAGTTTTTGGGACAAAACAGGAGTATGTCCTGTATGAATACAGATGGCTCCATTTTGCATAACATGTTTGTGTTCTATCAAATCATCGTTAGAAAACTTAATAGTTTCTGTTTCATGGCTTTTAAACGGGTATTGAGGATGGATAATAACATTGAATTCTAATGGTTTTTCCAACCCTTCAACAAAAACAGTAATACATCCCTCAATGTCAAAATCACCTTGTTCAAATGGCTTTACAATTTTTACATTGGGAATGTTTTCTACTACTGTATTGATTTCATTTACTCTTTGGTTCATTATAATTATCCAAAATTTAAATTCGGTGGAGGAATTGGCATACTGTTATTCTTTCCGTATTGATTATCATTGGTGTCGTCTTTTTTAAACTTCAAATTTTCAGGAAAATATGTTTTTAAATTCTCTTCATTATCCTCAATTCTTTCAAGCATATTTTTCATATCATCTGACAATTGCTGTTTTTCAGTTGAAGTCAAAGTATCAGCTAAATTATTAGAACTATTACCAGGGTCTTTTAAAGTAAACCCATCTTTTGTTACATTATCTCTAATATATTCTAATACAGTTTCTAACTTATCCCAAATACTGCCAGTAATATCTTTATAATCAAATGCTTTGATAGTGATAAGTTCCAAAAAGAAAGATTTAGTAGGGTAATTATATTTGGTAGTTTTCCAAACTTTCAAAAGACGTATTATTTTTCTTATCGAATCTTTTTCAGTTGAAGCTCTATCTTTAATATTATTGATTTGAGCTTTAACATTTGTCTTAATTCGTTCACTACCTGCATCAATATTTCCGTATTTGTAATAGACGTACAGATTCAAATTTTCATCTTCTTTATATTTGTCTTGAGATAATTCACGACCAGGTACAACATCTATCTTAATTATGTCTCCATCATTATCTTCATAAAACTCTAAACCAATTGAAACTTTCTGCTTTTTGACCTCTGCAACATTTTTATATTTTTCGTAAAGAAAATCATATACATCTTCATACATTTCTTTTAATGTTCCATTAGTGCCAAAAGCATTACGTTTGAATGGAGAAACCAAATCAAAATCAAATTTTGTATTGATAGCGGTGTTTTTGGCATACGAACCAGAATTAAATGGAGAATAAATATCGCTTGTGTATTTTTCTTCCAAAGCTTTTTTAATCTCGTTTTTCTTTTTGACATGTTTATCAAAAAGAGCTTCTTCTTTCGTTATTTGATGTGTAGAAATAACAGAATCCAAATGTTTATTTTTATCCATAGTTTATATAGTTTTTTACTAAATGCATCTATTTGCATTCGTAATTAAAGTTACAAAATGTGTACCAATTTATTAATTTGTCAACTAAAGTATGTCAATTGGGTAATTTATTGAAATATATGTCATAATGTCTTGTTAATTTAATGTTTATGATAATATAAATATGACATGAATAAATAAAATGATGTTAAAATGTCATAATTTATGTGTTTTGTAACTTTAAATTGTAACTTTACACTTTAATTATAAATAAAATGGAATCAAAATCACTATTCGCGGAAAGATTTAAATCTGCTCGTATGATGAATGGTTTTTCATTACAAGATGTTGCAGATGGGCTTAATGGTTTATTATCTCGTCAAGCTTTACATCGATATGAAAAGGGAGAGGTAGTTCCTGATCAGGAAAAAATTGAATTAATTAGTAAGGCTTTAAATTTATCTACTGATTTTTTCTACAGAGATACAAAAATTGAACTTGGAGAAATTGAATACCGTATTAATGCGAAAATTTCTCAAAAAGATGAAGCAATAATTAATGAAACGACGAAAGAGTATCTATCAAGATATTTAGAGTTAGAAGAAATTTTAAGTATAGACACAGTATTTAATAATCCAATAAAGAACTTTGGTAGTGTTACAACTTATGAACAAGTTAATCAGGCTGCAAATGAAGTACGTAAAGCATGGTGTTTAGGAACTGGTTCAATATTCAATGTTGTAGAGTTGTTAGAAGATCATAAAATAAAAGTAGTAAAACTAGATGTGTCAGATGATTTTGAGGGTTTGCAAACAGAAGTTATATATAATGACAATATAAAAGTTCCAATTGTCGCTTATAACATAAATAAAACTAATAAACCTGATAGAATTCGTTTAACACTTTTACACGAATTAGCCCATTTAATTTTAGAATTTGGCGATGTAACACATGCTCAAAAAGAAAAACTATGCTTTCAATTTGCTGGCGCAATGTTATTGCCTGAATCTATTATAAAGACTGAGCTTGGAGACCATAGGAATAAATTATCGATGAATGAATTAGGTAACGTTAAGAAACAATATGGCATTTCCATGCAAGCTATTACAATGCGAGCAAAAGATACTAGTATTATTAATGAACATTATACAAAACAGTTTTTCTTTTTATTCAAACAGATGAATTGGAAAATTGATGAACCATTTGATTATAATGGTGTAGAGGAAAGTAATCGTTTTGAACAGATTCTTTTTAGAGCCTTAATAGAAAACCAAATAGATACTCCTAAAGCAGCTTCATTAATGAATATGTCAGAAATAGATTTCAAGAATAAGTACCAAACTTTATTTTTCTAATAATGAATTCCAAACTTTGTCTACATAAGAAAAAATATGGCTTTATGCAGTAATCACTGTATAAAGCTTTTTTATTTTACCACTTAGCAATACGTAAAAAATATTATCTTACTCCTTAAATAGTAAATTAATGTTTTCTATAGTAAGTTAAATTTCATTTTACTAACCTTAAAATAGCTTTTATTTTTGATAGTATTTTATAAATTAATGAAGGTTTATCTTGTTTCTGATTTCTAGTAATTCGAATAGGAGTCTCATTTCTTATGAATTCTTCTAAATTTATCGTGTTAGCATAATCAACTATTTGTTCTGAATTACTTGCCAACGTATAACCTGTGTTCAATTCTACGTCAAATTTAGTAGGAATAGTTATTAAAGTTATACGTTCACAGTCTTCAATATCCATAGGAAAGAAGGCTCCACCAGGTTCTGAATGTAAATAAAAATCACCTTGAATAGCTCCGCAATTTTCACAATGATTTGCCCAATATTCACTCTTTATGGTTTTGGAATATCCTATTTTATAAAAAGGGAATAACTCGTTGATTATATTCTTGACTTCATCATTATTAATCATAGAAATATTATTAAAAAAAGAAAAATAATCATTCAGTAGCCATTTTTCACCGTCATCATCATTATCTAAATTATAAAAATTATTAGATGCTAAAGTAATTACCGTAGTTAGTACAGGGCAATTATAACATTGTCTTTTATTTACAGCGATAAAGAATGGGGATTTTACTATTATGGAGACTTTACTAGTATCAATCCATTGTAGAAAATAGTTAATATTCTTATGATGATCTGGTACAAACCAAGTCTTTTGTTTTGTATCCCAAAAAGCTCCTTTAGATTTTGCAAAATCTTTTTCATGGTATGGTACATTTATTTTTAATGGCATAGATAATCTTTCATTGCGTTTTGTTTTATAAAAATAGAAATAAATTATTAAATCTATACCTATATCTACCAAACACTTCCACCAACTACCATTCTTTAACCCTACTTCCATATTGCTAACATCTTTGTTTTTGAAAGTTCGCAACGTGTGAATATTAAGTAAAGAATTTCAATTATGGAAAAACAAAAAAGCAAGTTTTTATTCTCAGGAATAATTTTACTCTTGGGAATTTCAGTCTTTGCTCAAGGAAATGGAGCAGCTGGAATAAATGAAGCCACCCAAATGGTTACTTCCTACTTTGATCCCGCCACAAAATTAATTTATGCTATCGGTGCTGTAGTTGGACTTATTGGAGGAGTTAAAGTGTATAATAAATTTAGTTCTGGTGATCCTGATACAAGTAAAACAGCTGCTTCATGGTTTGGAGCCTGTATTTTCTTAATCGTTGCTGCAACTATTTTGCGTTCATTCTTCCTTTAAATCTTGATGTATGAAAAACTACAATATAAACAAAGGAATTGGAAGAACCGTAGAATTTAAAGGCTTAAAAGCCCAGTATCTCTTCATTTTTGCTGGTGGAATGCTCGCTATATTATTACTTGTTATGATCATGTACATGGCAAATGTAAATTCTTACATCTGTTTAACTGTAGGGATCACACTCAGTTTAATAATTACATGGTTGACATTCAGCTTAAATAAGAAATACGGAGAGTTTGGACTCATGAAATTAGGAGTTCAAAAAAAGCATCCTCAGTTTATTATTTGTCGAAAAGCGATCAAACGTTATGTGAAGTTTAATTCAAAAAATGGAAAACGATGAAAAATAAATCACGAATTACCACACTTGAAAATAAATTTCCACTTTTAGCTGTCGAAAACAATTGTATCATTTCCAAAGATGCTGATATTACAGCCTGCTTTGAAGTACGTTTACCCGAACTTTTTACTGTAGCTTCAGCAGATTATGAAGCCATTCATTCTGCTTGGCATAAAGCAATTAAAACATTACCCGATTTTACAATTGTTCATAAACAAGATTGGTACATCAAAGAAAACTATGAATCTAATTTAACAGAAGAAAACCAGAGTTTCTTATCAAAATCCTTTCAGCGTCATTTTAATGAACGTCCTTTCTTAAATCACTATTGTTATTTATTTCTAACTAAAACTACAAAAGATAGAATGCGAATGCAAAGTAACTTTAGTTCACTTTGTAAAGGTGTTTTAATTCCAAAAGAAATCCGAGATAAAGAAGTCATTCATCATTTTATGGAAGCTGTTGCTCAATTTGAGCGAATTGTAAATGATAGTACTCTTGTTTATTTAAGAAGATTAGATGAAGAGGAGATTATTGGAACAAATGAAAAACAAGGTTTACTTGAACAGTATTTTACCCTTTCAACAGAAAAAGCAACTTCTATGCAAGATATTGCATTAGCTGCAGAAGAAGTTCGAATAGGAAATAAACGATTAAGCTTACATACTTTATCGGATACTGATGATTTACCAAGCTCCGTTTCAGCAGATGTACGTTACGAAAAATTATCAACAGACAGAAGTGATTGCCGTTTATCTTTTGCCTCTCCAGTAGGATTACTTCTTAACTGTAATCACATTTACAATCAATATTTGTTTTTAGACAACAGCGAAGAAAATCTACAAAAATTCGAAAAGTCTGCACGAAACATGCATTCTTTAGCAAGATATAGTCGAGCAAACCAAATTAACAAAGAATGGATTGAAAATTATCTCAATGAAGCGCACAGCTTTGGACTTTCCTCAATTCGAGCACATTTTAATGTGATGGCATGGTCAGAAGATCCAAATGAGCTCAAACAATTAAAAAATGATTGTGGTAGCGCTTTAGCATTAATGGAATGTAAACCTAGACATAATACCACAGATGTCGCTACTTTGTATTGGGCTGCAATGCCTGGTAATACGGGTGATTTTCCAAGTGAAGAAAGTTTTTACACATTTATAGAACCCGCTTTATGTTTGTTTACAGAAGAAACTAATTACCACAATTCACCTTCTCCATTTGGAATTAAAATGGTTGATAGACTAACAGGAAAACCAATTCATTTAGATATTTCAGATTTACCAATGAAAAAAGGAATTATTACCAATCGTAATAAATTCATATTAGGACCTTCAGGTTCGGGGAAATCTTTTTTTACGAACCACATGGTACGCCAATATTACGAGCAAGGTACACACGTTTTACTTGTTGACACAGGAAACTCGTATCAAGGATTATGTGAGCTGATAAAAGGAAATACAAAAGGAGAAGATGGTGTTTACTTTACCTATACTGAAGATAACCCCATTTCTTTTAATCCTTTTTATACCGATGATGGTGTATTTGATATTGAAAAAAGAGAGAGTATAAAAACACTCATCTTAACATTATGGAAACGTGACGATGAACCGCCAACACGAGCAGAAGAAGTAGCACTTTCGAATGCTGTTAGTGGCTATATTGAACAAATCAAAAAAGAGAACATATTTCCATCCTTTAATGGTTTTTATGAGTATGTAAAAGGAGGTTTCAGAAAGATATTAGAAGAAAAAAACGTCCGAGAAAAGGATTTTGATATAGTTAATTTTCTTAATGTATTAGAGCCTTATTATAAAGGAGGAGAATACGATTACTTACTTAATTCTGACAAAGAATTAGATCTACTTTCAAAACGATTTATCGTTTTTGAAATTGATGCAATCAAAGATCACAAAATTCTTTTTCCTATTGTAACCATTATTATCATGGAAGTGTTTATCAATAAAATGAGAAGACTTAAAGGAGTTCGAAAACTCATTTTAATTGAAGAAGCTTGGAAAGCGATAGCCAAAGAAGGAATGGCTGAATATATCAAATATTTGTTTAAAACTGTTCGTAAATTCTTTGGAGAAGCCATTGTCGTTACACAAGAAGTTGACGACATCATTCAATCACCCATTGTAAAAGAAAGTATTATCAATAATTCAGATTGCAAAATCTTACTCGATCAGCGCAAGTACATGAATAAGTTTGATGAAATACAGGCAATGTTAGGATTGACAGACAAAGAAAAAGCACAAATACTCTCTATCAATATGAACAATGACCCCAACCGCTTGTATAAAGAAGTTTGGATTGGACTTGGAGGAACTCATTCTGCTGTATATGCCACAGAAGTAAGTTTAGAGGAGTACCTCGCTTATACCACTGAAGAAACAGAGAAAATGGAAGTACTACAACTTGCCGAAGAACGAGACAACGATGTCGAAATAGCCATTAAACATATCGCCATGCAAAGGCGGGATAAATCCAATCAATAAAATAATTATTAATCTAAAAAAATATAACAATGAATCTATCTAAAAAAGGAATTGTAGTGTGTTTACTGTTTTTTTTATCTGTAAAACATACAGTAAAAGCTCAATTTGTTGTAACAGATCCAACAAACTTAGCATCAGGTATTCTTAATTCAGCCAATGAAATCGTACAAACATCTTCTACGGTAAGTAATGTCGTGAAAAACTTCAATGAAGTAAAGAAAGTGTATGAACAGGGGAAAGAATATTACGACAAATTAAGAGCAATTAATCATCTTGTGAAAGATGCTCGTAAAGTACAGCAAAGTGTTTTACTAATTGGAGACGTATCTAAAATATATGTTCAGAATTTTGGGAAAATGGTCAATGATCCCAATTTCAAACCACAGGAATTGGTCACAATTGGTAACGGTTATGCTTCACTATTAAATGAAAGCACTGAACTACTAAAAGAATTAAAACAAATTATCACGGCTTCGAGTCTTTCCTTAAATGATAAGGAACGTATGGATATCATCGATAGGGTTTACAAAGAAGTGAAAGAATACCACAGTCTTGTTCGCTATTATACCAATAAAAACATTTCTGTAAGCTACCTGAGAGCAAAAAAGAAAAATGATGCTAAAAGAGTGCTTGATTTGTATGGAAGTTCGAACCAAAAATACTGGTAAAAATGGAATGGGATAATCTTCATGAACTTCTTCGTTCGCTTTACGATGATATGATGCCACTTGCAGCTGATATGTCAGCAGTAGCAAAAGGTTTAGCAGGTTTGGGTGCATTATTTTATGTAGCATTAAAGGTTTGGCAAGCATTAAGTCAAGCAGAACCAATTGATATATTTCCTCTTTTACGTCCTTTTGCACTAGGGCTTTGTATTATGTTTTTTCCAACAATTGTATTAGGAACACTTAATTCAGTATTACATCCAATTGTAACAGGAACACATAGTATTTTAGAAGGTCAAGTCATTGATTTAAATAAATTACAAGAACAAAAAGATATACTGGAATATGAAGCCACTATCCGAAATCCTGAAACAGCCTTTTTAGTTTCCGATGAAGCTTATGATAAAAAGCTTGAAGGCTTAGGATGGTTACCATCTGATATAGGAGCAATGGCAGGTATGTACATGGATCGAGCAACTTATCAGATAGGCAAAACCTTTAAAGATTGGTTTCGTAATCTACTGGAAATACTCTTTCAAGCAGCTGCTTTAGTTATCGATACCATACGAACATTTTTTCTCATTGTCCTTTCAATACTAGGTCCGATCGCTTTTTCAATTTCTATATGGGATGGATTTCAAATCACTTTAACGCAGTGGCTACGAAGATACATCAGCGTTTATCTATGGCTTCCTGTATCAGATTTGTTTAGTTCAATGCTTGCTAGAATACAGTCACTTATTTTAGAACGAGATATTCAAATGCTGTCAGATCCTACTTTTATTCCCGACAATTCCAATACCGTTTATATGATTTTTATGATCATTGGTATCATCGGGTATTTTACGATACCAACAATCACAAGTTGGATTATACAAGCTGGAGGAGCAGGAAACTTTATGAAAAATGTAACAAAAACAGCAGAGAAAGCTGGTAATATCGCTAGTGCTGGTACTGGATCAGTAGCAGGGAATATTGGTGGTCAATTACTAAAATAATCAACGATTAAATTCAAATACAATGGAATTCAAAACATTAAGAAATATAGAAAATAGTTTCAAGCAAATAAGGCTTTATGCGATTATGTTTGTTCTTTTTTGTTGTAGTGTTGTAGGATTTGCCCTGTGGCAATCCTATCATTTTGCAGAAAAACAACGTCAAAAAATATATGTATTAGATCAAGGGAAATCTCTGATGCTTGCTTTATCACAAGATATTAATCTTAATCGTCCTGTAGAAGCTAGAGAACATATAAGAAGATTTCATGAGTTATTTTTCACGCTTGCGCCAGATAAAAACGCGATTGAAGGTAATATGAAAAGAGCATTTTATCTTGCCGATAAAAGTGCGTTTAATTATTACAATGATTTAGCTGAAAAAGGATATTATAATCGAATTATATCAGGAAATGTACAGCAACGACTAGAAGTAGATAGCATCGTTAGTGATTTTAATAACTATCCTTATACAGTAAAAACTTATGCTAAACAGTACATAATTCGCTCGAGTAATATTACAAAACGGAAGCTAATCACATCCTGTGATCTTCTTAATTCAGTTCGATCGGATAATAATCCACAAGGATTCAATATTGAAAAATTTGAAGTATTGGAAAATCAAGATATCGAGATTGTAGAACGCTAAATTATTTAATGATGAAAAATATAAAATTGAAGCTATCATCTTTCTTTGAAACCGCAGAAAAAAAGTGGCAATTGTTGTCTTTAGAAAAGCAACATCAAGTATTATTAACTTTTTTACTAAGCTATGGACTTTTAAGTCTAAGTGTTTTTATAAAGATAGGTTATGATCTCTATACTTCGAATAAGCAATTTCAAATTGAACATATAAAAACTCCTATTCAAAAAAGTAGTGAAATAAGCGTCTTTACAGATTCGATCAACTCAATTCAAAAAAACAATTTGTATGAAAGAGAATAATGAAAAAAGAATCAGATTAATTGTAGGAAATGAATCTAGGAATAAAGAAGAGACATTAGAAAACTTGTCTGAAGAAAAAATCAAGCGATTAGAGAAATTTAAAAAACCGATTATTTTTAGTTTAATGACAATAGTTTGTATGGGATGTTTATACTTAATCTTTCGTCCCTCAGAAAATACAACTGAAATAGATGAA
Source organism: Chishuiella sp. (assembly GCF_032109125.1). Classification (NCBI taxonomy): domain Bacteria; kingdom Pseudomonadati; phylum Bacteroidota; class Flavobacteriia; order Flavobacteriales; family Weeksellaceae; genus Chishuiella; species Chishuiella sp. Next base: position 253,396 of record NZ_DAMCLZ010000001.1, read on the forward strand.
CATGGTTTAAATGGAGCTGTTCCACAAGGTACAAATTTAGCAATGCCTTTAGATAAAGGAAAAGCATATGAAGAAGAAATGCTAGCAATTAAAAATCAAGAAAAACAAAAGGCGCTTACAACACTTTCAGATTATTTGAATAGTGAGGGTAATGAAAATGGTTTGATGAACACTTTAAATGAAGAGCAAAATGACGGTTATACAAGTAAAAAAATAGGTGGAAACAATCAAAATAATTCAACCATTAATAGTTACAGAAATATGCAATCAGAGCTCGGTTCATTTTATCAGCCCAGTAATACTGAAACAACAGATTTAAGAAGAGAAATCTCAGAATTGAAAACGCAATTAGCAAATAAAGATTTGCCAAAACCTATTACCATGAATGATCAGGTAGAACTGATGGAAAAATCATATCAACTAGCAGCTAAATATCTTCCAACGTCACAACAAGAACTTCCAGTTGAAAAAAAACAAGAAGCAAAAGAAGATGATATATCGACGGTAAATTCTAACACTCAAGAAAAACAAAATATTACAGCTGTTAGATCTATCAATAAGAATCCTGTATCAATGTTATTTCGAGAGCCAGAAAATCATTCTCTTTTAATTGAAAGTCGTGAATTTATAACACCAAGTAAACTATATGAAGCTGAACAATCAAAAAATAGCATTAGAGCCTGTATACATGAAACGCAAATTATAAAAGGTGATATGAACGTTCGATTACGCTTACTTGAATCAGCTCAAACATCACAGCATTATTTTCCAAAAGGAACGCTTGTTACAGCAAATGCTAAATTACTAAATGGACGTTTACAATTAAAAATCTCATCTATTGAATTAAACGAATCTATTATCCCCGTTGAACTTAATGTTTATGATCTAGATGGGCAACAAGGATTAAGTATTTCAGATTCCCAAGAGATAAGTGCGGTAAAAGAAATGGCTGCAAACATGAGTCAAAATTCTGGAGCTAGTATTATGATGACACAATCAGCAGGACAACAATTAGCATCAGATCTTAGTCGTGGTGTAGTACAAGGAGTTTCAGGTTATTTTTCAAAGAAAATTAAAACACCTAAAGTTACGCTTAAAGCTGGATTGCAAGTTTTACTTGTTGCTAAAAAGTAACTCAAATTATTAATCCTTTAAATTAAAAAAAAATGAAATTTCAATATAAAAACCTTCTATTTTTTCTACTTCTTTTAGGAGTGAGTAAACTTCTTTATGCACAAGAAAATATCCAATTACCACTTTCATTAGGTAAAATAGAACCTTATTTAATGAATGTTACCTACAATAAAACTTCTCATCTTATATTTCCATCTTCAATTCGATACGTAGATTTAGGAAGTGATTATTTAATTGCAGAAAAAGCAGATGATGCGGACAATGTTTTACGCGTTAAAGCTTCTGTGAAAGATTTTGAACCAGAAACAAATTTTTCAGTCATCACAAATGATGGAAACTTTTACAACTTCAATGTCTACTATAGCCAATACCCCGAAAATTTAAGTTTTAATCTTCTAACGATGGAAAAAAAGTTAAAGAAAACAGAGGCAAACGAAGTTCTTTTTAGTGAATTAGGAAAACAATCTCCTTCGTTAACTGCTTTACTGTTAGAAACTATTTACAAGAATAATAAACAGACAATTAAACATATTGGAACAGCTAAATTTGGTATTCAGTTTATATTAAAGGGTCTCTATAATCACAATGGTAAATATTACTTTCATTTAGAAATTAAAAACAGAAGTAATGTTCCATTTAATGTTGATTTCATTCATTTTAAAATAGCCGAAAAAAAATTAGCAAAGCGAACAGTTATACAACATCAACTATTGAAACCGCTCAGAAATTATCAATCTTTGGAGGTGATAAAAGGTAAATCAATTGAACGAAATGTATTTCTACTAGATCAATTTACACTAACAGATGATTATGTTTTATTTATTGAACTCTATGAGAAAAATGGTGGTCGACACCAAACATTACAAGTTGAAAATTCAGACTTAATTCATGCTCAATTAATTGATGAGATGCATTTAAAATTTTAAAAACTCTAAAACCAAATTACGATGATAAAAAAATATTGTTTAACCGTTTTTCTTCTTTTAACTGCGATTTCATATCTACAAGGACAACGAATGATTCCAAAAAAGAAAGGATTAGAAACCAGTTTTGGGCTACTATCCAATTCGAAAATAGGAAATGATTATTTCCTTAATTTAGGATTAACTGTAAATGGTAGAAACGGGAATTATCAGCTTTGGGCTTTTGAATATGCGCATCAATATTACAGCTATAGGGATATTCAAATTCCACATGAGACCTATACCGTAGAAGGTGGTTATAGTTTCTTTCTGTTAGGAGATACCTATAAAAATATTACACTGAATTTAGCTTTAACAGCTACTATTGGTTATGAAAATATTAATAGAGGCGAACAAGTCTTGTATGATGGAGCAAGAATATTGAATGAAGAAAACTTTATTTATGGAGCTGGAACCAGATTATCTTTTGAAACTTATTTAACTGATCATCTTGTTTTTATTCTACTAGGAAAAACTAAAGTTTTTTGGGGAACAGACTTAGAGCAGTTTCGCCCATCTATAGGATTAGGAATACGATTTAACTTTTAAAAACAATTAAAATGAAACTTTTATATAACAGATCAAGTATCACCGTACAATTATTAATTGCTTTAATGTTCATTATTTTAAATTCATGTAGTAATGATAATGAACTAGATATTCAGCAGAATTTTCCTTTTGAGCTTCAAGTGATGCCGGTTCCAAAAGAACTAATCAAAGGACAAACAGTTGAAATACGATTTACGATAATATCAACAGGAAATTTTAAAAATACTACTTATAAACTACGCTATTTTCAATTTGATGGAGAAGGTAGTCTTCAGTATTATGATAATTCTCCATATCAGCCGAACGATTTATATGAATTACCAACCAAAGAATTTAGATTATATTACACATCAACATCATCCGTTTCACAAGCTTTCGATGTTTGGATTTCTGATAATTTTGGAAACGAAAAACAAGTGAGTTTTCAGTTTAATAGTCGTGATAAAGAATAAGTCATAAAATCAAAAGAGTTGTTTTTCGATTAAGAAAATAACTCTTATAATTTGATTTAAAATTAAAAAAATCTAAAACAATAATTGTAGTACATTTAAAAATAAGCTAAATCAATTATGGCAATTAAATATGATATAGTTAGAATTGGAAAAATTCGAAAAGAGTCAAATGCAGAACGAATACTGCATCAAAATGTCAAATTTTTGAAATTTGATATTGAATGTTTTTTGGAAGATTTAGAACTAAAAGATTCCAATATTCTTCCCATTACATTAGTAATACCAGCTCGTGGTTATAATGTCCTTTTTGATATACGAGATATTAACAATAAGGAAGTTCAAACTGCTTTAAGTAAACAATTTAAATCAAGATTATTTGACCGAAACAGAAGTATATTAATTGATAATATTAATAATCAAATCATCTAAAAAATATTTTCAATCTATCGGATAATGGATATCCGAAGCAAAAAAATACAATCGCATGGATAAAAAACTATTTTATCGATGTGATTTTTTCCGTGTTTAGCAAAAATGCGTTTGCGACCATAGGGAGCAAAGGCATTTTTGCCGACCGATTTTTGATTGAGTTTACGTTATACTTTAAGAGGTTTAGTATGGTAATTTTTTAAATTAAGAAAGAAACCTCTGTTCTCAATTTTGCCATAACGAAACATTGACCAAAGTAAAAAACACCCTATTTGAGTGAGTGTAGAATTGATAAATAAATCTTGTTTTTCTAATGCTTCGGCTAAACTACAACTTGGAGTATTATCTAAGATTTCAGATTGTTTTAGTAATTCACCTTATTCATCTGTAATCATTGGCAGACTTGCCACCGTTTGATATTTTTCTGAAATTGGTTGTTTAATTTCTCCAATAGTAGATAATATAACCTGCCCAGTATGTTGACTATTTTCAAAATCTAACCAATATTTTGGAGTGTTTCGACATAATTTATTATCATTTACATCTTTCAGCATTTCTGCTATATCAAATCGAGTTTGTACAGTATCAACACAACTAATATAAATGGTTGCTTTCGTATTTTTGGGTAAATGCCCTAATTCATTACGTTGAAACTTTTGGATTTTAGCTTTGCAATTTGTTCCCATTGTACTTTCGAATTTATATTCGACTGTATCATCTTTAATTTCTGGGGCAGATACTTTTGCCGTTGTGAGTATAGGGTATAAATTAGCATAATAATTTAGTGCGGTTTACTCGCTGTTTCTTGTTCTATAGTTCCAAAAAGATTTGGATTAGAAAATTGGGCTGATAATTGCGATTTTCGTTTCCGTATTTCATCTACTTTTTGAGGAAATTCTGTTGATTCTGGAACTTTTTTCCACGCTTCTCTAAATTTTCCCTCTTTCTCTAATTTATTAACTTTTAACATAGTATCTTCATACTTTTTGTCTTTGGACTGCTTATCATTTTTAGTTTTTTCGGTCTTTTCTTTCTCCTTTGTTGATTGTTTTTTAACTTTTTCCATTTGTTTAAGAAACAGTTCCATATCTACCATTACACTCGAAACAATTTGAATAGGAGAAGATATTTGTTGAATTAATTCTTTGTCAAATTCTTGTGCAGTCGCATTAAATAATAAAGGAGGAATACTATTTTTAGCATTATCATTACAATTATCATTATTAAGTAGTACCGATACAATCAAATTATTTCCTACTCCTTTAGTGATGGTTAATTGAAGATTTCCGATGAAATCCAATTGTGCTATTTGATTAAAAAAATTGCTATTCATAATTTTAAGATTTTGTAAAGCAACCGCCTTGATAGGCGGTCACTTATAGATTTAATTAAAGTTTAAAATTTCAGCACCATTATGCGCAAAATCAGTACATAACTCGAATGCCTTTTGTGATTTTAGTTGAGCTGTCCCACCTAATACAATGCTTTGAAGTTTGGCTTCATTATTTTTATAATTGCGTACATTTTGAAAATAGCCTGTCACAGCGTTATATGCTCCGTATAAAGTTCCTTTTGTCGTGTCCATTTGTTGTGTATCACTTAACATCGCATATTGGAAAGCATCATCAATTGTATTTTTAAATACTGTAGACATTTCATCTTCTGCATCATTTTTAATTAAATCCAATGTTTCTTTGTTTGGACAAAGTGCTAATTGAATAAGTTTTTTAACCTCTTTGTCTGATACTCTAACCTTTGACCAATTGTTAAAAATATTTTCTAACTGTGTACTTAAAGTATTGGCTAATCCCATTATTTTATGAGCATTCTCAATACGTTGTTTTGCTCCCGAAGTATGTTTAATTCTTACAACGTTTGTCATATTTTTAAGTGAAGCATTTAAAGTATTTTGGCAAACGATACGAATAGGAGTAAATGCGGCTGTAATACTTCCGCTACCATCGTGAGAAGTGGTAAGGAAAATATATTTTTCTGTGACATCGTCACCATTTCCAACACGTATATAATCGGGTAATTTTGCCGTAATGAAAATACGTTCTCCATTTCCTAATGCTCCCGCAGTTTCATATAAAATTCCCTGGTCACCGCCTACAATTGCATCAAAGAAGTTAAAGGCTTCACGGTTTTGTACGATATGATAATCTTTTCCAACCACACCCAAAACAGTATTGTTATCGGTGCGAATGTTTGCAAAATACTTCGGAACTTCTAACATCTTATTAACTTCTGTAAATTCAGAATCTGTAATAATTTCAGAACCGTTTGTAAATAATGGCGATTTAATAACTTCATAATCTAAACCTGCATATTTTATCGCTTGTTCACTTGTAGGGTATTCGTTAACAATTTGCCCTAATCCGTGCCAAGCCTTCTCTTTTACACTAAAAAATGAATAACGTCCTGTTTGTTCATTAAAATTGATATTATGTGCCATAATTTTAAATTTTTATGATGAATACTAAATTGATTTTGAATAATTAAAATGGAAGGTCGTCCTCTGAATTTTGTTCACTAGCTTGTGACGTTTCCGTTTTTCTACTACCTCCATGTAACTTGATTTGTGAAGTATGAAAATTTAAACCCGCTCTAGGTTCTCCCTCTGAATTTGTCCACGCTCTTGGGCTTAACCGTCCAATAAGTTCAACTAAAGTTCCTTTGGTTAATAAACTTGCGACTTTAGTAGAAATCCAATAAGAACAATCAAAATAAATGGTTTGTTCTATTCTTTCGCCTTGTTTGTTTTTGTAACTATTATTTATAGCCACTGAGAAGTTTACGACTTGTTTGTCTTGTGATGTTGTTCGTACTTCTGCGTCTCTGGTCAGTCTTCCAATAATGTTCATAATGTTCTAATTTTTAAATTCTACATTTTGTTACTTTCTTCTCTTTAACTTTCTGTGCAAACTTGTAAGGATTTTTTAACCTCGCTTCGCGCATATTTTTCCAAAAGAAAAACCTGAAAAAAGAAAGCAGACTATCAAAGCGGTCAATAGAGAAAGACAAAAGGAAACGGAATAATTGGAGGGTACCTTTAGGGAGGAAGCCGTTTATGCTGTAGTCTTTTGGCAGGGGTGAAGTGTGGGATGGCCGCCATACATTGGCTGCCTTTTTACAGGTTGATGATGGAAAATATTATTACTATCTATTTATTTAAACCTAGATTCAACTAATAAATGCAACAAGGACATATAAAGTTTTTATATATCTAAAGAAAGGTCTTTAAGTAGACCTTTCAAACTAGGAATAAATAAACTTAATTAGCACCCTCTAATGTTGCAAAATATGAGTCATTTAACCTTTGAACAAAAATACACAATAGAAATATTACTTTGTAAAAATTATTCAACACGTAAAATATCTAGTATATTACACAAAGATAGAAGCGTTATTTACAGAGAAGTTAGAAGAAATAGAGATCGTGATAAAGTTTATAAAGCAGACTTAGCTCATCGTAAATATCTTCTTAGGCATAAACAAAAGCCCAAGTTAAAACGATTTACCTATGAGATAAAAGCTACAGTAAATAGATTATAGGCAAAGTACTACAGTCCTGAGCAAATAGTAGGTTATTGTAAAAAGAATAAAATAGCTTGTGTATCTATAGAACGTATCTATCAGTATATTTGGAAGGATAAAAGAATAGAGGAACATTGTACAAGTGTCTAAGAACACAGGGTAAGCGTTATAAGAAGCGAGGAAATACAACCCATTCAAGAGGAGTTTTAACAGATAGAGAACCAATAGAAAATAGACCTAAAATAGTTGAAGAAAAAACTCGATTTGGAGATTTTGAATTAGATACAATAATAGGCAAGAATCATCAGGGAGCAATCGTAACAATCAATGATAGAGCTACTGGATTATTTAGAATAAAGAAAGTTCATAGTAAAGATAGTGAACTTGTAGAACAAGCAATTCTCATGATTCAATTGTTTTAACTTCTAATTTAATTTCTAATCCTAATACATCACACATTTTTTGTAGTGTTTCTAGCGTTGGATTACCTTTGACACTTTCAAATTGTTTTAACGTACGTAAACCAACACCAGAAATCTCGGCTAATGTTTCTTGTGATATAGCTAAAACTTTACGTCTTTCTTTGATTTGCTTAATTATTGATAGTGTCATATAATGCACTTTTAAAGTAAATTTAGAAATAAATTTGATATTAAACAAGAAAAGTGCAATAAAAAGCACTTTTATAGATGTATTACTCTGGTTTTAGTATAAAGTGTAAAAATAGTGCTGTATAACGCACTATTTTGATTAATGATTAAAATCTAAATTGTTAAACTTTTTTATAAAATTGACTACATTAAAATTACATCTTTTCAATTATAAATCATTCAATTTAAATAGTTTGTTGAATTCGTGTCGGTGAGTAACTTAAAAAACACATAAATAATAGCGATAAACATTCAGTTTATCGCTTTTTTTATAAGAATTACTTCGAGAACCTCAGTTACCATTTTCGTTCCCTGAGGGACTCGAAGGGAAGAGAAATGAAATCATATAAAAATAATAACTTCGAGAACCTCAGTTACCATTTTTATAAAAGGATTCCCACTACTATTCCTAACGCAATTCTTATTTATAACGACTCATTCTGTCGTTACAATAAACTATATTTGTTATATCAAAAAAATAAAATTAAAAATGTGATATATATTACGGTTTTCCATAAGGTTTTATCCGTTAATATGTCTTTATTCGCATTTTAACATTTTGTATATTTACACAAACACAAATTATGGACAAACGTAAATTCTCAGAACAAGATATAAGTACAAAATTCATTACTCCAGCTATTGAATCTGCTGGTTGGGATAGAATGAAACAATATGTTGAACAAAAGACGTTTACAGATGGTCGAATTCATATACGTGGTAATTTAACAACTAGAGGAAAAAAGAAAAGAGCAGATTATATACTGTATTATAAACCAAACATACCAATTGGTATTATTGAAGTGAAAGAGAATAACCATTCTGTTGGTGCAGGAATGCAACAAGGCTTGGAATATGCTGAAATATTAAATTTACCATTTATCTTTTCGACGAATGGTGATCGTTTTTTATTTCATGATAAGACCAATACTTCTAAAATAGAAACCGAATTAGAATTAGACGAATTCCCTTCGCCTGAAACTTTATGGAATAAATACCTAAAATATAAAGGAATTGAAACAGAATCCGCAAAAGAAATTGTAGAACAAGATTATTTTTTTGATGGTTCAGGTAAAAGTCCTAGATATTACCAACAAAATGCAATCAATTGTACATTAGAAGCTATTGCTAGAGGGCAAAATCGTATTCTGTTGGTAATGGCAACTGGTACAGGAAAAACGTACACAGCTTTTCAAATAGCTCATAGGTTATGGAAATCTAAAGCAAAAAAACGAATCTTATTTTTAGCAGATAGAAATTCCTTAATCGATCAAACAAAACGTGGCGATTTTAAACATTTCAAAGATAAAATGACTATCGTTCAGAAAAGACAAGTCGATAAATCTTATGAAGTATATTTAGCCATTTATCAAGGTTTAACGGGAAATGAAGAAGATAAAAATATCTTCAAACAATTTAGTCCTGATTTTTTTGATTTAATCATTATTGATGAGTGTCATCGTGGAAGTGCAAAAGAAGAATCTGCATGGAGAGAAGTATTAACATATTTTGGTTCTGCAACTCAAATTGGTTTAACTGCTACACCAAAAGAAACAGAAGAAGTCAGCAATGAAGAATATTTCGGAGAGCCTATATATACTTATTCATTAAAACAAGGAATTTCGGATGGTTTTTTAGCGCCTTATCAAGTCATTAGAATAAGTTTAGATATTGATTTAGAAGGTTGGAGACCTAACGATGGAAAAACGGATAAGGAAGGTAATATCATAGAAGATAGAATCTACAACCGTAAAGATTTTGATCGTACAATGGTTGTAGATGAACGTACTGAAATTGTCGCTCAAAAAGTAACCGAATTCTTAAAAAATACAAATCGTTATAACAAAACCATCATTTTTTGCCGAGATATAGATCATGCTGAACGAATGAGAACTGCAATTGCAAATCTAAATACTGATTTAGTTGCTAAAAATCACAAATACGTAATGCGAATTACGGGTGATAATGATGAAGGAAAACGTGAATTAGATAATTTTATTGATCCTGAACAAACTTATCCTGTAATTGCTACAACCTCTGAGTTAATGACTACTGGTGTAGATGCGCAAACTTGTAAGGTAATTGTGTTAGATACGGAAATAGGTTCTATGACTAAATTTAAACAAATTGTTGGTCGTGGAACTCGGGTTAATGAAGAGTTTGGAAAATTATATTTTACCATTTTAGATTTCAGAAATGCCACAGATCTTTTTGCTGATCCAAATTTTGATGGAGATCCAACAAGAGTAAAAGTTATTGGAGATAATGAACCTATCGATGATGATTTTGAAAATGAAGATAATAATGATGAGTCAACGGATATAATTAATGATCCTAAACCACCTTACAATACTAATGATTCTCCTTTTACAGAAAAAAAGGAAAAACATAAAAAAATCTATGTCAATGGTGTAGATGTAAGTGTATTAAATCAACGTGAATTATACTTTGATAATAATGGAAAACCTATTACAATTGGATTAAAAGATTACACAAAGCAAGTAATTAATGAACAGTTTGAATCGATGGACAAATTTTTAAAAACATGGAGTGAAGCTGATCGAAAGGATGCAATTATAAAAGAATTAGAAGAACAAGGTGTTCCTGTAAATGAATTATTAGAAGCAGTAAACAAAGAATGTGATTTATTTGATATTATTTGTCACGTAGCATTTGAACAACCGCCCTTAACACGTAAGGAACGAGCAAATAATGTAAAAAAACGTAATTATTTTACAAAATATGGAGACAAAGCTACCAAAGTTATTGATGCCTTAATTGATAAATATGCAGATGAAGGAATTGAAAATTTAGAATCGATGGATGTTTTGAAAATCAATCCTATCTCAAGCTTTGGTTCTCCAATGGAAATTGTAAAATCTTTTGGCGGGCGTAATCAATATCTACAAGCCATTAAAGAATTAGAAAACGAAATTTACAGTATTGCGTAATGGATGAAAAAAGATTAAACGAATTGTACTCCAATTTATTAATAGATTCAGATTTTGAGAAGCTTGAGTTAATGAGAAATCAACCGAATATATTTGAAATTTTAGGAGTAAGTCATTTCGAAATACGCCATTCGCATTTTTTAGCTTGGTTGTTTGACCCTAAAGGAAGCCACGGTATCGGCGATTATTTTTTGAAAAGATTTTTGTTAGATATTTTACAGGATAATCGATCATATCTAAATGTTATTGATATTCATTCATTATTAAATGAAAATATTATTATACACCGTGAAAAATATAACATTGATATTTTAATAGAATTTGAAAATACTTTATTGGTAATTGAAAATAAGATAAATGCATCTGAAAGCAATAACCAATTACAGAAATATAAGGATTCTGTTTTAAAAAATTTCGCAAATAAAAAACCAATATTTGTTTATTTAACAAAATATGGAACTGAAGCTTCTCTTAATCAATTTTATATTGAAGCGTCTTATCAAAAACATATATTAGAGTATTTAAATGATTTGATACTGCTTAGAAGTGGAACAATCCAAGATCACGTTTTAATCTACATCAAAGATTATATAGACAACTTAAACAATAATGTTATGCAACAAAGTGAAGCCAACTCATTAGCTGAAAAAATATACCGTCAACATCAAGAGTTATTTGATTTTATTATTGCAAATAGACCTGATTCTATTGCAATCATCAAAGAAAAAATGAACGAATTATTAGTTGCAGATGGATTTATTTTAGGTTCTGATCACAAACATTTTTCAAGATTTTTACCAGTAGAAATTAATAATATAGTTCCCAAAAGCAAACAGAAAAGTGATTGGAAAGAAGGAGAAGCATTTTTATGGGAATTTAGATACCCGACTAATAATGAAGGAGTTGAATTTAAAATAGCTATTTCTCCATATTTTAAAATTCTTAGGAATAAGTTAATTGAATTATTCGAAAATGCTAATCTGAAAAAAGATTATAATAATGACTGGGCTGTTTATGAAATTAAACTCTATGATATTGAATACGCTAGAATTTATGAAGAAGACTACATTGAAAGTATTTATAAACAAATTATGGAGGAACAAAGATCCAAAATTGATAAGTTATCTCAAATTATTTTAGCTAACCAAAACATTTTTAACTAGAAATCATGCCATTAAATATCCTACAAGCGACAAAAAATTATATTCAGCATATTAATCAATTGAATAAAAAACTACTTGATTATTCAGAGGATATAAAATTTAACTCAATAGATTTAACAGAATCAATTAAAACTGGGAAATTAAATCCAGAAATAGGTATGCTTGAAAATTGTATCTATTTTATTCAACTCAATAATATAAAGAATAGTGATGTAGAAACAATTTGCGAACATATTACCAATTTAAAAACCGAAGACAAAACCACTAAATACCCTCGTGTTAATGGTAATATAGGTAATGGATTAAACAATATTTTGTATATCGGAAAATCAAAAGGAAAATTACAAAGCAGATTTAATTCTCATTTAAAACCAACTCCTAAAGGAACATATGGTTTGCATTTGGAAAATTGGCATGAGCAATTTAAACATATTGAATTTAAATTGTATTACGCTTCAGTAGATTTATGTGAGGAAGATAAAGACACTGATATTTTAGAAATACTTGAATCAGGCTTACATTTGCAAGTCAAACCACTTTTAGGAAGAAGTGGACATTAATTATATATATTAAAAAGAACAACAATACAACAATGAGTATATCAGGAATTTTAGATAGCATCAGAAAAACAATGAGGCAAGACAATGGACTAAACGGTGATGCACAACGTTTAGAACAATTAGGTTGGATGCTTTTCTTAAAAATTTTTTCCGATAAAGATCAAGAATTAGAGTTATTAAACGATAATTATATATCGCCTATACCAACAGAATACCGTTGGGAAAACTGGGCAAGTGATGATGAAGGTATCACGGGTGATGAATTATTAGAGTTCATCGACCAAAAGTTGTTTCCAGCTTTGCGCAACTTAGATATTAGTACGGGCAATAAACGTGCAGTGATTGTACGTGAAGTGTTTGAGGGCAACAACAACTACATGAAAAAAGGTGTGCACATTCGTCAGGTGTTGAATAAGTTGAACGAAATCGACTTCAACAGCACCAAAGACAAACACGCTTTTGGAGATATTTATGAAACATTATTAAAAAATCTGCAAAGTGCTGGTTCATCAGGTGAGTATTACACGCCTCGTGCCATTACGCAGTTTATTACAAAAACGCTAAATCCACAATTGGGCGAGCGTATTCTAGATCCAGCTTGTGGTACGGGAGGCTATCTTACAGCGGCTATCGAGCACATTTATCAACAAGTCGATTCTGTAGAAGATCGTCAGACCTTACAAGACAACATCATTGGTTGGGAACACAAACCTTTGCCATATTTGTTAGCAACGACCAATTTGATTTTACACGATATCGAAGTACCAAATATTACGTATCGTGATTCGTTAGATCAACCGTTGACTGAATACAAACAAAAAGACCGTGTAGATGTCATTTTGGCGAATCCTCCCTTTGGTGGTGTAGTATCTAACAACAACGAAAATAACTTTCCGCAAAACTACCGTACCAAAGAATCGGCAGATTTGTTTTTGATTTTGATGATTCACTTGCTAAAAGTAGGTGGACGCGCAGGGATTGTATTGCCTGATGGTTCGCTAACGGGTGATGGCGTAAAACAACGCATCCGCGAAAAGCTATTGAAAGATTGCCGTTTGCATACCATAGTGCGTTTGCCGAACTCGGTGTTTCAGCCGTATGCCACGGTAGCGACGAACTTATTGTTTTTTGAGAAAGTACACCACAACAACGAAACAGCAGATTACGCGACTCAAGAAGTATGGTATTACGAACACCGTTTGCCTGAAGGACAAAAAGCTTACAACAAAACCAAACCGATAAAAGAAAGCGAGTTTGAGCCGATTACCTCGTGGTTGAACAACCGCCAAGAATCTGAGGTTTGTTGGAAAGTAACGATAGACGAATTAAAAGCCCGAAACTTTGATTTGGACATTAAAAACCCGCACAAAGCAGAAGAAGTACAAGAATTTTCTTCTGCCGAGTTGATGGAGCAATTAGCCACGTCTTTGCAACAAACACAAACCTTAATGGGACAACTTAAACAAGCGATTGGTTAATGGAATTTAAAAGTTATAAGCTATCTCAACTTGTTAAAAGGAAAAAAGTATCAGCTAAAATAGAACCTGAAAAACTTTATAAAAGAGTCACTGTAAAACTTTACCATAAAGGAGTAATACAACGTGATGAAGAATTAGGTGTAAATATAAAATCAAGTATGTTTTATGTTTCAAGCGGTGATTTTATCTTATCGGGTATTGATGCAAGAAACGGTGCTTTTGGAATCGTTCCAGAAGAATTAGAAGGTGCTATTATTACAAATGACTTTTGGTGTTTAGAGCCTAATGCCGAATTATTAAATAAAGAATTCTTTTTGTTCTTGACATCAACATCATTCTTTGATTATATATGTAAAATATGTAGTGATGGTACAACTCAAAGAATAAGATTACAAAAAGATAAATTTTTTGATTTCGAAATATCTATTCCAAGTGTAAAAAATCAATTGATTTTAGTTGAAAAATTAAAGTTAGTTAATTCCGTAGGAAGTAACATTTCTTCAGAAATCAATCATCAACTGGATTTAATAAAAGACTTGCGTCAAGCATTTTTGCGTGAAGCGATGCAAGGTGTATTGGTCAGCAATGAAACCCAAAATGGAGCAACAGGTGCCGACCTTTTGGTGGAAATACAAGCCGAAAAAGCCCAATTGGTAAAAGAGAAAAAAATAAAGAAAGGTAAACTTCAAGAAGCAGAAATGCTTGAAGGGTTAATGTTTAATGTTCCTGAAAATTGGATTTGGTCAAAATTAGATGATTTGACAGTCTACATTACTGATGGTACTCATCAAACACCTAATTATACTGAAAAAGGTCGTATATTTTTATCCGCTCAAAATGTAAAACCATTTAAGTTTAAACCTGAATTACATAGATTTGTAAGTGAGGAAGATTATCAAAATTATATATTGAATCGAACTCCCGAAAAAGGAGATTTATTAGTAGCTCGAGTTGGTGCTGGTATTGGAGAAACAGCTGTTATTGACAGAGATATTGAATTTGCTTTTTATGTAAGTTTAGGATTAGTTAAACCATTCAAAAGCCATTTATCTTCAGAATATTTAGCATATGTATTTAATTCCCCTTATGGTGTAAAATATGCAAAAGGAAATATTTCTAGTAAAGGAGGTTCTGCTGGTAATTTTAATTTAGGTAGAATTAGATCATTCTTAATTCCACTTCCACCATTAGAAATTCAAGAACGCATAGTAGCCAAATTGGATGAGCTGATGGCGGTTTGCGACGCTTTAGAAACCCAAGTAAAACAAAGCCAACTTACCAACGAGCAACTGCTACAACAGGTGTTGAGAGAAGCGTTGGGGGCTTAGTGTAAAATTAATTTATGAAGAAATTATTATATAATTTAGAAGAGTTTAAATTAGACATTGATTTAACTCTTGATAAAAAGGGGGCAAAAAGAATTGGTTATAAAAGATTATTGAAGATATTTGGTTATAGCAATAACGTAAAAGAAGCTCGAGAAAAAATAAAGATTTTTTTTGATACTAATAATTTATATTTCTCACCTATTCCTACTGAAAATCTTTCAAAAGAAGAAAAAATATGTATTACAAATCATATTATAAACAAAACTAAAGATGATTTCGAGTCAGAAAGAGAATTAGAAAATTTTATAATAAAACACAAACTATTAAAAAAAATAGGTATTAAAGAATTTGATAATCAAAAATTATTAAGAGGTACAGAAGATAAAGTTGATTACATCGGTAAAGATAAAGAAAATAACACAATAATTGTTGAACTTAAGAAAAGTAAAAATTCCATAGGAATTATCGAACAATTATTGAGATATAAAGGTATTTTACTAGAAAATAATATTGAAAAAAATTCTTCTAAAATAAAAATGTATTTAATTACTGGTGAAGAAAATTTAAAGATAAAATATGCTTTTAAAGGATTGTTAGGAAGCCAAAGAAAACATTTTAAGTGGTTTGTTTATAAATATGATAAATCTATTAAAGATATTAATGAGCAATTAAAATTTCATCAAATAGAAATATAATTATGTTAACACAACTTATAGAAAACCTAGAAAATTATCAATTAAAAGGAAACTTTATTTTTAAACAAAATTCCAAACTGAGTGGAATTTGTAACATTCCAAATACAAATGAATTAGCAGGCTTGTATCTATTTTATGATGATGATACCAACGAGCTACTTTATATTGGCATTAGTGGTAGAACATCTAAAGAAGGAAATATCGTTTTTAGAAAAGATGGTTTAAGAGGTCGTTTTTTAAAAGGAAAACAATTTGGAGATTTTCGTCGTAATTCTTTACCAAAACAGATGGTTATAGAAAGTATTAATTCTTTAAAAATTAAATGGTATGGAACATATCATTCAGAGTGTTTTGATCATCCAAGAGCTTTAGAAGTTAACTTACTTCAAACTTTTTTAAAGGAAAATAATCGATTACCACGTTGGAACAAAGAAATTTAATTAAACTAGAGGTTATGCTGTAATATTAGTAGATGGTAGACCAATTTGTATTCCATCAAATAAAGGTTTTTAATCTATATAAAAACCAATTGAACAGTATATTATCTTAAAAAGAAGGCTAAAATATCCTCTAAAAAGGAATATACAACTACTGAAATTATTAATTCGTGGACTTGTAATTTTAGTTTTTTGGAAGAAGATATAGATCAATTAAAAACTGAATTTGAAACAATTTGTTATCAAATGGAATTAGTATTAATACAGATGGATTATAATAATTATAAAAGAGTAAAATAAAATTAATCAAATGGCAACTCTATTTAAAGACGTAAAATATAATTTAAACTCATTAATTCAAAATATCGATTTAGGTACAATAGGATTACCTGATATTCAACGCCCTTTCGTATGGAAAGATACCAAAGTAAGGGATTTGTTTGATAGTTTATACAAAGGTTATCCTGTTGGCTATTTTCTGTTTTGGGAAAATGCTAATATTGATGGAGTTAAAGGGATTGGAACAGATGAAAAACAAAAATTTGCTAATCTATTAATTGTTGATGGTCAACAACGTTTAACTTCATTATATGCCGTTTTGAAAGGGCAGGAGGTGATCCGAGAAAATTACGAAACAGCTCGTATCATTATTACTTTTAATCCTTTGGAAGAAAAGTTTGAAGTACCAGATGCAGCGATACGTAAAAACCCAAGGTATTATCAAAATATTTCAGATTTATGGCAACCGAATATTAATATCTTTAAGGTAATTATGGATTTTGTTACGAATTTAAAAAATCATATCGAAGTTTCAGATGAATTAGAAACTAAAATTCAAGAAGCTTTTATGCGTTTAAAAAATTTAGAAAATTATCCATTTTCTGTATTAGAACTTTCGCAAGAAATTAATGAAGAACAAGTAGCAGACGTTTTTGTGCGTATTAATTCGGAAGGAAAAGCTTTAAATCAAGCTGACTTTATCTTAACTTTAATGAGTGTGTTTTGGGATGAAGGTCGTACAAATTTAGAAAATTTTTGTCGTGATGCGAGAAAACCAACTACAACCAATGCAACCCCATTTAATTATCTTATTGTTCCAAAACCCGAACAAATGCTACGTGCATCTGTTGGTTTAGCTTTTAGACGTGCACGTTTACAGTATATTTATAGTATTTTACGAGGAAAAGATTTAGATACAGGATTATTTAGTGAAGAAAGACGCGAGTTACAATTTGAAAAACTAAAAGTTGCTCAAAAACATGCCTTAGATATACAGCATTGGCACGAGTTTATTAAAGCTCTAAAACAAGCAGGATATAATAACGAAAGTTTTATATCATCAAATAATAATATTTTATATTCTTATGTATTCTTCTTAATCGGACGTGTCGATTTTAAAGTAGATTTATTTGAATTAAAGAAATTAATAGCCAAATGGTTTTTTATGTGTACGATAACAGGTCGTTATACAGGATCACCAGAAACAGCAATGGAAATGGATTTAGCTAAATTTAGATCAATAACCAATGCTCAAGAGTTTATAGATGAATTAAATACCGTCATAGATTCACAATTGACAAATGATTTTTGGAGTGTTACTTTACCTTTAGATTTAGCTACTTCATCATTTCGTTCTCCTTCTTTATTTGCTTACTATGCATCATTAAACATTTTAAATGCATTGGGCTTATTTTCTAAATTACAAGTAAAAGAATTATTAGAGTCAGGATTACGTGCTAATAAGTCGCCTTTAGAGCGTCACCATTTATTTCCAAAAGCTTGGTTAATGCGTAACGGTGTGACGGAGAGTAGGGATTATAATCAAATTGCTAATTTTGCTTTAGTAGAATGGAGCGATAATATTGCGATAAGCGATAAAGAGCCTAAAGTTTATTTGTCATACTACAAAGAACGCTTTGATGATGCAGAATATAAACAAATGGAGTTTTGGCATGCTTTACCAACTGATTGGGAATTGATGGATTATAAAACTTTTTTATTAGAACGTAGAAAGTTAATTGCTGAAGTAGTAAAAGTTGCTTATCAAAAATTGAATTAAAAAAAATGAATAATCACGAACTATATTCTTATTTTTCATTATTGGAGAACAAGTTAGATTTTATCAACGAGATGAAAACTAATTTTAATAATAAGCTTGCTTTGGGGTTTAATTCTTTTGATTTTTGGAAATTAAATGAAAATAAAGTTTCTCAAATTCTTTGCTTTTTTTTAGATCCTAATAAAGAGCATGGACAAGAAGATTTATATTTAAAACTTTTTTTTAAAGAATTTCATATCAAATTACCCATTACATATAGTAATGATTTAATTGTTAAATGTGAGCAATTAACTAATACAAACAGACGAATAGATTTATTTATCCATGATAAAAGAAACAATGCTATTATAAGTATTGAAAATAAAATTGAGTATACTACAATTGACGGAATTAATCAAGTCAACGATTATATCACTTACATTAAAAGTATAAGTGATGATAATCAATATCTTCAAATTTATCTTGCGCCAAAGTATAAGGAACTCTCTTATCTAAGTTTTGACCAATCTTTATACACAAATAAGGAAATAGAACAACATTTTAAAAAATTAAATTATGAAGATGATCTAATTCCTTTAATTCATCAATTTGGATTACATACAGAAAATGAAAGAGTTCGCTCATTTTTATTTGATTTTGAAAAAGCATTAAAAAAGAAATACATGGGAATAGAAGATATTAATGAACAAAGTACTATTAAATCATATCTGCTAGAAAACGAAAAACATTTAGCAATATCTATAAAAATAGCAGATACATTGCCAACAATATTAAGTAATTTACAAGAACAGTTCTGGCTACAGATGGAAGAAATTGCTAACGAACTTAAATTGGAAATGAATGAAAGTAAAGATGCTTGGTATGTTTTTGAAAATCGTAATTATGTAGTTTGTGTAGAAATTGATGCTAACGAATTAGCGTATGGTATTTTTACTACCACAAAGGATCATGAATTTGAAAAGCAATTCTATAAAATAATTTTAGAAAATCTCAAATCATCAAACAGTTGGCCTATATATAGAACAAGATTTAGTAAACCGTTTCAAGCTGATTTTTATACTTCTATTTATAATCATTCTCTAAAAGAAGAAATAAAATCATTTATCTTACAACTAAAAAAATTAAAAATTCAATAAATAATACCCCATTAATTAATGGGGTATTTATATTCTCTTATTTCTCAGGAATTTTCACAGTAACATCTCCAATAAATTCTTCTTTATAACCTTTTACCGTCATCATATGAGTAAAAGGCAATAAATCAATTTCTATCGAACTTCCATTAAAAGTTTCTCCTTCTAAATCCAAAGTTCCGTTGTAATTCAACGTTTCTTTTATTTTTTCTAATTGTTCATCAGACAATTCTATTGTAATTGTTGGCATATTTTGTTCTTCTTAATTTATTTACTAAAGATAATTATTTATAAAGCCAAACTATGTCTTCGAATATTTTTTTTAAAAAATTTAAACCACTATCATTATCTGATAGTAGTCAGGTTATAAGTTTGCTTCATAATTATAAATAAACATATTATGAAGTTAGAATTTCATTATGAAGTCGAAACAGTTTTCGATCAAAAGAAAGAAAAAGTAACAATCAATTCGTTTGATAACGAAGACCCTTTAATTTCCCGAAAAGATGCATTTTCTTTTTTAAGAAATTATATCAATATTCTAAAACACGAAGGACAAGTTATAGTTAAAACAAAAGAATCAAGCGTACGAAATCAAGCTCAATTTAGATACGATTCTCGTACACCAAACTTCGAACATAATCTACAAGCTTGTTTTGTAAGCCATTTGATTTTTAAAGATCAAAGATTAAACAATGGGCTTAAAATTTATCTTGTTGTTGATAAATCTAATCATGAAAATATCAAAAATGATGAACGATTATTAATTTATCAATTGGGTAATTACACAAAACAATCTTTGGATGAAATGCTAAACGGTTTGGTTAAAGAATATTACATTCATTCCATAATTGATACTTGCATACACCGAAATACACAAGAAATTGATATTTCTGCCTTTTGGTATTTCATTAACAAAGAATCATTAGAATCTCGAATTATTTCTATTTTAAAAACTCCTATTCATTTTGATTCTTCTTATTTTGGTAAATTATTTTCTGTTTTTAATCCCAAAAAAATATTTCCTTTTAAATTGATTAAAGATCATTATGTTGGGTATTACGAAGATGATTTTATCAAATTAGAAAATTTTGATTTTAAGGACGTCTTTAAAGACGCTTCTTCTTTATTTTATACTTCAGGTGGATTACTTGCTCTAAAAATTGATTCGCTGAATGGAGAGAAAGAAGCTACTCAACTTTTAACTGAGTTTAATACGTTTTTTACAAATATGTATTTTTATAAAGCTTTAAAAAATATTGAATATAAAGTGGTTAATTGTAAAAATAAAAAAGGTGAATTATTCTTGTGTTTATTGATAGAGCATTATACAACCAAAGATCATTTTACACCTAAAATTCCAACCAAATTATATTATCGCAAAAATGGTTATAGAGAATGTATAACTGATGTAAACGAAATCTTAATCTATTTAAATCAAAACTTATAAAAAATAAAAGTATGCTAACAGATAAAATTGAAGAAGAAATTAAAAAGGTAAAAAGAAGAGTTCCAAAATGGTTTCGAGAAGGAGAAACTCAAATCAATAGTTTAATACTTTTTAAATATTTAGAATTACACAAGGAAGGAAAACCAATTTCGAAAAATCGATTGAAATATGAATGTGAAGAATTTGTGAATTTTGATGGAAATTTTAATCAAATGGTAAATTTTGGTGAAAAAAATCATGCTAAAGTATTCCATATAATCAATGGAAAAGTTGTTTTATGGAAACCTGTTTCAGAATTCATTCTGTTTGAATATGAAAAAATTAAATAATTCTATTGATTTCTCAAATAAGCATCTTTCAAAATTTTAGAAACTTCATGACGTAAGCTAACTGGCTTAACTACATTTAAACTCCACGCTCGTGACATGATTTCCATGATAAAATCGGGCGTGGTTTTTAATTTTAAAGTTACACGAACACCATTTTCTGTCTTTTCAATCATTTGAGAATGATGAATAGGAAAACTTTTAATGTAATTTCCATCTCGTTGATCAAATTCTAATATAATTTCCTCTACTTCTTTATTTTCAGCATCAAACATAGCAAATAATGAGTCATATTTAGCCTTAATTTCGTTTAGTGTATATTTTGGAGAAAAATTGATTCCAAAATAAGTAACAGCAGAAATTCTGTCAAAACCAAAAGCTCGTAAACCTTTATCTAATTTATGGTCATTTCCAATAATATACCATCTTTCTTTACTTTCTTTTATTGCCAAAGGCTCGATTGTACGGACTTCGGTTTCATTTGTATCATACTTTGAGTAACTAAATTGAATAACATGTTTGTTATTGATATGAGAAACTACATTACTAATTTGATTTAATCCTAATGATTTTCTATCCGAAATCCAAAAAATATCTGGTAAAGCATTCGCTTGCGTCAAAATGGAAAACATCTCATAGTAATCTAAGGAAGATTCAAGTAAGCCAACTTGATCAGAAGAATCAATATAATATTGATATTTTTTATTGCATTTTAGATCAATTCCTAATTCCTCTCGAATTTTTAATTTATCTCGATCAAATTGTTGTACATTATAAATTTCATCAGGAAATTGATTTTTTATATGAGATATAATATCTTTTTTAAGAGGTAATATTCTCTTTACATTACATTCATTGATGTATTGTACTACTTGAATTATGCGGATTGTAGGTATTGTTTTTCTCATTAAGTAAATGTATTCTTATTTTAAGAATTAAAAGATAAAAAAAAGTGCAACTAATGGCATATTTGATAATTTAAAGTATTAGAAGTAAAATTACTGCAATATAATGTACTAATAAGAACGTTTTAAATAAAACTTTTTAATATGTGGATTTTAGATATTCTATTTTTAAAATACACAACTTAAAACATCCGTTATTTTATACAAAACAACTCAAATTGTATAGAATAACGGACATTTATTTTAGAATTAATGATTTTCTTAGTTTCTTGAATCAACGCTGAAAACTATTCTAAATAATTACGCAAAATTCAAAGAATATGATTTTAATGCATTATAAATTAACTAATTAATCTAATTGCTTCTGAATTTCTTCATTTTTTATTTTACGATGTGATGCATTGTACACACATTTTCCATCTTTTATAATAAGGATTTGTGGTGATTCGTGTAGAACATTGTAACGGCGTTCAACCTCATTAGAGAGAGGTCTATACGTTAATAAATCTAAATAATTCAATTCGAAATCGCTTTCTTTTACAATATCCCAAATAGGCTCGTAAACGTAGAAAATTAACAGCAATTCAAATTGCCGAATGTGCTGGTATTTCTAGATCAACATTAAGTTTAATAGAAAAAGGAGGATTTAGTGTTGCTATGGGAGCTTATTTTAATGTTTTAAGAGTATTAGGTTTACATGATGATTTCTTTCAATTAGCAGCAGCAGATGAGTTTGGTAGAAAATTACAAGATATAGAATTACTGTAATTACATTTTTTAAATTAAATTTTGTCACAAATTTTCACTAAATTTGTGACATGGAATTAACCAAAAATAAAATGAAATCATCTAAAAATCAAATAGAAACAAAGATTTCAAAATCATCTTTTGGCGAAATATTTTTTTTAGATGATTTCTCAAAATATGGCTCTTCAGATAACATCCGTAAAGTACTTTCTCGTTTAGAAAATGAAGGTTTAGTTGAGCGTTTAGCTCAAGGTATTTATCTTAAACCTAAAAAAGATCCGTTGTTAGGTACTATTTATCCCACAACTGAAGAAATCGCGAAACAAATCGCACAACGAGATAAGACACGTATTTCTCCCACAGGAGTTTTGGCTTTATATTTATTAGGTTTAACAACTCAGATTCCTTTAAAAGCTGTGTATCTAACAGATGGATCACAACGTGAAATCAAAATAGGAAATCGTACCATTCAATTCAAAAAAACAGTTCCTAAAAGCTTTGCTATTAAAGATGAATTGTTACACTTAATTGTTCAGGCTTTTAAAGAAATAGGTCAAAAAAAGGTGACAGATGAATTCTTAAATCAAATACAACCTAGCGTGCAACAATTGAATAATGAAGTAGTTCAAAAACAATTAAAGTACGTTCCTGTTTGGATTCAAAAACAAATTATTAATCTAACGAAAGACAGTAACAATGTGGATTAACCTTACGAAAGAACAAAAAATTCAGATACTTGAGCAAACAGGTATAGCCAAAGGTTTACCAGCGTTTGTAATAGAGAAAGATTGGTGGGTTTGTATTTTGTTGAAAGCTATTTTTCAATCTCAATATGCTGATTCAATTATCTTTAAAGGTGGGACATCTTTAAGTAAAGCTTATCATTTAATTGATCGATTTTCTGAAGATATAGATTTAATTATTGATCGGCATTTATTAGGATTTGAAGAATTAAATTCAAAATCTCAAATTTAAAAATTACGAAAAGCTTCAGGTGGATTTATTATCAATGAGTTTAGAGAAGAATTAATTCAGCAATTGGATCAATTAGGAATTAGCAAAGAATTATATGAAATCAAATACAACGAACATGTTGATGATACTACTGATCCCAATACATTAGAAATTCATTATCATTCCGTAGTTCCTGTCAACAATGCTTATATTCAACAAAGAGTATTATTAGAAATTGGTGCAAGATCTTTAACAGAGCCATCTGAAACAAAATCTATTATTTCTTTTATTGATGAAAACTATAAAAATTTACCTTTTACTGAACCTGATTTTAATGTCCAAGTAGTAATTCCAACACGTACTTTTATTGAAAAAGTTTTATTACTTCATGAAGAATTTTCAAAACCCATAGACAAAATCAGAACAGATAGATTAACTCGTCACTTTTATGATTTAGACAAAATGATGCAAGCAGATTTTGGTGAAAAAGCTATAGCTGATGACAATTTATTTCAGACTATTGTAGATCATCGTAAAACAGTAAATCCATTAAGAGGTTTAGATTATTCTAATCACGAAAAAGG
The DNA here is from genome assembly GCF_032109125.1 of Chishuiella sp. Classification (NCBI taxonomy): domain Bacteria; kingdom Pseudomonadati; phylum Bacteroidota; class Flavobacteriia; order Flavobacteriales; family Weeksellaceae; genus Chishuiella; species Chishuiella sp. The sequence continues at coordinate 277,879 of NZ_DAMCLZ010000001.1, forward strand.
AAAATTAAGCATTATTCCTCCTGATGAAATTCTATCAAAATGGGAACAGGATTATAAAACAATGCAAGAACATATGATTGTTGGAGATAGTTTGAGCTGGTTAAATTTGTTAGATCAAATGAAAAAGATTCAAGAATTATTTAATCAATAAATTTTATGTCGAGATAATAAAAGTGCAATTAATTGCACTTTTTAGGGTTTAATATAAGTTATGAATATAATTGGTATCAGTTAGTGGCATATATAGCACTATTTAAATAATTCTCAATACTGATAGATTACAAATTAACTAATTGATCTAATTGCTTCTGAATTTCTTCATTTTTTATTTTACGATGTGATGCATTGTATACACATTTTCCATCTTTTATAATAAGTATTTGTGGAGATTCGTGTAGAACATTGTAACGGCGTTCAATCTCATTAGAGAGTGATCTATACGTTAATAAATCTAAATAATTCAATTCAAAATCGCTTTCTTTTACAATATCCCAAATAATATCACATAGTCCACAAGTTGTACTGTGTTTATAAATAATTTTTGGTTGATTAAAAGATGCTTGATCAATTTGGTCTAAGTGATCTAAAGTTGTAATATCTATTTTTTTCATTTTTGTTTCTATTATTTCAGTTATAAAATTACGTCGAAAAGTAGGAATAACCTATAAAATGATAAATTATAAAAAAGAAAATAAAGTTTCTTCAAATTGTTTTAATGTTCGTAAACCAACACCCGAAATTTCAGCTAATGTTTCTTGTGTAATAGCTAAAACTTTACGACGTTTTTTTATCTGTTTAATTAATAATAGTGTCATATAATGCACTAATTAATATTGTTTTTTAAAATTGTATAATAATTTTTCAATATTCTCTTTTCCTACAGGATTTTGACTGTGAACGATAAATTCAGGTAGTTTTAATTGATAATCTAGACAATAATTTACTAAAAATTTAGCACAATCGTAACCCGTTTCTTCTAATCCTAAATCATGATCAAACGATATAAAATCTGGAATTCCTTTATTTTGTATAAAATCAATAAACTCTTTATAAGAATACACTCTTTGATATCCTATTGGTGTAGTTCGTAGATCATCTATATATAGCTTTACCAATGCATTATTTTTCATTAACAGTATATCTTTTATTTGTCAATTCCATTAAATGTAATTTTTTAAATCGTTCATTAAAAGCTAATTCATATTGTTGTAAATTAATTAATCGGGTTACTTCTTCTTGATTAAATTCATTTTGATTTTCAATTTTATCTATCATTCTTGATTGATAATTCTTTTGATCAAAATACCTAAAAATATTCTCGAATAATTCGAAATTATTTAAAGAAATTGTTCTTTTAAGTGTATAATTCCATAGTCTAGTTTGTTCGTTTTGAATTGATCGTTCCACTTTACGAATTTGTATGTGTAAATTTCTAGCTCTAGAGTAGCATTTTATTTGTAAAGCATGTTTTTTTTCAGATTGTAATTCTGTTCGAAGTAACTCTAAATTTCTAATTTTTATCATAACTAAATTTTTTGTTTTTTTTTAAAGAAACATTAATTAAAAAAAGAGCTTTTAATAAAGCTCTTTTTCTAGTATAAATTTTCTTAGCTGATGAAGTTCGTTAATTTTAATCGTTAATTTTTCGCAATTATCTTGTAAAAAAAGATTATCAATTTCCTTATTAACAATTGATAATTGAGTTGATATTTTGGTGTACAAAAGGGATTTATAATTGAGCTGATCAAAATATTTGTAAATTTCAATGAGATAATCAATGTTATTAGTATTTACTTTTACTGATAAAGTGTAATTCCAAAGCTTTTCTTGTTCTTGTAATATCTCTTTATTTAATTGTTTTAGTTGTATATGACTATTCCTTGCTTTTACATAATTCTTACAATAAATTGCATGTTTTTTATCAACTTGAAGTTCTACTCGAATTAATTCTAAATGTTTGATTTTCTTTGTTTCCATAATTTTAAAAAAATAAATTACAAGCAAGTTTTTTCAACGTCTAAAAACCACGTCTATTAATTATTCTACTTCATTACTAATTCTTTGAAACAATTTAATCACTTCTTCATTATTTGTATATTTTTCTAAAATAGCCGATAGTTTATTTATTAGAACTTCTGAATTATTCGCAATTTCCCAAGCCGCTTCTTCCTCGGTTTCAAACTTGATATTATCTTTTAAAATCATAACATAATTATCAGTATTGTCTAAATAATCAAAGTCAGCAGAAAAAATACTTTTAAACTTATCTTTATATTCATTTTTATGGGTATAAAAATCACTTTTCCATATCTGTAATCCTTTAAATGGTTCATAAATAAAACAGATTTGATTCCAGTCTCCAAAAGTCTATCTAAAGTCATTATAATATTTAGCTTGATAATAATCTCTATCAAAATAAAATCTATTTGTATTAAAGATTATTCGACCTAATTTATCTGAGAATAAGTTTAACCATTCTTTTTTTAAATCATTAATCTCAGCAAGAGTTTTATTCAAAGTTTTCCAATCTTCTTTGTTATTATTTTCTTTAAAGTAATTATTTAAGTTTTCCATATAAAATTTATTTTTTAGTGATTGTTTATCCCAAAATTGGATGTAGTTCAATAAAAAGAATTTAAACCAACTGTTTTCTTCAAGTATATCAGCACATTCTGTTAGCCAATCTCTTAATTCAGTAACAAATGACCAATTTGTAATAAAACCTTTTGTTTCATCCAATTTTTGATAATCTAAACTAATATTATCTGGTTTTTGTAATGACAATTCTGTGTAAGTTTTCTCACTAAATCCACTGAGATAAACCAAACGTGATATTTGCTTATTTTCAGCTTTATCCAAATCTTTATCATGAAATGTGTAAATATGATCATACCAATAGCGATACAATTGATTTGCTTGATCTTTGGCTTCATTGGATTTATTCTCAATGACGACACAAATTCTTTTTGGACTTGTTGCTTTAATTACAATATCAGAATTCTTATCTTCTGAGGTAATTTCCCAATTGTACTTTATATTTTCATCATAATCTATTCCTATTTTATTGAGAAACGAATTCAAAAAAAATGTTCCTAAACCATGATTAGCAGATGGATTTAAAAAGTATGCTACGATTTTAGAATGTTTTGTTTCTGTAATTCCAAAAACAGAATGCATAAAATCAAAAACATTGAACTCATCACCTTTGGTTTCTTTTTCGCTCCATTGCTTTTCTATTGCTTTATATTTTTCAATAAAATCCAATATTAATTTATTATTCATTTATAGATAGTTAAATATTATTTAGTATATATTTTATATAAATTATTTATTGTTGTTTTCATTTCTTCTCGATAAAAACTTGGTTCTAATACTTCACAATAATCTCCAAATTTTAAAATTTCCATTTTCAATTCATGTGTTGGATGAACAAATAAATTTACCGTAAATGTATTAGCGTCTTTATTGATAATTTCTTGAGAATGATGCAATGGTAAAGATGTTAAATAATTGAATTGCGTATTATCAAACCGTAAAATAACATTTATAGGATCATAATAGTTTTCAATTCCAAAAGCATGTTGATATATTTCATTTATATCATAGGTTGCTGGAGAAAATTTCTCGTCTAAAATTCTAAAATTGGATATTCTGTCCAATCCATAATTTCTTATTTCTTTTTTATCAATATCATAAGCTATTAAATAGAATCTTTTCATCGCTTCTTTTATCGCAATTGGAGAACATTTTCTTTTTGTCGCTTCACCCCAATAACTGTTCAGTGTAAATGATAAAACATATTTATTTTCAATGGCTTCAATAATGTCATTTAAATAATCTGTACCTCCTGTTTGTTTACGATCCAAATGTATATATTTATTTATATTTTTAGATTGTTGTAAAATATTCATTAAAGTAATTGATTCTAATAATTTATCTTTATAAATATCATCAACTACTTTTTCAATCTTATATACCCTTTGCTTTTTATCATATTCTATTTCATAACCAAATAATTCTTCAATACTATGAAAATCACGTCGAATTGTTTTTTCATTTCTAATATAATTAGAATTTAATCTTGATAAATAATCTTGAATCTCAATCATTGTTGATGGATTATTTTTTAGAAATCGAATGACGTTATACATACGTTGTATAGAATAGCTATTTGACATAAAATTATTTTTGACAAATATATCTATAGACTCGTACATTTTATGTCCTCTTTAAAAAATAATTAATAATCGTTATAAAACTTTTTAATAGATAGATTTGTGATATTTTAGGAAAACAAAATCAAATGAAAAAAGAAGATTTAAATTACACTGTAATCTGATTTAGTTTTTAAACTTTCTACTTTTATAATATATCTATTTACATATAGTTTATTAAATAATAATTTAATTATATCTATTTACATATAAAATTCTATATTTACTTTAAATAACTGTAAAAGCATATAATTATGGTTCAGAATTTAGCTGATTTTGTGAAACAGAAAAGAAAAGAAGTCAATTTGACACAAGAAGAATTTGCAGAAAGAGCAGGAGTAGCCTTAACAGTTATTCGTAAAATAGAGCAAGGAAAAGAGAATTTAAGTCTTTCTAAAGTCAATGATGTACTTGCTATGTTTGGAAGTAAACTAGTTCCTATGAATATAAAAAAAATTGAATAACCAGACAGGGAAAAGTATTAATTTATCTAAGTACTATAAATAGGGGGGACTTTACGTATCGGCAAATAAATGTTGAATATTAAAAAATGCACGAAGAAATTTCCTCATACATTTTTCTCTATTACAGTTTTAGTTTCTTTAATCTACGCTGATAACCTTGTAAATAATTGCGTTTTAGTTTCTCTGATAAGTAAGATCTTTTGATTAAATCCGCCACTAAATCCTCTTTCGAAGTTAAATTTTGAATGACTTTAGTAATCGATTTTTCTGTCATTCCTGCCTTCTCTCCCAATACCATCAATTGATCAATAACTTTTCCTTTTGAGATTGATTTGGGTAATATTCCTTCTTTTAATGCAAAATCAGCATCCTCTATATGAATTTTAGTATTCAGTAAATCATAAGATGGACTTAATTTAAAATCGCCTTGTTGAGTTTCTATTAAAGAAAAATTCTTTAAATGAGCATCTCCATTAGAAAAAAGATAATTGAAAACAATTAAAGTAAGTAATTTAGGAGCTTCTACTTTCCACGCAGGGACATATTTTTTCAATACTTCAAATAACTCCAAATAATTACCTTCGTATTTATATTGTTCTCCATTTGTTGCAGGTGATTTGCCTAATAATGAAGCAAAATCTTCTACGGCTAATTTATTTTTACTCTCATCATAATCAAAACGCTTGGTAAGATAAGCAGGACTTCCATCTTCAAAAAATACTAATGCATTTTCTGCTGTTTCAATTTTAAAAATTTGTTTCGCAATTTGCATCGTCAAATGTTCATTAGCTGGTGCAAATTCACTATTTTTTGGTAAATCAGAGATAGGTTTCAAAATATATTGACCGCTCTCATTTTCATTTGTTAATCGTAATTCATTTCCATCAAGTACTAAAGAATACTTTTCTTGAAATCCAGAAATTGAAATATGCGTTTGATTTTGATTAAATCTACTTTGATCCTTTCTATTTGTTGGTGATGTATATTTTAAAAATGGTGATACCTTTTTACCATTAAACATTTTCTGTAGAACAACAGAACTGTAAGTATTAATATTTTCTTTTAAAGAACCTGGACAATTTTTCAATTCTATATTCATATTACATTCTTTCTATTGTTACTGCACCCACTGTATCTACTTTTGAAGCTTGTAGTAAAATACCAAAAGCATCATTTTCATCAATCTTATATGTTTTACAAATCATTCGTTTGTTTATTCCCTCTGGTAATAAATGATAGAAAAAAGGAAACAAAGCTTCAGATTCGAATTCAATTTGGCTTTTAGGCAGCGTTAAACTTATCGAAGGTTTTGAATTATCAGACAACCAATCTTCATTATAAGTAAAATGAAAACTACCATTATTCAGTTGAGTTAGAATTCCAGCTCTTTCTCCTTTATATAAAATTTGAGCAATTCTCATGATTCAATTGTTTTAACTTCTAATTTAATTTCTAATCCTAATGCATCACACATTTTTTGTAGTGTTTCTAGCGTTGGATTACCTTTGCCACTTTCAAATTGTTTTAACGTACGTAAACCAACACCAGAAATCTCAGCTAATGTTTCTTGTGATATAGCTAAAACTTTACGTCTTTCTTTGATTTCATTAATTATTGATAGTGTCATATAATGCACTTTTAAAGTAAATTTAGAAATAAATTTGATATTAAACAAGAAAAGTGCAATAAAAAGCACTTTTAAGATGGTATTGTAATTTTAAAGTATCGAAAAGCAAAATTAGTGCATTATAATGCACTAAACAGATAATATATTTATATTTATATTTTTATAATAATATACCCTTTAGGGTATGAATAAAACTATTTAATATTATTTATACCCTATAAGGTATAAGTAAATAATAGGCAAATTGATCTATCAATATACTAAAAACAGTGGATTAGAAGCTCAAAGATTATTTGAAATAGTACTATTCAATTATTTAGTAGCTAATGCAGATATGCATCTCAAGAATTATTCATTAATTGAAAATGAAAATGAATTTAATGAATATGAACTATCTCCAGCTTATGATTTATTAAATACACTAATCCTTATTCCAGATGATAAAGAAGAAACAGCATTAACAATTAATGGGAAGAAAAATAGACTAAAAATTGAAGATTTTGATAAATTAGCAAAATCACTTAAAATCTCGGAGAAATCTTTAGAATCTATTTATAAAAAATTTATCAAGGTAAAACCAAAATGGGATGAATTTATTCAACTAAGTTTTTTAAACGATGATGTTAAACTAGAATATCAAGAAATAGTTAATAACAGATTTAAGAATATTTTCTATTAATTTCTATGAAATAATGTTAAAATTTTAATAAATTCACTCCACCAAAACTACATCTTTTTAATTGTAAATAGTTGTATTTAAGTTGTTTGATAGATTTTGTATCGCAACAAAAAGCCAAATACTTCCTTTGAATTCAACTTTAAAAATATTTTAAGTATCTAACTCCAGAAATAAATAGTTAGAATAGCTGATAAGACATTCATATTTTTGGAATAGCAAATTGTTTTGCGGTTTAATCGTTTCAAATGAGTTCGTAAACTGAGATGATTCCGTTAGATATGATGATTGAACTAAATCGTGTTGAATGAAATTCTGAAGGAATTACTGAACTATATGTATTGAGTTTATCAGTGTAAATAATTTTTGGTTTGGTTTTTATAATAGGAGTAAGTAATTTGTTGAAAATTTCTATTGTTCGATAGCCAACATGAAAAGCATATATTTTTCTGGTTTTAAGTGAAAAGGTATAGGTAATACAAATGGGGTTTAAGCGTTTTTTGTGGAAGGTTCTCAATTCATCGACTTGAAATTTCCCCTATCTTCTATGGTTAGTTTCGGTGGGATTATTTTTGAAGCGATTTATAAAATTCGTTTAAGTAGTGTGGTTGTAGAGATTTTTAAGTAACTAGCTAGCTGTACTTCTTATTCCCAAACCTTCTTTTGTTAGTTGAACAATATTATAATTTATTGTAGTGAGATAAGCGATGTTTAAGTGTATAAAAATACCCAATAGTAGAGAATCGTCTACCATTAGGTAAAATTATTTTATTGTTAAGACATTTTTTTTGTGTTTTTTACGAGTTACCAACACATCTAATACACTACCCATCGGCAAAGAATTGATATAGTTCAAATGGTGAATAATCCTTGATTTCGCTACTCTTCATTTTTTAAATTTATTAGACTAAAAATTTAAAGTGAGAACATTTAAATTAATATTTATTCTGCTTTAAAAACTCTTTTAAAGAAATCGTTGTTATACCTAATCCTTTAGACTTAATCTGTAATCCATTATCAGAAGTAAGCATTATTGGATTATCATTATGAAATTGTAGTGCAACTGATAGAATAAAATTATCTGGAGATCTTTTATCGAAATCAGCAGGTAATAAGCTTAAATCAGCAGTAACCATTTTTAAATCTTTTATATCTATATTTCTATTAATTGAGCTAAGTGCTTTTTGTACATTTTTTTGTTGATCTTGCGATAATTTAATTTTTAAATTATCAAGTTCATCAATCACTTTTGCAGATAGAACTATTTGGTATTGATTGTCTATTTTATTAATAATTTCAGGATAATCAACAAACACGTTTGTATCAATTATATAAATGTTCTTTTTATCATTTACTATTTCCTTTTTCTTTTTACTAAATGTACTTAAATCAATCTTATCAATGACTTTAACTTGAAGATTTTTAGTTTCTATCGTATGATTCTTAGATTCCTTTGTAGTCTTTGAATATTCAGAAACTTTATCAAAAAGTAATTTATATTTTAGAAAATATGTTGCAGAAAACTGCAATAATTTCGTTTCTTTATTATATTTTTTTTCACCATTATAATATTCAAATAAATGTTCTAGAAAAGGTAATCCTCCTGCATCTTTCGTATAACTAGCCACGTCACATTGATAATATATACTTAAATAATAAAAAATTTTATTTAGTTCTAGTCCTGTTTCAATATACTTACTCGTAATTTCGTTGAAAGCAATATCCAATGAAACCTTCGACTCCATATATTTACCTAATGAATTACATTCTAAAAAACATTTATAAATTTTATAATGAATATCTGATATATTTAATTGAGATTTAAAATTATCCAATAATATAATTGATTCTTCATATTGTTTCTCCCTATTTCCTGCCTTAAATGCAGGTGATTTCCCTATGTCATGTAGAAGTAAAAAAATTCTAAACCAATTAATATCATTATGATTAAAATCTTCAGAAAAATATTTTTCAAATTGATTATATACGTTTCTTATATGATCCTTAATTATATTATGTCGAACTCTAGCGTTATACAATGGTACAAACGAAGGTACTTTAGTACAAATTTGGTCTAATTGAATCTCAAAACTCATAATAATTTTATTTGTTTATCCATACCTCCTTCATCTCTTGTATTTAGAACATACTGAAAAGCTTTTTCTAATGTTTTTTCTCCAATACCTTCGTAATTTGCTAAGCCTATCATAGAATTAATTTCTCCGGAACTTATAATATCAGTAATTTTTTTAGCATACTGAGCTTGTATTTTTGTTTTTTCCTTAATTGTTTTATCATCTAATGGCAACCAAGTGTTTTTAAATGTGTTATACAAATCGTCAGGTGCATTTGGATCATAGTCATATATTTCAATTTCACAATCACATTTACTTAAATAAAAATCCATTAATTGTTTAACCTGTAACGTTTCTAATCCACCATTATGAGTACCTAATAAAGGAAATGCAATAGACTTGATACCTTTTTTTTCATAAGTATCAACAAATTTTTGTAATCCTTGTTCTATCCATTCTATTTTACTTGGATATTTCCAATGCTGTTTTGTTGGAAAATTTAAAATCCAAGGGGCATTTTCTTGTTTTGTATATAACCATAAAGAACCTGTTTTAATTAATTTATTTTTACAGTGATCTTTATATTCTTCATACATTTTTGGATATCTTAACTTATGAACTAAAGCTATACCTTTACCCATTACACCAACACAATTAACAGTGTTTACTATTGTTTGGCACTTTGTATTGAATATGTTTCCTTTTATATGTTTAATTGCCATTATTTTTTATATTAATTAGAATAGATAAACCAATTACGTTTACTTTCATCAATAAAACATAATTTGATTTTGTTTCTAATATTTTTAATTGAAATATACGAATCAAATAAAATATTATTAGCTGATAAACGTTTTACATCTCCAGCCAATATTTCTATTTCATTAAGTTTATCCCCAATAAGTTCGAAATATCCATCTCCATTAAATTTATTCTTAATATGAATTTCATTTTCATTTTCTTCTACTAAAACTCTCGGATTTTCATTATTATAATAACTACCATCTACAACAATTTTATTCAAAATATCATCTGTATGATCATCTAATAAATTTATCAAAAGATTTCTATCATTCTCTGTTGGACAAATAATTTCGAAATCAAGTATATCGTCAAATGAAAATTCGTCTTTAACAAGAAATTCTTGTTGAGAATACTCTTTATACATTTCATAATTTTCATTGATATTTGTATATAAATGATCGAAATTAAAAATATCAAACATCTTATCAACTGAATCAAAACGAGTATAATTCTTTTGCATATTTCCATTACTCAAACAACATTTTTCAAATTTACTACTTAATACTTCCTTCAAAGAGAATTTAAAAAATATTGGGATTGGACATTTAGGATTACCCAATTTATTAGCAGTTTGATAATATCTATCATTCGTATTTTTACCTAAAAATTCATTATAAAATTGAGTTGGCGTTTGAGGTCTAAAATAAAACCTTGCATAATTATGTGCCTCATCTCTTCTATGTACTATGCTACCTGCAGCATCACCTTTTATCGATGCTAAATTTCTAGATTGTATTTTTCTTGATTTTATAATCTCAACAGCATTATCAATATGTGAAAAATGATAAATATAACCTTTCCAATATGATGATTGTTCTTCGATTTTATCTAAAAATTTTAAAATCGATGAGTTGTTAATTTTATTTAAAACAAAAGATTTTAGTGATTTCCTCATCGCTATATTATTTTTTAATAATGTCCAATTCCAGAAATCTTCAAATGAATTAATTAATTCCTCAGAAAATTGGATGCTCGTATTAGATGATATATAATTCCAATTTAAATAATCACTATACTTATTAAGTGTTTCATTATCAAGTTTAAAACTTCCTGATTTACATATGTAATCCCAATCCCACTTATCAATAAAACGATTTAATAAATTGATATCAAAAATTAATTTATCGTTGTAGGTTATAAATTTCCAATTTAATTTATCTTCAAATTTTGCTAATAGTTTTATAGAAGGTTCAAAACACTTGTGAGATGAAACAGTGTCCCAATCAATGTCCCTATTTTTTAAGAGAGTTAATATTTCGTATGAAGGTATGAATGATTTGTGTTTAGAAATAAGTTTCCAATTCCAATCTTGATCTATTGTTGCTTCAATAAACTCCTTATTAAATTTAAGATTAGAATTCATTGAAAGACTTCCCCAATCCCAAGGCTTATTAATAAAATTTAAAATTAAATCATTTGAAATTTCAAATTTTGGATTTTCTGCTAATAATCTCCAATTCCATGGTTTATCTTGTGTTTTTTCAATAAATTCAGAGTCAAAAACAATATGTTTATTTGTGGATAAAGCATCCCAATCCCAATCTTTATTTAATAATGATAGAATAACACCATTATTAATAACAATATCAGTACGTTTAGAAATTAATGCTAACTCTATTTTAGGTAGATCAGATAATAAGTTTTTCAGATAATCCTCATCATCTTTTTTAGTTTTCTTTAAAAGTCCTCCAAATTCTGATATATATTGCCAATCCCAATCTTGATCTTTAAATTCTAATATAATTTTTCTATTAAAATTGATGTCTGCAATTAAAGAAAGTTTATTCCAATTCCAGTTATCTCTAAAGCTTAATAAATATTTGTTTAATGTAGCATAATAATCTTTTGGTGTATCCCAATTGCTAAATGTGAATTTTTCAATAATAGAAGGAGATTCCGAGAATATAGACCAGTTAATTTTATTAATAAAGCTTTTTATATTTCTTACATCGGTAGGAAATAAATTATGACCTGATATATAATCCCAATCCCATTGAAATATATCTATTTCATCTGTAGTTTCTATTAGATTGAATAAATCTTCAAAAGAATATTTTCTTGTTAAAATAGACCACATATCCTTTTTATAATCATTATCAAGTAGAAATAAACAAGTTGCTACTCTAATTAACTGGTTATCAAAACGTAGATTTTTATCAACAGAAAACAGATTAGAAAATACATACTTCCAATCTACATAAAAACTTATATCTTCTAAGTTATCTAAAATAGCTTCTGTATCAAATTTAGTTGTAGCTATATTCCAATTCCATTTTTCTGTAACATTTTCATCGTCTAATGATTCAATTATTTCATCTAATGAAGCGTTTAACGTTAAATAATCCCAATCCCAAGGAAAATGAATATTACTAAAAATAAATTCTTTGTTATTTTTTAAAGTAAGCGCCTTCCAAAAATCTATTTGATTTTCAGTACTAAAAGAATTAGTAAATCGATTTAAATAAGTATTCCAAAAATCTAACCCTAATGATGATTTTTTTATTATAGTACCCCATTGCAATTTATCCGAAAAACTAAAGCTCCCAACGAACGAATTACCTACAAATTTTATATTATTAACTAAGTATTTATTATTAGATAAACCCTTTGGATCCCAATTAAAATCTTTAAATCGTTTAATTATTTCTATATCAGAAATCAATGAACTTATGTTATATAATCCTTTTTCTGAAATTATTTTGTGATTATATTTTTCAAAAATATCAAGACTCCAATTTACATATTCATTCGTATCAAAACCATCTGAATAAGAAGTTGTTTCCCAGTTAATTAATTCTAATTTCTCGAAAAAATCTATTACATCAAGTGACCATATATAATTTTGATGTGCTATAATAAAATTATTTGGTAAATGTACCTTTACAGTTTCATGTAAAATTGATTCATTAATATACCTATCAATTAATTCTTCATTATTAAAGAATCGATATAATACTAATTCCCAATTTAATATAGAGGCTAGTTTATCAAGATTTTTATAAAGAAAATTAATGTTTATATTTTCAGAAATATATTTCCAATCCCAATTTTTGTTAACTAATAACTCTAGGTTATCCTTGAACTTAATAAAAGTATTTCTAAATATTTCATTTTTAGACTTTGTTATAGAAAAATAATCCCACGGAAATTTCTCTATATTATCTTGGATAAATCTATCAGGCAAATTTTCAGATAAATACAACCAATCCCAGTTTTGATTCTCTTCGTAATAATTAGATAACAGATGAATTACTAATTGAGATTCTTTGTATGAAAGTTCTTCAAAATCCCAAGGGAAATCTTCAAAATTTGAAAGTAAGAATTCATTATCAATTCTTTTGGTTAATGTAGGCCAATACCAAAAATTTTTAAACTTAACGATATTCTTAATTAAGCTATCATTTGAAATATTTTGCGAAAGAATATACCATGTACTCCCTTCAGCAAATTTCTCAAATACTGGAAGAACTCTTTGATCATTCCAATCAATCTTTTGAATAAAATCTATATCATTCCAATTCCATAAATCTTTATAATTAACAATATCTTCAAAACGAATCAAATCTTGATTCAATAAGATATGATTTTGCATTGCCTTATGGTAAATATCTTCTTTTAAAGGTGTATTTTCTGGTTTATTAATTAACTCCTCTAATGTTGAAATTTGTAAATCTTGATAATAGAATTTTACATTAAAAATATTATTAACAAATAAAGACTTACAATTTAATTCAATATTTGTAAAATCGATTCTTTCAGATGATAGATAAATATCTAAAATTTCACCATTAAATATATTATCTTCAAAAATTTGAAATTGAAGTTTATTGATTAAGTTAATATCTTTAATTGACTCATTAGGAATTTTACTTGTATTATTTATTCTATTTTTCAGATTAAAAGAATTACTAAATGAAAAGTACAAATAATCATCAGTAACCATATCATTTGTAAATACTATAGTTTCTGCTTGAAAATTTTTATATTTCAAACCTGTTATTATTGCCTCATAACCTGAATCTAATAAATTTATTTGATTAGCTTCTGAATTAATCAAACTATACTCTTTAAGTTTAGTTAAATAAATATCATATATCTCTTTTTCTGCACTGTCTATTAAATTAAAACCTAATATAGAACCAAATTCCTCATATAATAAACTTCCATTATATGATTTCAAAATATTACAAAATATATCATCAATTTCTTCTATTTTGAATGCTATTCGATATTTTATTATATATGGCGTTGATTTAATTACCCAATCAAAACTGAATTGAGAATCTAAAACTTTAAGATTACTGCTCATACCTTTCAATTTCATAGTTTAATAGTTCGGCATCAATTATTTTACCTTTATTAGCAATTGTATCATAAACATTTTTATAAATTTCTTTCTTACAAAAGTGTTCAGCATTACCTACAATTATTAGTAATCTTCTTGCACGAGATAAAGCTACATTTAGTCTATTTGGAGATTCAGCGAAACCTAAACTCGATTGCTGTTCGAAACCTAATTCAGGGTAAAGATCAAAGTCTTCAGATTGATAAATATTTTGAGCTAACTTATTACTACGTACCATTGATACTATCATAATATTTCTTTCCATTCCTTGAAATTTATCAACTGTACTTAATCTGATAGGCAAATCACTATGATTTTCCTTAATCATTTTATTTATTAACTGAATCTGTTTACCATAAAAGCTTACTACACCTATTTGTCTTTCTTCTATTGGGAATTTTTCTAACCAATTATCAAATTCACCTTTACCATCACTAAATTTAATTGCTTTTAAAACATTATTAATAGCTTTGATTTCACCAATATTAATCCTTGAAGTTCCTTCTTTAATCTCTGGTGAATTAATATTTACCCAAATAGTATGTGTATCAGGGGATATAAAATTTTTAAATGATAATCCATGATATCTAGAATTCCATTTATTAAAATCATTATGTTCTGCTTTATCTAAAGGTAATCCACAAAACAACCCTCCATCTTCAACATAAAATTGAGCGATAACATCATTTATATCAGGATGCATACGATATTGAGTATTAAATGTACCTTTTAAACTTTGATCAATATTTTCAAATAAACGTTCAAACTGTGAAGTTTCAAAAACTTTGTTAGATAAAGTATCAGCTAATTTGTTTTCATCTATAGATTTTAATACATCTTTTATTTTTTCCCCATCTACCATTGGAGGTAACTGTCTATGATCACCAACTATTATAGATTTTTTACCAAACAAAACAGGTAATGCAAGCTCTGGTGGAGTAGCTTTACTAGCTTCATCCATTATAATCGTATCAAAATCAATATTTACTTTATTGCAGTTTTTAAAATCATTATTTTCATAATCATTTTTATAAAATACATTTAAGTAAGCTCGAAAAAATGAAGTCCACTTATTTTCAGAATTTAATTTACCTATTGAACTACCTGTCGCACCTATTAAATTTGTAAATTTTAAATACTTATCAAAAAATAAATCTTTAGTTTCAGAAGATGGATTTAATAAATGTTTTTTCCAAAGTAATAGCTTATCATTAACAATTGAAGATTCTTGATTATCAATTCTATTTGATATGTTTTCTAGCCAATGAGATACAGCATTCCCTTGAGTAGATTTACCTTCTTTCCATTTTTTCATTGCATCAAGTGAATAGAAATATCCTTCCGATTCTAAATTTTCAGAGTTACCAAATCTTACAGGTTTTACTAAATTGTTTTTATTATTTTTTAATCTATCAATAGCATTATCTACAGCCAAATTTGTTTCAGATGTCAATAATATTTTTTGATTTTGATTAAGTCTTATATGTTGCCAAATAATTTCTGCAATAGCTGTAGATTTACCAGTACCTGGTGGTCCTTGAATTATTGCAAGTTCTTCTGAGTAAAGAGCTTTAAAAACAGCTTCTCTTTGCGAGTCATTTAATGATTTTGAAAATAAATTATCTTCAAATAATTTCCATTGATCACTGAACTTATTCAGAAGGTTTTCAATATCATTTATAGGTTTAGCTTTTGAAGAATCATATAAAAATTCTTTAGCATTATCATTAGGGAGTTTAAAATCAGATTCTAATTTAAGTACAGTGTCCTCTAATCTTTTTACTTTATCTTTTTCACCTTTAAGATCAGGTACAATATATTCAAATTTAACATTCTTAATATTATTTTTCACTTCCTCTTGTTTATCCTCTTCAACAATAAAAGTAACTTCGGGGTAATTTACTTTATGTAATTTACCTAAATAATATTTCTTTTTTTCAAACTCGAAATAAAACTCTTCTTTCAATAAATTTGATAACTTTTCTTCTTCCTGTTCAACTTTTAATTCGAAATTTTCTTCACATAAATATTTTTCTTGAAAAGTTTCATTAATTGTAAAATTGAATGTACTCTCATCAATAATTTCATCTAATTTATTTGATAATCGTGATAAAATCTCCGTTTTATTCGATCTCTTGTAAAAATTTCTAAAAATTAATTTTTCACCATTCGCAACTAATTTTGTAGATAGGCTAGGAAATTTTTTCGCTAATTCTTTCTGTAATTCATGTAATCCAGAATTAACTTTTATTACATATTTACATTTTTGATTTTCTCTTCGATCATAAACATCCAAATAAGGAATAGTTTTAATCTCAAGTAATTTTTCATTGTATTCTTCTTCACTTTCAAATTCAAATGAAATAGTTCTATTTTCTTTGCTTATTTGATACTTATCGCCGTGAATTTCAGAATATAATTTTGACCAAAATGAGTCTTCACTTATGGTTGAGAGATTAATATCTTTTTCATTGTTATTTTTTAATAATAAATATTTTGTTGTATATGAAAATGTAAAATTATTACTTGGTAAATATTTCTTTAAATCCCTTCTTAATCGATTATATTCAAAATTTAAATCTGTACCATATTTTTCATAATCAACCGGAGTATATTTTATTTTTAAATAAGGAATTTCATTTTTTGAAAATTCAACACCTTTTTTTTCTAGTTTTTCTATATTTAATAATAAATCTTCTTCATTCTCAAATTTAAATTTGAGAATTTGACTTGTCATCATTAAATTATAATATTGATTTAAAAATTCAATTACATCATGGTGTAATTCACCTTCTACTGCAATTCTATTATTATTTTGAGTTGAATTAATAGATTTGTAAAATGTAGAAATTATATAGGGAATTGATGGTTTTATTTGAAAAATAGCAGCAGCTTTATTAGTAAATGAGATTTCTTCAAGCTTACTTAATTGTTCTTTTTGATTATGTGTTAGAAAAATTTGACCATATTTTTTAAAACCATAATTCCTTGATAATTCACCAATAACCTCCTCTAATTTTTCATCGATATTTGCATTTTTATTATAAATAAATCCATCTATCACTGGGTTTACGTTAAAATCAACATAACAAATTTCAGCAAATTTACTCAACCCATTTAATTCTTCTTGAGTAATTTTATCTGCAACTTTAGAATCTGCGAGAATATATCCATTATTGAAATCAAAATTTTTCATTTTGAAAACAGATTCCACTTCTTTTTTAAAAGTATTTTTAAAGACTTCTTGATCTATTGCAACAGAAATTTCTTTAGATTTCTGAAAATCTATACTATTAAAATCAATTCTAAATGGTCTAGATTTATATTCTAAAATTTTAGATTGAGCAGTAATAAATTCTCTCCATATATCTTTTTGGCTCATTTAAGTAATAAGGTTTATATTTGAAGTTGTTTAAACTAATTAAATAAATAAAGTTCCGAGAAAATCATCAAATTTGGATTGCAAAAAAAAATAAGTAATCATCTGGAACTCATTAGCGAATATAAGATAAAGGAATTTATTTTACCTCATTTAAGCCGAGGAAAACGAGGATTTAAAAGTAAATTTGATTTAATAAAAATAGTACAACTGATATTAAAACGTTTAAAAACAGGTTGTCAATGGCGAGAATTAAGTGTAAAAGAATATTTTTCTGATGCTATAAGTTGGCAAATTGTGTACTACTATTTCAATAAATGGAGCAAAGATGGTTCATTTTACAAGGTTTGGACAAATTTATTATCTAAAAATAAAAAACTATTGGATATGTCCAGTGTTCAACTTGATGGTAGTCATACTCGAGCACGATTGGGAGGTGAAGCAGTTGATTATCAAGGAAGAAAAAAATGTAAAACCAGTAATATTATTTTTCTGTGCGATAATCAAGGTCAAATGCTTGCAATGAGTTCAGTTAAAAGTGGTTCACATCATGATTTTTTTGAAATAGAAGACGTTTTCGATGAAATTATCGCTCAATTAGAACAAAGTGATATTCCTCACAAAGGTCTATTTTTAAACGCTGATGCTGGATTTGATAGTGATGATTTTAGAAATTTATTAGACAAAAATGAAATAATAGCTAACATAAAAATAAATACAAGGAATTCAAAATCAATAAATAAAGAATATTATTTTGATGACAAATTATACAAAAGAAGATTCAAAATAGAGAAAGCCAATGCATGGATTGATTCATTTAAATCATTACTCATCAGATTTGAAACTTCCGCTATAAACTGGAAAAATCTACATTATATCGCTTTTATTGTACTACTAAGCAGAAAAATAAAAGTTTAAACAACTTCATTTTAATAATTAAAATTATTTATTTTTTTTTATTAAATAGATTTATTGAAAAATAAACAAAGTAACCAAATTTCTGCAAAACATTTTTTTGTTTTTTAGGGTTCTGGAAAAACTGTTTCAAACTGAGATAGTAGTGCAATAAGGAGAACCAATAGTTCCCCTTTACTTTTAGCTTATGTTCCCAGTTTTTTATTTTGATGATTTTACAATTTTTTCTTTTGGTCAAATTTTGTTACTTTCCTTACTTGGTGTAATTCTATGATTGGAGTATCACAATGTAGTTTTAATATCTTTTGAGTACCTAAAAAAGTAAGGGTAAAATCTATTAATTTTTATGAAATAATGTTAAAATTTTAATAAATTAACTCCATCAAAACTACATCTTTTTAGTTGTAAATCATTCAATTTAAATAGTTTGGTAGATTTTGTATCGGAAAGTAAATTTTAAAAATATAAAATACTGATTGTTAATTATATAATCAATTAATAAGCGATATTCTTTTTAAGTTTATCGCTTTTTTATTACGCATTATTCATCGTTATCTGCCGTTGTTTGCCTTTATATATTTACTAATTAATGTACGATGTTGGATTCGAACTAAAAAGGTAAGAAATTCGGTTACTATAGTACTAAAATGACCAAAGTTGATAAGAATTGACCACAACTGATAAGGTTTTCTGCGGTACTATTTTTTGTAGTAACTGAAATAAAAAGTAAAATGAGTTTGATTAGAATCAATAGAAAATGTAAAGAATGTAACGAAGATTTTATAGCAAAAACTATTTCGTCTGTTTACTGTTCTAAAAAATGTTATAAAAGAGAATACAATAGGACTAAAAATTCTGAACAAATTAAATCTCCTAAAATCAAAATAATTCCGACTATTGAAGAAATTTCGACTAAAAGTTATTTAACTATTAAAGAAGCTGCTTTACTTTATCCAATTTCTGAAACGACTATTCGTAGAGCAATTAAGAAAAATTTAATTAAAGCGATTAGAATTGGAAATAAGTATGTTATCCCTAAAATACTATTAGAAGAATCTTTAAATGTATAGAACAATCTTAAAATCTGTTCAACATACTTTTTAATTCAATCGTAATGATTAGAAGTTAGAATTTGGTGCGATTTTATCTTTTTGATTATTTTCAAATTGAAATCAATGTAACTTTTGAAGTAAAATTATTTATCGACTAAATTTTAAATGAATTTGATTTTAGACTGTTGTATTGATTTAAAAACTTCTTATTTGTAATTGTATTCAAACTTCAAATAAATATGTAGAACATTCCAAAAAACTATTCTACGTTAAATTAATAGTAGTTTTGATTATGAGCTTTTAATAATCAGAATTACTATTTTTTTCTATTAAAAATTTCTTTCAAATTATTTTGAAAAACGAATAACTCCTATATATTATACTTTATTATATAAGACAAAATATATAAATAATAATAGTATATATAAAGTATAATATATATAAGTATTTGAAAAATCAAAATAAATTATTAGTTTTTTATTTCTTCTTAATTAGATAAATAGATTTTTAAAATCTATTCGCAGAATCTTCTTCTATTTTTTGTTCAACTAATATATAAAAAGTCTTCTACGAATTTTAATCATAATATGATTGAAATATCTATTTGAAAGAAAGTCTAAACTTCAATCTTAAAATTACCGTTAAAAATCTGTGTACTTTCTCATATAGAAAGTAACCGACTAAAAACCTAAAAATCATAAGAGGTGATTAATAGCAGTAGACTGTTGTCTAAATTCATTATTCGGATGAATGTTACAAAATATTAGTAACCAAATCAGTAAAAAATGAACTTACATTTAGGAGAAAGAAAAGGACAGCTATCTGAAAAAAACGAAGCTTTAGGAAAACAAAGAAAAAATAGTCTATTCTTATATTTTGATAATCCAAAAACAAAAAAGAGAGAATATATGTTTCTTGATTTATATGTTTTTGATAAACCTAAAAGTCATATTCAGAAGGACCATAATAAAGAAACTCGATTATTAGCTGAAAAAATCAGAGCAAAAAAGCTTTTAGAGCTTCAAAATACTAATCATGGATTCGTTAGTAAATCAAAAGGTAGTATTGGACTATTAGATTTTTTTGAACAAACTGCTGAAAAACGTAGAGAAGTCGACGGAACTTATGGAAATTGGTTTAGTACATTCAAACATTTGAAGAACTTTTGTAAAAATCGTGACATCGAAATAAAAAATGTCGACGAAACTTTTATAGAGAATTTTAAGGACTATTTACTAAAAGGTAAAATATCTTCTCATGGAGATAGATTGTCGAAAAATTCTGCGCAGTCGTATTTTAATAAATTTAGAGCGACTATCAGAGAAGCTCATAGACAAAAAGTTATAGTCGAAAATCCGTGTTTGAGAGTAAAAGCGATAAAAGAAGAAGAAACATTGAGACAATATTTAACTTTGGAAGAATTGAAAAAACTACAAAAAACAGAATGTCATTATCCTCAATACAAAGATGCTTTTTTATTCAGTGCGTTAACTGGACTAAGATTTTCGGACATCCAAAATTTAAGAAAAAAGGATATTTCTTATGATGAAATAAATGGTTGGTCGATAAAATTTACTCAACAAAAAACAAAAGGAGCTGAAATACTTCCAATCTCTGAAAATGCGATTACGATTATTGATATTGATTCTAAAGATGATAACGACTTAGTTTTTACAAATTTGAAATATAATGCTCATTACAATACTATTCTTAGAAGATGGGTTGAAGAAGCTGGAATCAAAAAATATATTACGTTTCATTGTGCGCGTCACTCATTTGCTACTTTACAATTGACTATGAATACAGATATTTATACGGTTAGTAAACTTTTAGGACATCGACATTTAAAAACAACTGAAATTTATGCGAAAGTAATTGATAAGAAAAAAATAGATGCTGTATCTTCGATACCAAATATTTTTGAATGATTGATAATACAGAACTTTTAAAAATAATTGGTTTACCAATTGATAAATTTAACGAAAAACTATTTATTCAGACTATTTGTGATATATATAGTCCACCAAATAATAATAAAAAAATTAAAATAGACGACAAATTTCGTACTATTAGTGAAGATTCTTCTAAAAGTACAATTGTGAGGTATATTGAGAAACTTCAATTATGGAGAGATGAAGAATTATCTCCTTTTGAAACTCAATATTACTTTACAATTGAAAATTTTCATAAACAACCTGTACTTTCAATATTTCCTAATAGTGAAGATAAAAAAGTAGAATATATTAAATGGTTAGTCAATTACTTAAATGATATTATTTACAATAAATATAAGAGAGCTTTTGACTTCAAAACAACTGAAATAGGCGATTTAGTTTATCTATATTCAAAAGAAGAAATTATTGAAAGTATATACTACAAACTTGGATTCATTGATGATAATCTTTATGAAAAATATTTAAAATATAAATTGGGTAATTTTTCTCTCATTGATTTGAAAATTGATAAAATATTT
Source organism: Chishuiella sp. (assembly GCF_032109125.1). Lineage (NCBI taxonomy): Bacteria > Pseudomonadati > Bacteroidota > Flavobacteriia > Flavobacteriales > Weeksellaceae > Chishuiella > Chishuiella sp. Next base: position 299,903 of record NZ_DAMCLZ010000001.1, read on the forward strand.
AAAACAATGGATTCCATATATACATTAGCTATAAAATTTGCTTTTCTACAAAATGAATTAGAGGCAATCTATTCAATTGAAAATAGTCTAATTGTTTCAAAAAATAATAAGTTATTAAATAATAGAACCTTTAGATCCAATCTTAATGAAGTACAATTAGGAAATATTTTTGAAAACAAAGAAGTTAAAAAACATTTTAGTAAAAATCAAAATCAAAAAGAAGAATTTATAAAACTATTCTCAAATGAAAGAATTGAAAATGTTAATTTGATATGGACATATAGAAATTCTACTGATTCTGGTTTCATCATACCTCCTTTATTTGAAATTATTCAATCTATAATTGAATTCAATGAATTAGATTGGAAGAAAACCTATAACAAGAAAATCATTAATATATTTTTAAAATCAATCAAATTTGATATAAAAAAGGGTGAAAAAATACCAAACCCTCATAAAAATTTTGCAAAAGGTTATATTAAATCTGTAGATTCTTTATTTGAAAAAATAAAAAAAGATGAAATTACCTACTGTAAATCAGAGTATTAATCTATAACTATAAATAAATTTCATATCGTATTTTTTCCATCTTTTATCCGTCCTTTTTAGTACGAATATTTGCATCATTAAAATTTATAATCATGCAAACAATAAAAGAAAGAGGTTTAAATTTCCTTACAATTTCCGAGTTATCTGAGAAATTCAAAGTTAGTAGAAATACAATCTACAAATGGAATCAAGAAAAGAAAATTCCATATTTTAAAATGGGTAAACGAGTTCATTATCTATTAGAAGATGTAGAACGATTCATAATGTTAAATCAAGTTTTAAAACGAGATAATACAGAAATGGAAATTCAAAACTTAATTAATAATAAGTACAACAAATTTTAAGATATGGAGAAGCAATTATTTAATGTATGGAGTAACCATACAAACAATTTAGGTTTTGATTCTATTGAACAAATTTATTCTAAAATTAAAGATGGTAGTTATAAGAAAGTAATTGAAATCATTCGAAAATCAAATAATAATGAATTAAAAAAACAATTGGACGGAATAACATTTTCAGCAAATTGTGGAGATAATAGTCGTAGAACTGAAAATATAGAAGAATATACATCTTTCATAATTCTCGACTTTGATAAATTAATTAACGTAAAAAAAACAAAAGATAAAATAATTCAATCTGAATATACTGTAATGTGTTTTATCTCTCCATCAGGAAATGGTTTAAAAGTTTTAGTTAAAACAAATAATTACAATTCGGAGAACCATAAATCTGCTTATAATCAGGTTCAACAATATTATAAAGAGTTCACAAACGAAAAATTAGATGATAACACTAAAGATGCTGTTAGATTATGTTATTTTTCTTACGATTCAAATGCTTATCTCAACTTAAAAGCTAAAGAATTTACAATTGAAAACAATAAAAAAGATAACGTTTACAGTAAATCCTTTGATAAAATAATAAAAACAGTCAGTTTTACGAATAAAAAAGCTCAATTTAAAAGAGGTAATAGAAATAAGTATATGTTTCTTTTAGCTACTAATTGTTGTAAAATGGGATATAATAAAGATGAAGTAATTGAATATTGTTGTTTTAAATATATAGAAGTTGATTTTGAAATTGATGAGATAAAACGAACTATTAATAGTGCATATCAGAAAAATAAAGATTTTTTTGGTGTAAATGATAAGTATGGTAGAAATAAAATTCTAAATAAAAAAGACGATTCTAATTATTTAATATCAATTAACAAAAATAGTATTAATTTAAAAATGGATATAGATTTATCTGAAAATGGAAAAGATGAAGCTTTTGATTTCTTATTAAATTTTATTGAAAATTATCTCGACAATAAAAAAATAGTGTAATTGTTTTCTTCCAATTGAATATTGACTATTTTTGTAACAAATAATCTATTGATATAAGAAGATAACAAAATAAATATCTATTAAAATATAACTGCATTTTGCAAAATGATTTCTGTCCTTGAAAAGTCGAAAATTCAAATGTGTAACAGAAAAAGTTTTAGCAGATGCTCGAGTTACGGCTTGGGCTATGCTTTACTTTGTTACACTGGGCTTCGACTCCCACAAGGACGGGTATTGTTATAGTTCCAAGCTTTTTTGTTTTCAAAAATTGACTATGGTTTTCCATAAGGAACTTTTCAAAAAGAGTTATAATATTAAAAACTTTTTAAATTATACTATGAAAACAAAACTATTCATTTACAGTTCTCTATTAATCACTTTGATAAGTTGTTCTTTAATTGCAAATCATTATCATGATGGTCAATATCAAGGTGATATATTCTTTTTTGATGTAACATGGAGTATTAATGGAAATGTAATAACCGTAAATAATAATTTAACTGGAATTTCAAAAGTTGATTGCAAACAATTTCCAAATTATATTGAATATAAAGAAAAAGATGGTTCTAAAAAAATTATTGAAGTTCTTCAAAACGGAAATCTTAGAATTAACAACTCAATTATTCTAACTAAAATTCAGTAATATTATGAGAATTTTAAAAATATTAGGACTTATTTGTTCTTTTTTAGGATTATTTACAAATTTATTAGGTTGGGTTGAAATAAATAATTATGAAGAAATTGGACTTTTTACATTTTCAGGATTTGTTACATTTCCATTATATATTTTCTGTATTGCATTATATTATAAATCAATTGGTAGAAATGATAAAAGTCTTTACTATTATATATTAATATTATGTATAATAATGACGATAAATACTATCATTAATTATTTTGACATTGAATACAGTAATCTTGGTAAATTAATATTAATAGGATTTGATATAAATATTTGTCTATTATTTTTTAATATCATTTTTACAGTTATTTTAATAATTTTAAATAACTCTGAAATAGTTAATAAAAATGAAATAATCAAAATTCAGAAAATATTAAAAATTATCGGTTTTATATTAGCTCTTATATATTCAATAATAGCTTTTATTAGAATTAAAAACTATTATGATGGTATTATATCTGAAACTGAAATAGACAAAAATAATCAGATTAGTAGTCAAACAAATTTTGTTGAGATTAGAGAGGGTGATATAAAATTCTTAGAAAAATATCATATAAAAGCAGTATACAATGGAGAACTAAAAAATAATAGTAAGTCAATATATAAAAAGGTTAAAATATATATGAACATTGAATTTGAATTAGAAAATGGAAATATATTAACTGAAAAAGATTTTAATTCAGAAAATATTTTTTCTACTAATATTGGCGTAACAAATCATAATTGGCAACCAAATCATAATTCAGAAATAAAAGATTTAACTTCTCATTATATACCAATTGATTTAGAAAGTTACCCAATAAAAAAAGTAAAAGCAATTATTAAAATAAAAGCAGAAAATTTGATAGATAGAGTAAACGAAGAATTTATAATTGAAAAAGATGTTACAAATCAATGGAATGAATTCATAGGAAAACCTATATTAGTTAATAATGATAATAAACTTGATCTAAGTAAAGATGTTTATAATTCGGAGACTGCTATCATTAAAGAACTAAAAATGGTTCAAAACGAATTATACATTGTTTTAGATATAGTTTCAATAGAATATACTCCTAATGAAAAATATGATTATGAAATTGTTAATGTTAATCCTAAACTGAGAACCTATAAAGTAAAATCAAATGTAATAACTACAAATAGTAAATGTGTAGTGTCAAATAACATGAATTACTTAATGAATAATAGAACTTCTGTTTTAAACGAATCTCCTTTTGGTTTCGCTATTATATCAACTAATAAATTTAGAGAACTTACAGAAATAAACTTAGGTTGTTGGAATTAAAAAACAATATTAAAATACAAAAAAATTACTGAATCATAATATATGAAAACAAAACTAATATTATTATTAATAATATTCTCATTCAAATGCTATTCACAAACTATATCAAAGCAAATCAGAAACGATTTCTGTAAGAATGCTTTATTTCAATACAAATATGGAAATGACACATTTAAAGCTGTAATGAATATGGCTGTTAGAAACATTGGTGCAAATACTTTAGAAGAATTAGTTGGATCAGCTGAAAACATTTGCTACAATACTAAACTTCAAAATGAATTTTTTAAAATAGTATATTCTTTTGGAGGAAATAGAGATATGATATTTATGCAATTTCATAGTATTGGTATGAAAGCTGAAAACGCTTCTAAATTAACAGATTATTTAGAAGAAAAGTTTAATCAAACTAATAAAAAAGATATTACTAAAGAAAAAGTAATAGTCGAAAAAGAGACAGAAATTTCTAAATCATATAATATTAAAGAGAAGGATATAAATCTATATAATGAATTAGTTGAAGAGCAAAAAAATAAGATTTTTGAATATTTAAAAAATACGAATGAGAATCAATTAAAATTTAAATTGGAAATTCCTATTTATCAAAAGATGATAAGTGATAAAATGAGCATATATAATTTCGATAACACATATAAAGTTAGTTACAAAAAAAACGATTATAGTCGTCCAACTGTAACTACGGAAAAAGTAGTTTATGCTGGTAGTAATAATATTCAACAAATAAATAATTTTGAAAACTTAGAGGGAAGTGATAAAGAATCAAAATTGATAAACATTAATCAAATCAGTATACCAACCTTTACTGAAAATGGAAAAGAAATCATGACAGAACTAACTATTGATAGTATTAGAACGATTTACAAAAAAGGTTATGTATTTGCAAAGATTAAGAAAAAACAATTTATTTTAGAAGACTCTTCCATTTTAGAGAAAAATATTGAAAACGAAATAAAATCTAAAATGCAACAACAAAAAAAAGGAAATTATCTAATTGGATATATTTACATAAACGTAATGGGAAAAGAAGACTTAATAGTTAATTTTGAAGAATTAAAGAAAGACAATTCAGTATTAAATAAATTCCTTTTAAAATCATCATACTCAATTATGCGAAGTTTATTATAATCTCTTTTTTAGTTATAACTGACAATTTTACAAAAAACTATATAATCCTCATCTTTATGAGGATTTTTTTATATCAAATATTTATGACAACATGACATAAAAGTATTTTAAAAGGATAAAATATGACAATTAAACTATTATATATCAATAGGCAAGAATTTTGAAATGAATATTATGAATAAATTATTTTTAAAATACAACTTATGATATTAGAAAAACAAAGTAAAAAGTTTGATAGTTTTACAACTGATAGTTATGTTACTATTAATAAATTATTAAAAGTACTTGAAGAACAAGAACATTTTAAAGACGAGTTAGTTAAATTATTTAAAATTGATGAATCTACTAACAAAGTAATTCAAATTGGTAATTCAAAATCATTATTAGATTCTATTTTTTTTCTCGATTCTCAATGTGAAAAAGAAGATATCGATTCCAAAATAAATAAAATCGAATTGAAGAAAATGTTGGAAAAAGAAAAAGCGGTCTTTGAAATTGCCAAAATTACGAATGAATCGATTCTAAAAAAAAATAAATCTGACTTACTTTCAGTTGAAACAGCTTATTCTGCAAAACAAGATATTTTAGACTATTATAGCTTAAGTAAATTTGCTAATTACTGTCGTGATTTTGAATATGAAAGTCTAATTAATCATATTAAAGATTATCTTAAACAAATGAATATAGACAATGAAGATGAAAGAAGTTTAAGATTAGTATATAAAAAAGAAGATAAAAAATATTATTTAAGAGCTGTTACTTCTAAAGATGTTTATAAGAACTTTGGTATTAACTTCTCTGTTTTTGTTGCTCTAATTGCATTAAATCTCTATAAAGAAAAAACAGAAACAAATATATATATTGATAATTATGTAGTAAATGATTCAGAAATCTATGTTTCATTTAGTTTTAATAATTCAAAAAACATTGGAGATAACTTAATTTTATCATTTAATCTTATTTTAGAAAATGACGAAATTAAAAGAAAACCTGTGACTTTCAATGGTGTTTTTAAATTAACTCTGAAAGACAAAGAAAAAAGTAGTGATATCTTTTTAAAACCTAAAGGTCTAAAAAGAGATGAAGCTTCTTATCCAGTAGACTTATTAACATATAAACATAGTGGAAGTGTAGAAAAAGTATTTGAAAAGATAAAAGATTTACCTGAATTAATTGACTTTTTTATAAAACAAGTTTCTGAGGATGCTTTGAAAATATCAAACATAAAAAATACAAAGGATGTAAAACTTCATTTAGCAAATAAAGTAAAATATGCAAAAAATGTGGAATTTAAAAAATACAAAGAATCTGTTTATAATAAATTAATGAGAGTAACTACTGAAAATACATTTACTCTTTTTGAGATTTTTAGAGAAATCGAAGAATTATTTGATAATGAAGATGTTGTTTCACGAGATTATTGGAGAGAAAAGTTATATGAATCGTTAATAGAGAAAAAATAGTAGAATCTTTATATCTTATAAATAATTTTTATCTATTTTTTTAGATTATGTATAGATTAACTGATAAAGTAAAAAAAGAACTATTAAAGGTTCTTTTAGAGCAAAATGATTTATTTGGAAAACTCTCTGAAGAAGAAATTATAAATGAGATAAATTCAATATTTGATTTATACTCTCTTCCTTCTGAAGATAGTAGGTACGATAACGCCTATGAAGATGCCTATCAACACTTTGTTGCAAACGATGATTGGGATATAGAATTTTTACTTCAAAAAAGATTTAAACTAAATGAAAATGATGAATATTTTATCAGTTTTTTAAATTTAATCATAAGTCCGAACTTAAGGAGAAATGGAGATGATATTATGAAATATTATTTAATCATTACTCCTTATATAGAAAAAGATGAACTTACATTCATATTAACAGATCATTCTGATGAGAATTTATCAATATACAAAATAGGAAAAAAAGGGAATAATGATTACCCAAAAGATATTATTCCAAACAAAATTAAATTTTACGTTTTCCATAAATCTGAAAAAAAAACAAACGTTTCACATTATGATTTACGTCCTAAAAACTTTCCTTCTTTTGGACTTTACAACAACAATGGTTGGAATGATTACGGTAATCGCTCAGGTTATGATTTGATATATTTTAAAACTGTTGAAGACTATATAGATATAGGAAGAACAAAAATAATAAAAAAACAATGTGATAGTACACCTGAGTTTATTGAAGAATCATTTGAAATTTTATCAGATGAATATTGCTCTCTTGGAACAAATGAAAATTATTATAAAAATATAAAAAGAGAATTTGAAAATGATTTCCTTTCAATATTATGGGCTTTAAAAGACGCTGCTTTTTTCACTGATATTCAGGAAAATTTTGAAAATGAATATTACTTTAAAAATTCATTAATTAGATTTGACTTACAAGAACAATTACTAAGAAATATTAAATACATTATCTATGACTATGATCTAAAGAATTTATATAGTTTCAAGTATAATTTTAAACCTAAATATTCTGAAAATAGTATTGACATAGAGTTTCATTTTGACAATAATACTATAATTTCTAATAGAATTTACGCTTTAATTGGAAAAAACGGAACAGGAAAAACTCAATTAACTTCAACTTTACCTTTAGATATTTCAAACAAAAAGAATGAAAACTTCATTCCTAAAACTCCTTTATTTAGTAAAGTAATAGCTGTATCATATAGTGTATTTGACAATTTTGAAATTCCTAAAAAAGATTCAAATTTTAATTATATCTATTGTGGTTTAAAAGAAAGTAATGGAGAATTATATTCAGAAAAAGGATTAAAAAATAGATTTCATAATTCATGGAAGAAAATTAAATCAAAAAATAGATTTGATAAATGGATTAGATTATTACCATTGTTTTTAGATGATGATTTAGTTGAGGAATTAATTATTGAAGATAATAATGATTCTGATTCTTTTACTGTAAATGTAAAATCGTTTAGTAGTATATCTAAAAAGCTTAGTTCTGGACAAAGTATATTTTTATATATAATAACAGAAATAGTTGCCAATATAAGATATGATTCTTTAATAATATACGATGAGCCTGAAACTCATTTGCATCCAAATGCTATATCTCAATTAATGAATGTTATCTATCAATTAACAAATCAATTTAACTCATTTTGTATTATTGCAACTCATTCACCTTTAATAGTCAGAGAGCTTCTATCAAAAAATGTATATATATTAGAAAAAGAACATGACATTTTAGTAGTAAGAAGACCATTAATAGAAACTTTCGGAGAGAACCTTACAATTATTACAGAAGAAATTTTTGGAAATAGAGATATACCAAAACAATTTAAAAGTATTTTAGAAAAGTTAGTAAATAAAGGATATTCATATGAAGAAATAATTAATCTACTAAAATCGGATAATATTCCTCTTAGTCTAAATGCAAATATGTTATTAAAAAGTATTATGAATGAAAAATCTTAATCCTTATAACGATGATCCTTGTAGTTTTTTAGATGATATTATAAAAACTAAACGATACTCTAAAAAGGATCCTAATTATAGAATCAGATTAAATGTTCTTATTCCTAATGTAAAACTTTATTATAATGACTATATTAATGCTCACAACATCAATAATCATTTAAGTCTAAGTCCATCAATATCTGATAATCAAAATAAAAATGATCTATTAAAATTATATTCTTCAAAAGATAAAAAATTAATTGAATTTAAATATTCAAGAACGACTGTTTATGATAATAGAATTAAAAAGATTTGTCAATATTGTACTATAAATTCTTGTAATACTTTAGATCATATTGTTCCAAAAGAAGAATATTCTGAATTCGCTGTTAATCCTTTAAATTTACTGCCTGCATGTTCAGAATGCAACAGTTACAAAGGAAAATATTGGAAAAAAGGTGGTAATAGATTATTTTTAAACTTATATACCGACATTTTACCAGATGAACAATATTTATTTGTTGATTTGATTTTTAATACAAATCAGATCGAAATTAAATTTAAACTTGAAAATATTAACGGAATAAATTCAACATTGTTTAATCTAATATGCTCTCATTATAGTAAATTAAATCTTTTAAATAGATTTAATACTAACTCTAATGAAATAATATCAGAACTTATTTATCAAATTAAATCTTTTAAAAATAAATTAAGCATTCTCGATATTAAAGAATCTATTTTGGATCAAATAAAATCTAATAAAAAAGAATTTGGCTACAATTATTATAAAAGTATTTTGGAAGAGACTTTAATTAATTCGGATGAATTTATTATAAAGTATACCTAATATTGGTAATTACTAATCTATATACAACATAATAAGAAATCTCTGTTAAAATGTGATTGTTTTACTTTCTGTATCGAAAATAATTAATCCTAATTTTTAATAGAAATATAAATTACTTACAAATTAGACTTATTCATTAATAAATTTTGAAATTCCTTTCCTATGAATGGATTGATAATATGTTGAAAGCTTTTTTGTAATGTAAAAACAGTAACAGTAGCATCAGTTTCTGGAGAATATATAACATCAGTTCCCCACCATCCACCATGATAATAAGCATTGAACCCTAAATTAAAGTGATAAATTCCTAAACAATATTTAGATTGTTCCAGAGGTAAAACATAAGAATACATAGCTTCCAAAATATTTTTATTTTTAATGATTTTACCATCAAATAAATATTGAAAAAAAAGTGCAGATTCTTTTGCTGTAGAAGCAATTCCTCCACCTCCATACAAATCCCATGACGGATTAATATCATAAGAATCCAAGTTGTATTTATCTGTATACTGATGTGCAAGAGGCAAAGTATTTTCTGGATATTCTTCTAAATTAATAAACCATGTTTTACTTAATCCTAATTCCTTGTATTTTAGTAAATCTCTAATAGCAGTATAAAATGGTTGTTTTGTTTTTTGTTCAATTATTTCGGTTAGAAGTAAATAATTTATATCACCATAACTAAATTTTTCTCCAGCTTTCTCAGGGTTTCCTATGTCAATTGTTCTTTTAATTTGCTCTTCTTTTTTCCATTCATGTAGAGGATGTTGATTTACAAATTCAAAATAATCATCATTCACATAATCTTGAATTCCAGATGTATGCGATAACAAATGTTTTACTGTAATTGTATTTAGACCATAACCAGCTTTCTGAAATAATTTACGAGTCTTTTTTGATAACAATTTTTTGATAGGTTGCTCAATAGATATTTCATTATTTTCAACCAATCTTAGTAATGCAGCAGCAACATAAGGTTTCGTATTACTCGCAATTAGAACAGGTTGTTGATTGTTTAGCAATTCATCTGTTTTTATATTTGTGACACCTTTAGCATAGCTCCAAGAAATATTTTTTTTTGGTGATTCTACATGTACAATAATTCCAATTGCGTTTTTATTTTTTTCAAAAATAGAATCTATTTTATTTTGAAATATAGCTTGTAGTTGAGCAGTTCCTAAAACAGGAATACATAAAAGATTTAATAGGAAAGCAATTTTCATTATTTAATTTTTTCTAAATATAAATTTTTAAAACGACATATTGTATAATTACTATAGGGTAGTAGTTCAAGTCTTACAGAACCCCATTAAATTATAAATCTCTTATTATAATCAATATCTATTTTTTGTATACTAATATCGAGAAGTAAGTAAAGATTAAGTATATTTTTTTAACTAAAAAATAATGTTTTTTTGGGCAACCCCTTCGGTCGCACTTTATCGCTCCCAATCTTTTTACTTCGCTAGAACGCTTCGCAAAAAGGATTTCCGCTACAATTGCTATTGCAAATAAGATACTAAGAATACATAAAGATGAATAGATATCATTTTGCACTCAAATAATTTTTATAGTTTTTAAAAGTAATAATTGCTATATATAAATACATAAAAATATTACCAATACTGTAATATATTATTGTTCATTTTTTATAATTAAATTATAAAAAATGTTTAGTTTTATAATAGTATTAACTTAAACAAAAAAAAATATTAATAACCTGTATTTGAAAAACTTAGTATTGGTGGGAATTTCAAAAGCTGAAGCTAAAACTATAAATGGAGGTACATCGTTACCGTCATCTTTTGCTTTCTCTTTTTCTTTCGGAACAGGAGGAGGTTTTACTTTTACTTTAGAATCTGGGTTTAATTATTTAAAAAAAAAAAATTTCTTTATTAATCAATCTACTTTAAGAGCGATTAAGTTTTCTAGTTCTTGAAAAGTTTTCATATTTTCTATTTTTATCTAATATTTTACTGCGTTAGGGATTGTAGAGGAAATCCTTTTTAGATTGGTCATTGTATTTTGACTTCGCTCAATGACCAATTAGAAAAGATTGTAACGGAAAGCCCGCCCGAAGGGAACGCCCAAAATAATTAGAAAGTATACTTGCTAATCTAACAATTCATTATTCTTTATACGAGTACAAAATTCTGAACCTAAGTAAAGAGGATTCCCATGCTTTTCTGACCAGAAACCATCAAGAATATCTTTACTAAGACAACGATAAACAGCAACACCTTTATAAATTTGATCATCTTCTGTTATATAATTGAAGTTGATAACTAAAATTTGATCTTTATAAAAACCTGTTCCATTTTGTATAGCATCACCAATTATCCATTCAGCAACAATACGGTTATTTTCATCAAGAGATAAATTCAGAATACCATGATAAGTTGCATTGCTTTCATCTTGATTACTTCCTTCTATAAAATAACTTCCTATTAAATTTTCTACAGTCATATCTATTTTACGTTATGCAAATCTAAAAATTATAAAAAACTAACAAATTAATAGTAAACGGTATTCGTTATCATTTTCTTTCGGAGCTCTATGAACACAAGGTAAAACATTCTGATTAGGATGATCTACAGCCAATCGCCAAAGATTACCTAATCCCAAATTTAATGGTTGTGCATCAGGTTTTGGTTGATAATGAAGATCGAAAAAATTGTCTTTTAAAAACGATTCAAAATCTTCATTAGCATCATGGTGTAATTTCTTAAGTTCAGTTCTAATTTCTGGAATTAATATTTTTTGTTCAACTTCATTGTTTGGAATTATATCACTCGCAGCGCCGTAATACGTACATAAATATGTGTCTGTGCTAATAGAAGAGCGGTCTACATGAAAAGAGTAAACATCTGTAGAAATAAAATCAAATTCATCATCGCGCTCATATTTCTTTAATAAATTGAGAGAAGGCATAGCACCAAAATCAGTCAGATAATTCATGTCATTTATTATAATTTTTCTGGCTAAATTTCCTTTTTCAGATAAATTTAATTGTTGTAAATCATCAATTGTAATCTCTGTAATATTGTCTTTTAATTCTAGTTGAGATACAATTTCAAAAAAATCTCCATCCAAATTTCTTTCCCAACAAATCGCATTTGCTTCTCCTTGGAAATTAGTTGTAATAAGTTCAGAAAATGAGGAAACAGTTTTTACTTGTTTATTATCAGAGAATTGATGATACATAGTTTTTATACTTCAATTAGCGAACGAAAATAGGAATAATTTTTTATTTGGGCGTTCCCTTCGGTCGGGCAATTCACTTCAATCTTTGCTCATCGCAAAGGATTTCCATTACTTTCCCTAACGCAATAATCATTTAAATTTTAATTGATTTTTTATATAACGAAATAAAATTCTTCTTACATCTTTATTATCTTGTTTTACAGAAATATAATTTATAATTTCATCATGTGAATCAATTGTAATAGGGCAGAAACCAAAGCCTTTATAAATCCCTTTTTCAATTAAAACAATTCCTTTTTCTGAGTTAGTTCTTCCATCAAGTTCGAATAAAAAATCTTTTTTTGGTAATTGAATTGATTTTATAAACTTTTGTACTCTTTTATTATATTCCTTTGGTTCTTCATTATTTATACAAGCACCATAACATTCTTTTAGAGAATATTGAAAACAAGCTGATTTTGATTTGTATAATCCATTAATTTTTTGACAAAGCATATATTTTTCTGTTGTAGAAAAAAGAAAATCTTTCGCTTCGTTTAATGAGGTAAACGCTAATAATTCTTCTCCAGAATTCTCTATTTTTTTAATAGTTAAGGCTTCATATCCTTTTTCATTTTTTTCTTTGTACAACGCATAAAAAAAATTAACTTTTCGTTGTGCTCTGTTGAAAATAGGTAAATGTGATTTTATTAATTCAGATTCTCTTAATAAGGCAATTAATTCATTTCCTGTGCTTTCTATGTTTACTTTATAGGTGAAATGTTGAAGTTTTATTTCTTTTTTATCTGTTGATTTAAAGTGTTGTATTAATCGTTGTTTGATGTTAATACTTTTCCCTATATAGATAATTTCATCATTATTATTCAATAAATAATATATACCACATATATTTTTTGGAACTATATCAACTAAAGCTTTCAATCTATCATTCAGGGTCATAATACAAAATTACATTATTTACTTTAAAAAGAATAATTGTAATAAACGATCATTTTTATAATATAAAAAATAGAGATTTTGAACCAATTTAAAATCTCTATTTAATTTTTATGATTTGTATTTAACTACCAATTGTTCGAATAGTTTTACCATCTAAATAAACTTTTTCTGATAATAAAATTGTGCTCCCTTCTATAATTAAACTTGTATCGAAACCTCTTTTAAAGAATTCTTTTTTCAAGGCTTCTAAGTAATATTGTCTAAAATCGCCCCAATTTATTTGACGTACTTCATGATTAAAAGACTGAATTAGCTCATAATCTGCTAGATTTGAAAATCTTTTTTCAAAAATTTTTAAATAATTTTCCATTGTTCTAAAATTTAAATTAATAATTAAAACAACAGGATTAGAAATGAATAACCTTTATTTTTGACAAGTCGTCCTCATTCTAAACCACCGTAGTAGGTAATACTCGGTTGGTGTTTTGCTACTGCAAAATCTCCTGATGATGTATCAAATTTATATAAATAATAAATAAAAACCAAAAATAATTGGTGCCTAGTTATTTGATAAAAAAATATATTGAAAAATCATCCTAAAATTTCAGTTGCCTTTTCAAAATCACTTTCCTCAACTCTCAATTCAACTCCACCAAAGAAAATAGGATAAATAGTTGTACTATATGCATTGAAAATAAATCCTTTGATTGAATAAGTTTCCAAAATTGATAAAGCAATATGCGCTTCAGCCTCGTTATTATATGTTTTTATTGTTCTTAGCATTCTAGAAAAATTTAGTATCTAAAATACATATAATTTTATAGTATTGTATAGTGCTAAAAACAAAACTCTTCTATTTTATGAATAAAAGAGCTTTGTTCAATAAAATTTATGAATTTAATAATTCTTTTAAATGTTCATCGACTTGGTTTAAATAATCTTTGTCCATTCCAAATAAAGCAAGATGTCCCCATATCGATTTTATAGGTCTAAACTCACTATTTGGAATTTGTTCTTGCTCTAGTTTACATTCGCTTTCAATAAAAAACATATCAGTATCTATAGGCATCACAAATACTTTTGCTTTTACTCTTCCCAATGCAGCTTTTAGGTCTCCACCTGTATTTCTACTAACATCACCTCTTTGCCATTTCCATGCACATGTAAGTAAAACATTTGGATCAAGTGCAGAAAAATATTGTTCAGTAAAACCTTCAGAAAAATCTAGAGCTGTTTCAAATCCTATTGATTGATAAGCCTTTTGACGAAACATTTCTGTAGAATATCCCATTACATCCCATAAATTTGCTTGTCTTTTTAAGGCAGGAATCATACTTGTATGTTCATAATCCCCATTGTTAAAATTAGGATCGAATAAAAAAGTATCATTCAGTGTTTTAGTAAAAATAAAATCATGTTCACTATTTTTTGCATAACCTGCAATAGGAGCAGCTTTACGCATAAAATCAGGGAATCTTACAATCCATTCATAAGTTTGTTGTGCCCCCATAGAACCTCCAACAACTAATTCTAATTGCTCTATTCCAAAATGTTCTGTAAGTAATTTGTGCTGTGCAATAACATCATCTTCTATTCTTACTTTTGGAAAATTAGCTTTATCTATAGGACTTTCACTGTTATTGGCAGAAGTAGACAACCCATTTCCTATCTGATTAACTAAAATAATAAAATATTTAGATGGATCCAAAGCTCTATTTTCTCCTAAATAGGCATCTTCCCAAATCTTAGTTGTTCCAGAATACCAAGTTGTAATTAATATAGCATTGCTTTTATCTTGGTTTAATGTTCCTTGTGTTTTAACAGCAAGTTCTAAATTTGGTATTACGCCTCCTTCTGCAAGGTGAAATTCTCCTAAAGAGATTAATTCATAATTACCATGATTTTCTTTGCTGTAAAATGTGTTTTGATGACTCATAATATATAGTTTATATTTTGTGTCGGTCAAAGTAGTAAGAAAATATAGTGTCCACAATACTCCAAATGCTAATATTTTGTTTAAATTACTGTTTATTAATTCATTTTTCGATAATAAATACTTATTTTATTTAAAATAGACATTAATTAAATGTATTTTTACACCAAAAATCAACTGAATTTTTAGAGTCTAAAAAGACTTGTAAATATCATAATTTTTTTGTTGGGCAATTCCTACGGACTGCGCTTTCTCGATACCAATCTTTTTACTTCGCTAGATCGCTTCGCAAAAAGGATTTCCTCTTCAATCGCTATTGCAAAAAGTAGTTTGTGATTTGAAATTTGAATTTACTAAACGAGTAGAACTTATTCATCATACTTTTTATTGTGGGCAAGTTATCAGATATTAAGAGATAGAATAATTACTTAATAATTCACTGCAGATATTCCTGCAGATAAACTAGTTTTTTTATAAAATTTAGGTTTATTTTTCTTTACTGTGATAGAAAATATAACAGGAGTAGTAGGTAGTTCATTTTTTGTATCTACAGTACTAATTTTAATTACATTTTTTAATCCTTTTGTTACTTCACCAAATACAGTAAAATCATTATCTAATCTAGGTTGGCCACCATTTTTTAAATATTCTACTCTCTGTTGTGGAGTGAATTTTATACCTTTCTTTATTTCTAAATCATTCAATTCACTTTCTGTTATTTTTTTACCTACCACAAAATAAATTTGATTGTAATAAGAAGCTTTTTCTTTATTGCTATCTCTTCCTGCTCCTAGTGCACCTATTTTGTGAAAAGCTTTCGGAGAAAACTCAGGAGCAAGTCGAATAGGTTTTTCTTCAGGATGTTTAGCTTCTCTAGCTAAAATAGGATCATCTAATTCTCCACCTTGAATAACAAAATCTTTAATAACTCTATTAAATTGAGCATTTGTATATGTTCCTTTTTTTATTTGGCTTAGAATTAAATCGCGATGTTTAGGAGTAAAATCGTAAAGTAATACATCAAACTTACCATAATTTGTTTTAAATTTTAAGGTATATGTTTGTGCATATAGAGCAGATGATACAACCATTAATAATAAAAAAGTGATTGATTTAAAAATAGTATTCTTCATACAGTAAAAATATTGATTATATCATTATTTCAATAATTTTTGATAAAAATAAAGTCCAGTAAATTTTACTGAACTTTATCTATTAGTTATTCAAAACTGGTACTTCAATATAAGAATCGTGATAAATACGCTGTGTTTGTTTCAAGAAATCTTTTGCTGTAGCTTCGTAAACATTCATAAATTGTTGTGGATTACGATCTGCTAACGGATACCAAGAGTTTTGAACTTGTATCATTATTCGATGTCCTTTTTTGAATGTGTGTCCGACATCAGGCATTGAATAAGTTACAGAAGTTTTTTCATTTGGAATTAATGCGTCAGGCTTTTCATAGCTGTTTCTATATTTTCCTCGCATAATTTCTCCACGAATCAAGTTTTGATAACCACCCATTAATTTCCCATTAAATTTTGGCGTATCTTCAGGGTAAACATCAATTAATTTAACAAGATAATCTGCGTCTGTTCCTGTCGAAGAAACAAATAAATGATTGATAATTGGTCCTGTAAGTGTTATATCGCTATCTAAAACATCTGTTTGGTAAACCATAACATCTGGTCGAGTAGAAGCAAATCGTTGATCATCTACCATATATTCTCTAGAACGTGTTTCAAGGACACCACCTTGGAATGGAACAGGATTGTTAGGATCAGCAACATATTCATCAAAAGAATTTGGAGCTTTTGGTTGATCAAAAGTTATTTTTCCATTCTCTTGTAAATACATTTTTTTAGATGTTGTATTTTTTGGAGGCCAAGATTCAAATTGTTTCCATTCATTTGATCCTGATATAAAAATATTTGCTTCAGTTGGTTTATAGTCACCTTTGCCTTTTAAGTAATAGTTGAAGAAAGGTAACTCAATATTTTGTTGGTAATATTCACCTGTTGGATTATCAAATTGCATATCACCAAATGTATCTCCTTTGCTACGAACCCAGCCTCCATGAAACCATGGTCCAGCAACTAAAACGTTATTTGCTTTAGGATTTTGTTTTTCTATTGCTTTATAAGTCGCAAATGCTCCCCAAGCATCTTCTGCATCAAAGAAACCAGCAACAGTCATTACCGCAGGTTTTACATCTGTTAAGTTAGCTAAAGGATTTCTTTCTTGCCAAAATTCATCATAATTTGGATGAGCAAAGATATCATTGTAAAACTTAATGTTATTTTGAAAATATTTGTCTTTTAATTCTTTTACAGAACCAGCCTCCAAATTAAAACGATAAATATCTTTTATTGGATAATTAATTGGTTTTGGTCCTTGATCAGGAGTAATAGGATGAGGTCTGTTTACTCCAAAAGTAGACATAAATCGAAAAGAATCATTCAAATATAAAACCCCATTTCTATGAAAATCATCACCAATAAACCAATCTGTAACTGGTGCTTGTGCCGAAACAGCTTTTAATGTTGGATGTGAATTTATTAAACTTACAGTAGAGTAGAAGCCAGGATAAGAAATTCCATAAATTCCAGCTTTCTTATTGTAATTTTTTAAGTTTTTAGATAGCCATTCCAATGTATCATAGGTGTCTGTACTTTCATCAAAGGCTTTTTTATTTTTGCTTTTATTTGTAGGTCGTACATCTTCAAAAACACCCTCGCTCATCCATTTTCCACGTACATCTTGGTACACAAAAATAAAACCTTCTCTCATTTCAGCAGGAAAGTTTCCTAATGATTTTTTGTAATCAGTACCATAAGGGGCAACTGTATAAGGAGTTCTATTTAGAAGAACAGGATAGTTCTGTGATTTATCTTTTGGAATATAAATAGATGTAAATAATTTAGTTCCATCTCGCATCGGAATCAGTTGTTCTATTTTCTCGTAATGCTCTCTTACATAGATAGAATCTGCTTTTGTATCTTGTGAAAAAACAATAGAACCGAGTAGAGAAAAACTGATAATTGCAGTTACTTTTATCTTAGGAATCTTCATGTGTGTTTATTTATTTAATGCTAATTTATGATATATATATTTTTAAATCTAATCTAAAATAGCTACATTTATTGGTATATTATCTATACAATGTCTAAAATATTTAGTTTTTTAAAACAATTAGAAAAAAATAATAATCGTGAGTGGTTCAATGAACATAAAGAAGAATTTACTGAAGCTAAAAACCAAGCAAGAGTAATTTTTGAAGATGCTTATAATCAACTTAGTTCAAAAGAAGAATTAGAACCGCTTAAAATTTATAGAATAAATAGAGATATTCGTTTTTCTTTAGATAAAACACCATATAAAATCCATTTTTCTGCCATAATGGGAAGAAAAAAGCCCTACAAAAGAGGAGGGATTTATATTCATATTCAACCAAATAATTCTTTTATCGGAGCTGGTTTTTGGGGGCCAGAACGAGATGATTTGTTACGTATTCGAAAAGACATAGAAATATCTGATGAATTAGTTAAAATACTTGATAACAAAGTTTTAAAATCAACTTTTGGGCAATTGGAAGGTGATGAGTTAAAAACCGCACCAAAAGGTTTTGATAAAAACCATGAGCGTGTTGAATTACTAAGAAAAAAACAATTTTTATTTACTAAGCATATTTCTGACGCTGAAATTCTCGCAGATGATTTCCCAAAGAAATTTACAGAAGCAATAACTGTTTTAACTCCATTTTTTGATTACATGACTGAGGTTTTAACTACCGATGAAAATGGAGAATCAATTATTTAACTATGTGTTTTTTATTGAATTTCTTATTGATACAATTTATAAAAAATTAATTTTGCTAAACGCTAAACGCTAAACGCTAAACGCTAAACGCTAAACGCTAAACGCTAAACGCTAAA